>JAXFXP010000055.1:0-7497 GCA_034091595.1 Porphyromonas sp.
CAGCCCCTGCTATATATCATAGAAGTAGACCTTAGCACCTTAGCTGAGCCTACTGCATGATACCTCTATGGGCTCCAGGTCTGCTATTTCGGCTTCGGGCAGATACTAGCGAGCCTGGTACTTGCCTTATGCTAAGGCAATAGTTCGCCTAGTTATTCGTATTTTTGTTAAAGGAATAAGGGGCTACGAGGCCCCTGCCTAGATATTACAATAGATAACTATGAACCCTTATAAAGTAGCGGTCTTTGGCACAGGCTACAAGGCACAGCACCGTCAGGAGCTAGAGCTAATCTTTGCAGAGCTAGCCCGTGCTGATGTTGCTCTGTATTACGACCCTAGTTTCGACCGCATCGTACGCCGTGAGTATGGTATCGTCCCGCCAGCGGGGCAATTGCTGGACTTTGGGGCTGCTCTAGACCTAGACTTTGCTATTAGCCTCGGAGGCGATGGTACCTTCCTGCGTACAGCACGTCAGCTGGGGGGGCAGGATATCCCTATACTTGGTATCAATATAGGACGCTTGGGCTTCCTGACCGACATAGATGCCCACGAGGCTGCACCACTCCTGCACCGTCTATTCGAGGGGGCTTATACTATAGAGCGACGCATGCAACTGCGGGTAGAGGTGGATGGCAAACATTATGGCGAGGTGCTCAACGAGCTAGCCATACTTAAGCGTGAGACAGGCTCTATGATAACGATACATACTCTGCTAGATGGTGCCTATCTGGCCGATTATGATTGTGATGGTT
Organism: Porphyromonas sp.; assembly: GCA_034091595.1. GTDB lineage: Bacteria > Bacteroidota > Bacteroidia > Bacteroidales > Porphyromonadaceae > Porphyromonas. Next base: position 753 of record JAXFXP010000055.1, read on the forward strand.
TGATATTGGCGACCCCTACAGGGTCGACAGCCTATTCTCTAAGCGTCTATGGGCCTATTATGATGCCTGATGCAGAGTGCGCCCTTATTGTGCCGATAGCACCGCATTCGCTCTCTATGCGTCCGCTCGTAGTATCAGACGAGGCGGTCATAGAGCTAAGTGTAACGGCCCGTAACAATTCCTTTATGATCACCCTGGATGGTCAGGAGAAGATAGTCCCCTGTGAGACCAAGATACGTGTCCTCAAGAGCCAGCATAGTATCTCTATGATACGCCTAAGGGCTATGAGCTATGCAGAGACACTGAGACGTAAGCTACACTGGGGAGCGCCCGTACGCTGACCAACAAACAAAGACAACAATGAGAAATACCACTAAGCTCACTCCTCACACAGGCAGCCCGCGCAGTCTCGCTGGCGAAGGGCGAGTATGGCTATCTAGGCTATTAGTCATCCTAGCGATGTTACTCTCTATGCCTAGCGAAGGTCGAGCACAGGACCTATCTCCCGAGGATACGACGACGCGCCACGTTATCCTGCCCGACCTAAATGTGCGGGCTAGACGCATCCCCCGTAAGCTCAGCCACGAGGAGCGTGCTGCCTATTGGCGTCGCATACGAGATGTCAAGCGAACGCTTCCGTATGCCAAATATGTAGCAGCAACGATCATAGAGACCTATGAGTATATGGAGACACTCCCCGAGAAGGAGCAGAAGGCGCATCTCAAACGTGTGGAGCGTGATCTCAGAGCTGAGATGGAACCCAAAATGCGCAAGCTGACGCTCGGGCAGGGCAAGATACTGATTAAGCTCATCAAACGGCAGTGTGGCTCATCTAGCTATGAGCTTGTGAAGAGTTTCCTGGGCGGTTGGAAAGCTTTTTGGTGGAATGCCTTCGCTAAATTTATAGGGGCTAACCTCAAAGAAGACTATGCCCCCGAGACGGTCGAGGACGATGCCGTAACGGAGCGTATCGTAGAGCTTGTAGAGGCCGGACTACTATGAATACCTTCGGAAGACAGCTACGCCTAAGCACCTGGGGGGAGTCCCATGGAGAGGCCATCGGTGGCGTATTAGATGGCTTCCCTGCAGGTTTTGCGCTAGACCTAGAGGCTGTGCAGGACTCTCTAAAGCGCCGAGCACCAGGGCAGGGACAGCACACTACGTCTCGGCGAGAGCCAGACCACGTAGAGATCCTCTCGGGCCTCTACGAAGGGCGGACTACAGGTACGCCTATCTCTTATATTATACGTAATACCAACCAGCATAGTCGGGATTATGAGGAGCTCAAAACGAGCTACCGCCCAGGGCATGCAGACATTACTTATATGCAGAAGTATGGCCATCGTGATCACCGTGGCGGAGGGCGTTCTTCGGCTCGCGAAACGGCTATCAGAGTTGTGGCAGGAGCTATGGCTAGTCAGTGGCTGCAGGCGCAGTATGGGACAGAGATATTTGCCTATCCCTCATCTATTGGGCAGGTAGGCCATCGGGCTGCTCAGGGATTATATCCTTATAGCCCGGAGGCTCTGAGACGGGCGCGCAACTCCAGGTTGGCTCTGCCCGACATAGAGCTAGCAGAGGCGATGCTTGCTGAGGTAGAGGCTGCGCGCACTGAGCGAGATAGCGTCGGTGGTGTAGTCGCCTGTGTGGCTACGAATATACCCGTGGGGCTAGGAGAGCCGATCTATGACAAGATGGAGGCTCGGCTTGCTAGTGCTATGCTCTCTATCAACGCTAGCCGGGCCTTTGAGCTAGGTGATGGTTTTGCTTTGGCCTCTATGCGTGGGAGCGAAGCCAATGATGCTATGAGCTGGGCTGAGCTAGGAGCTCGTGTAGACTACCATAGTAATCACGGTGGCGGGACGCTGGGTGGCATTACCACAGGGCAAGAGCTGAGGATGCGCATAGCCTTCAAGCCTGCCCCCTCTATTGCTCAGGAGCAAGCAACCTGCTCAGATGACGGTGATATACGCCTCTGTGTAGAGGGACGTCATGACCCCTCGGTAGTCCCCCGTGCTCTGCCTGTGGTCGAGGCTATGTGTGCCCTGGTCGTTATGGATATGTGTCTCATTGCCCATGGCTATCGTCCTGCCGATAGATAGGGGCTGTGTATGCGCTCCTCTCTACTGTCTCTGTGAGCTGTAACGATTTAATCTATATCTTTGTACCAAATAAGAAGCAACGTTATGGATATTAGCAACAAGGAACTCAAATATCTACGCTTATTATCTAAGCAATTCCCTAGCAGTGCAGCCGCTGCCAGTGAGATTATCAATCTGCAGGCTATTCTCAATCTACCTAAGGGCACAGAGCACTTCCTTGCGGACGTACATGGCGAGTACGAAGCCTTTATACACGTTCTCAAGAATGCCTCGGGCAACATCCGCATCAAGGTTAATGACCTTTTCAGTGGGCGTATCCGTGAGCAGGAGATCCGAGAGCTGTGTACCCTCATATATTATCCCAAGGAGAGTCTGGAGCGCATCCGTGAGCGTGAGGGCGACGAGATGGATAACTGGTATATGGTAGCCCTATATCAGCTCATTAAAGTCTGCCAGAGAGTAACGGAGAAGTATACCCGTAGTAAGGTGCGCAAGGCCTTACCACAGCAATATAGCTACATCATACAGGAGCTCCTGCACGAGGATGGGCTGAACCAACAGCAGAGGACTCCTTATCTGACGAGCATTGTTAAATCGATTATCGAGACAGGGCAAGCTGAGGACTTCATTATCGCTCTAAGTGAAACGATACAGCGTATGGCTATTGACCACTTACACGTGGTTGGCGATGTCTACGACCGTGGACCTGGGGCGCATATTATTATGGATAAGCTGATGGATTACCATCAGGTAGACTTCCAGTGGGGCAACCACGACATGCTCTGGATGGGGGCCGCCGTAGGGAACGCCGCCAGTATGGCTAATGTGGTGCGCATAGCGCTGCGCTACACCAATCTGGAGACTCTAGAGGATGGCTATGGCATCAACCTGCTACCCTTGGCACGCTTTGCCATGGAGACCTACAAAAAGGATCCATGTACGCGCTTCAAGTCCAAGAGCAAAGATGCTGGGAGTCTCTACGACGAGAAGAACCTCTATATGCTTAGCCAGATGCATAAGGCGATAGCCATAATTCAGTTCAAGCTAGAGGCCCAGATCATCAAGCGACGTCCTGAGTACAAGATGGACGACCGTAATCTATTGCACTGTATCGATGCCAAAGCGGGGACGATCACTCTGCCTAATGGAGAGGTACATCAGCTGCTAGATAGTCACTTCCCGACGATAGACCCAGCAAACCCATACGCCCTGACAGCCGAAGAGCAGGACGTAGTAGATCGTTTGATGGTCTCCTTTATGCATAGCGAAAAGCTCCGTCAGCATGTAGACTTCCTCTACCGTAAGGGGGGGATGTTCTTGTCTTACAATAGGAATCTCCTATTCCATGCTTCACTCCCGATGACAGAGGATAGGCAATTCAAGGAAGTGTTGGTGGGTAAGAAACGTTACAAGGGTAAGGCGCTGATGAAAAAAATCGACGAGATGGTGCGCATAGCTCATTGGAATGAAACCGAAGTCCCCGAGCATGAGGCTGCTGTAGACTATATGTGGTATCTATGGTGTGGACCAGACTCGCCTCTCTTTGATAAGAGTGCTATGACGACGCTGGAGCGCTACTTTATAGCCGATAAAAAGACCCACCACGAGGCCAAGGGCTACTACTATATCTACCGTCAGGAGCCTGAGGTATGTGAGCGTATACTAGCTGAGTTTGGTCTAGAGGGGCCAGATACGCATATTATCAACGGCCATGTGCCTGTCAAAGCTATCAAAGGTGAGAACCCCTTGCAGTCTGGAGGTAAGCTAATGCTAATCGACGGAGGCTTTAGTAAGGCTTATCAGTCCGATACTGGTATTGCTGGCTATACGCTGATTTTCAATTCGCATGGTCTCAAGCTTGTTAAGCACGACCCCTTTAGCTCTACACGAGAAGCGATTGACCACATGGAGGATATCCACAGTGAGTCGGTAGTCAGCGAGTTTAGTTCGCACCGTATGTATGTCCGAGATACAGACAAGGGGAAAGAGCTTATCGAGCAAGTCGAGGACCTAAAACAATTGCTAGAGGCTTATCGCTACGGGCTCATCAAAGAGCGTAAATAAGCCGCCACTCATACAAGCATAGGGTAGGAGAGAGGTGTATAAGCCTCCTCCTACCACGCTTGTATATAGAAGACGAAAAGATTAATAGATATAGATGAAAAGTAAGATCATCAAATGGCTATGGATGGGCTTCCTAGGCACGGGTGTGCTGATAGTAGGCCTATTCTTTGCTATTTATATGGGGTGGGTTGGCTATATGCCACCGATCGAGCAATTGCAGAACCCCGTGAATAGATTTGCGTCGCAGGTGTTATCCTCCGATGGCGAGGTTATAGGCTCATATGCCACTAGTGGCGATAACCGCATCTTCACAGCCTATGAGGATATGAGCCCCCACCTCATCAATGCCCTTGTGGCTACCGAGGATGTACGCTATCATGAGCATTCGGGTATCGACTTCCGAGGTCTGGGGCGCGCTATAGTCAAGACGGGTATTATGCAGCAGAAGGGTGCTGGTGGTGGTAGTACCATCACGCAGCAGTTAGCCAAGCTGTTGTACTCCAAGCAGGCCGAGAGCAAGATGGCACGACTATTTCAGAAGCCTATCGAGTGGGTCATCGCTGTGCGCCTAGAGCGCTTCTATACCAAGGAGGAAATTCTTACGATGTACCTCAATCAGTTTGACTTCCTGTACAATGCAGTTGGGATACGCTCTGCCGCCAAGACTTACTTCAATAAACTCCCTAGTGAGCTGAATATCCAAGAGGCAGCCATGCTTGTGGGGATGTGTAAGAATCCCTCGTACTACAATCCTATTCTACACAAGAGTACCTCGCGCCCAATGGAGCGCCGTAATACGGTCTTCGAGCAGATGGTCAAGGCGGGGATACTCAGCGAATACGAGGCTGATTCGCTCAAAAGCCTACCTATACAGACGCACTTCACTCGTACAACGCACAGAGAGGGGCCTGCCCCCTACATGCGAGACTACATACGCCGTATTATGATGGCTAATAAGCCCAAGCGAGAGGACTATGCTAGCTGGCAGGGAGAGCAGTACACGGTAGACTCTACAGCCTGGGAGCAAGATCCGCTCTACGGCTGGTGCAACAAAAACTTCAAGGCTGATGGCTCGCCTTACAACATCTACACCGATGGGCTCAAGATATATACCTCGCTCAATGCCCGTATGCAGGCCTATGCTGAGGAAGCCATGAGCGAGCATCTAGGGACCGTCCTGCAGCCTGCTTTCGACAGAGAGAAGGCGGGCAGTAAGAGTGCACCCTTCTCTGCGAGCCTGACGACTAAGCAGCGCGAAGAGATTATCGGCCGTGCTATGCGTCAGAGCGAACGCTGGAGAGCTAGCAAGGAAGAAGGGATGAGCGAGGAGGAAATCATCCGCAGCTTTGATAAGAAAGTCCCCATGAATCTTTGGTCCTGGAAGGGCGACAAGGAGGTAGAGATGTCGCCCCGCGACTCTATCCTCTATGTCAAGGGTATATTGCGCTCGGGCTTTATGGCTATGAACCCACACAATGGGCATGTATTGGCCTATGTGGGGGGAATCAACTTCAATGCCTTCCAGTACGATATGGTATCTCAGGGACGTCGTCAGGTTGGTTCGACGATTAAGCCTTTCCTCTACTCACTATCGATGATTGAGGGGATGTCTCCTTGCGACGTGGTACCTCATGCACCACCTCCCTACCGAGGCTGGTCGCCACGTACCGACAATGCAGGACGTGGTAGTGCCTCTATCCAGTGGGGGCTACAGCACTCAGACAACTGGATTACGGCACAGCTGATGTATCGTACCTCTACGCATACCTTCCTAAACCTACTACGTAGCTATGGTCTAGCTGGCTACATCGAGGAGATGCCTGCTATGAGCCTAGGTACTCCAGATGGCTCTGTCAGTGAGATGGTATCGGCTTACTCTACCTTTGTCAATAAAGGTATACGTGTGAGTCCTCTCTTAGTAACCCATATTGAGGACCAATTGGGCAACGTGGTAGCAACCTTCTCTCCTCGTATGACGGAGGTTCTTCCTCAGGAAGCAGCCGATAAGATGCTCTACATGCTACAGAATGTAGTGCAGGGTGGTACGGCACGGCGCCTACTGCGCTATAACTTACCTGTACCTCTCGGAGGGAAGACTGGTACGACGCAGAATAACAGCGACTCGTGGTTTATGGGCTTCACTCCAGACATCGTCGCTGGCTGTTGGGTCGGAGGGGAGGATCGCTCGGTGCGTTTCCGCTCTATGGCCTTCGGTCAGGGTGCTGCTGCTGCACTCCCTGTGTTTGGTCTCTTTATGAAGAAGGTCTACGGAGACCCTAAGCTTGGCTACGATACCAAGGCAAAGTTTAATCTGCCTGAAGACTTCTCGCCCTGTAGCGATGCCAATGATAGCTCAGGCGAAAGCTACGAGCAGGACTTCCTAGAGGGTATCCCATCGGCAGACCCAGTGGCGATGCCAGAGTCTGGCGAAGAGGCTGAGTAACCTTAGAGTGGTAGTAAACAAGCGTGCGGGCTGGGACAAGACACTTGGGCCAGCCCGCACGCTTGAGTTATAAACACTTATAGAGGCTGTAGCACAGTCTCCAGGGCTTATGTTTATTGCCACTCTTGGAAAGCTT
>JAXFXP010000056.1:0-4719 GCA_034091595.1 Porphyromonas sp.
TAGCTTTAGCGTTGTTGGTCTAGAGATTTGGCTCTGGCGCAGTCATACCACACCTGGCAAATACCCCGTCTATTATAAATGAGTACCTTTGTAGTACAACGACTTAATTAGAGCATAACAAACACAATGGATAATACCCGCACAAGTAAGGTTAATCGCTTGCTCCAGAAAGAGCTAAGCGAACTTTTCCGTCTACAGACTATGGCTATGCCAGGGGTGCTGATAACAGTTACTAGCGTAAGCATCAGCCCAGACCTCGGCATAGCACACGTACGCCTATCTATATTCCCTAACGATAAGGCAGACGAGCTACTCACAGCTATCAAGCAAAATGCTACAACCATACGCTTCGACCTCGGCAAGCGCATCAAGAGTCAGCTACGCCGTATACCAGAGCTTTACTTCCATATCGATGACTCGCTCAACTATTTAGAGCGCATCGACGAGCTACTCAAAAAGTAAGACTCCAGAGTCTTGCCTCTAGCTCGGCATTATAGTATGCGCTTCGCTCTATTCACGGCACTACGGTATCTATTCGGTCGCAGTCGTCTAGGTGCCACTGGCTGGATCTCTCTAGTCTCAGCTGTTGCGATATGCATCGTAACAGCTGCACTTGTCTGCGTCCTCTCCGTGTACAATGGCTACGTAGCGCTACTCGTCGGTAGCGAGGCTAATAGTAGTCCAGACCTACTCATACGCCCCAAGCAAGGCAATACACTGGCGATAGACAGCCTCGCAAACATCCTGAGACATAGTCCCTACGTACAGCACAGCACACCTATACTAGAGGCACAGGCCGTACTACGTGGTGACCGTAGTGAGCATACTGCTACAGTCTATGGTATCCGCACAGACTACCCTCAGGTCGTACCGATGGGGGCAAATATGCTTAGGGGGGACTTGCTTGCACCTAAGCAATATCGAGCTAATGCTGACAGCATAGGCATTACAATAGGCATAGCACTAGCCGCTGAGGGAGCAGATGCCACAGCAGAAGACGAGAGTCTGCTCCAGCTGATACTACCACGACGAGAAGGACTCATCAACCCACTCTTGGCAAGCTCAGCCTTCACTACGCAGGACGTTATCATAACGGGAGTACTACCACCCTATAGCGAGAGTGTCAATAAGCGCATATATATGGATGCCGAGGCGCTGGCCAATCTACTCAACTACGATAGCAATACGGCCAATGCTCTAGCGATAAAACTAAAAGACTCTACAGCGCTAAGGGATGCTCAGGCAGCACTAAGTACGCAGCTAGGTACGCAGTACAGCCTGTTCAACCGTGAGCAGCAGCAGCCTGGACTAACTGTCCTTATCCGCACAGAGCGCATTATGGTCTACCTGATTATGATAGCGATACTTACCCTAGCAGCTTTCAATCTCGGTAGTAGCCTAGTGATGCTTATCCTAGAGAAAGAGCTAGACATACGTACACTGTATACACTCGGAGCTACACGCCTACAGACTACCGCCATATTCGCTTTTACAGGCGTACTTATATCTGGTATTGGTTCCTCCCTAGGCTTAGTCCTCGGGCTAGGTATCAGTCTAGCACAGGCGCAGTGGAGCTTCCTCTATTCTGGCGAAGGGCTCAATAGGATGCCTTTCCCCATCGATATACAGATAATCGACCTAGCCTATACGCTACTAGCTACAGCTATTATCTCAGCTATATCAGCGGCGCTACCAGCGAGTATCCTCTGGCGGCAAAACAAACAGTAAACTATACACCAATAATATATGAAACTACCTGTTTATCTATATGGGCACCCTGTACTGCGCGAAGTTGGTACTGATATTAGCCCAGACTACCCCGAGCTCCAGAAGCTCATCGAAGACATGTGGGAGACTATGTACTTCAGCGAAGGCATTGGTATAGCTGCACCTCAGATCGGGCGCGCCATACGTCTATTCGTCATTGATGCTGATGTTATGAAAGACGATTTCCCCGAGTGTGCAGGCCTCAAGCGCTGCTTTATCAATGCACGTATTGTAGAATACGGTACCGAGATAGTCGCAGAGAACGAGGGATGTCTCAGCATACCAGGTATACATGAGCGAGTAGATCGCCCTAGTAGCATTACCATCGAGTACCTAAACGAACAGTTCGAGCCACAGCGCGAGACCTTCACGGGCTTTGCAGCACGCGTCGTACAGCACGAATACGACCATATAGAAGGTGTGCTGTTCATCGATAAAATCTCTGCTATCCGCAAGACGATGATCAAGGCTAAGCTCCTAAACATCGCCAAGGGCAAGATCAATGCAGGCTACCGTACTGTAGCCGCACCACAAAAGCGTAAGTAAGCGTATTATGAAGCTAACAATGATTCCCGAGTGGGAAGAGCAAGACCTTGTGCTACTCACTTGGCCGCATAGCGATACCGACTGGGCAGATATGCTGCCCGAGATAGAGGCTTGTTATCTGGATATAGTGCGTACCATCCTACGCTACGAGGATGTACTTGTATTAGCACAAGATACCCAACACGTCCGTGAATTATTCGTAGACGACACGCCCAAGCACAAGCTCTATGTACTAGAGATGCCTAGCAACGACACCTGGGTGCGCGACTATGGTCCCCTATCCTTCCGTATAGAGCAAGCCGATGGCTCTACGGCCAAAGCTATCGCCGACTTTACGTTCAACGGCTGGGGGATGAAATTTGCCGCTGGCAAAGACAATCTGATGACCCGTTGTCTCTATCTAAGTGCAGCGTTTAGACGTGATGTGCAGACGATGAATCGGCTGATGCTTGTGCTAGAGGGCGGTGGTGTAGAGAGCGATGGACAGGGGACCATACTATCTACCTACGGTTGTATACACGAGCCGAATCGCAACCCTGGCTTTGCCGAGGAAGACCTGCAGAGCCTGATCTCCGAGACTCTAGGTGCTGAGCGCCTTATCCTACTCCGCAATGGAGAGCTAGAGGGCGACGACACCGATGGACATATAGATACACTCGCCCGCTTCCTCTCTCCCACACAAATAGCCTACATACAGTGCGAAGACGGATATGATATGCATTACCACGGGCTCAAGCGTATGGAAAAAGAGCTTCAGGAGCTTCGTACTATATCTGGCGAACCGTATGAACTAATCCCCTTGCCCCTACCCCAAGCAATACACGAAGAAGATGGGCACCGGCTACCAGCCACCTATGCCAACTTCCTGTTTGTCAATGGGGCTATTATAGTACCCACCTATGCTCAGCCAAGCGATGAAATAGTACTCGATAGGCTACGTAAGGCTTGCCCTGATAGAGAGGTTGTAGGCGTAGACTGCCGCCAACTGATCCGCCAGCACGGTAGCCTGCACTGCGCGACTATGCAGATACCTCTAGGGTTCATGAATAAAGAGAACTGGTAACACCATGAAAGTAGGAATTATACAGCAGGCCAATACGGCTGACCACAGCCACAACAAGGCCAGACTAATAGAGAGTATCCGAGAGGTCGCCCACAAAGGAGCCGAACTTGTTGTTCTACAGGAGCTGCACAACGGATTATATTTCTGTCAAACCGAAGATGTATCTATCTTCGATGAAGCCGAGCCCATACCCGGACCTAGCACTGAGGAGTTTGGGGCTGTAGCCAAGGAGCTTGGTATCGTGATAGTGCTCTCTCTCTTCGAGCGCCGTGCTGCAGGCCTCTACCACAATACAGCTGTAGTGCTCGAGCGCGACGGCTCCATAGCCGGCAAGTATCGCAAGATGCATATCCCTGACGACCCCGCCTACTACGAGAAATTCTACTTCACACCTGGGGATCTGGGCTTCGAACCAATACAGACTTCGGTAGGTAAGCTAGGGGTCTTGGTATGTTGGGACCAGTGGTATCCAGAGGCGGCTCGTCTAATGGCTATGCGTGGGGCAGAGGTACTCATCTATCCTACCGCTATTGGCTGGGAGAGCAGCGACCATGCTAGCGAGCAAACACGACAGAGCGATGCTTGGCAGCTGGTACAGCGTGGGCACGCTGTCGCTAATGGTCTGCCCGTTATCACAGTAAACCGTGTAGGACACGAGGAAGACCCATCAAAGCAAACCAATGGCATACTCTTCTGGGGGCGTAGCTTCGTAGCTGGGCCACAGGGAGAGCTACTACTAGAGCTTGGTCGTGAGGAAGCTACAGCTGTAATTGATGTAGACCTTGTACGCAGTGAGCGTGTACGTCGCTGGTGGCCTTTCTTCCGTGATAGACGCATAGATGCCTTCGCAGGGCTCACTCAGCGCTTCCTAGACTAGCGCAAAAGTTTAACACAGTATAGACCTATCATACCGAAGGGCTAGAGAGCGGGACTTCTCCGCACTCTAGCCCTTGCTGTATGCTCTATATTTCGCTGGAATAGACAGAGCCGAGTGTACAGGCGTACAGAGCAAGGCTACACTCCTGGACACTCGTGGGTGAACAATGAGCAGAGTATAGAGTTGTAAGGTTATGAGTAAAATTGAATTCAAACCTATCACACTCGAGGATAGGGATAGGATACAGTCATTCACACTAAAGGGCCATTCTCAGATATGCGATTTAGCCTTCAGTAACCTCTACGGCTGGAGCGAGCGCTATCGTACACGTTGGGCCGTAGTGGCCGATAGTCTAGTTATTAGCTTCAAGCCCGCCCACCGCTCGCATCCGGCCTATCTAATGCCTGTCTGTGGTAATATAGATAAGCTAGAGCTGGTCGTAGAGGCCCTGTACGAGCTGAGCCAA
>JAXFXP010000057.1:0-3908 GCA_034091595.1 Porphyromonas sp.
GCATCTTGCTAACGCCCAACGAGAAGAGCTAGAGGGTTTAGTGGGTTTGGCCAAATTTTCGACAACCCCAAAACCTGGAGCTATGCAGGGGAAGATTCAGACAAGAGAGGGAAGTTATTATAATTTTGATGCTATACTTTCGGTGGGCTACCGAACGAAATCTCCTCAGGGGGTTGCTTTCCGAAAGTGGGCCAATACTATCTTGAGAGAGTATCTTGTTCGGGGCTATAGCATCAACCTGAATCAAGCTAAGCATAAGTATCAAGAGCTTAAGAGTCTTGTTTCACTCCTAGGGGGGACGATAAAGAGGCATGATGCACTTTCTTTATCGGAAGTAAATACACTCCTTTCTGTTGTAACTGACTATGCCTTTGCTTTAGATACGCTCGATGCCTATGACCATGAAACGTTAGAACTGAGAGGCAGTATTAATCCCTCAAAAAGCTCTTTTGTGCTTACCTATGAGCTAGCTATGACCGAAATACAAAGGTTGAGCAACTTAGTTGGAGGAGAAAGTAAGTGGTTTGCCCTAGAAAAAGATGACTCGTTTCGGAGTAGTCTTGGACAGATATATCAAACCTTCGATGGACAAGAACTGTATCCAACAATAGAGGAAAAGGCAGCTATGCTGCTTTACCTCGTAGTGAAGAATCATTCCTTTGTTGATGGAAATAAAAGAATAGCGGCGTCTCTATTCTTGTGGTTTATGGCTGGCAATGGGGTGTTGTACGATTCAGAGGACAATAAGTGTATTGCAGATAGTACTCTTGTGGCGATAACCCTGCTAATTGCAGAGAGCCGACCAGAGGAGATGGAGCTGATGGTAAAGATAGTTGTAACTCTGATTAGCCATCAAATAAGTCGTAATAATAATACCTAGAAGATATGAGAATAATCGGAGGAAAGCACAAACGTCGTCGCTTCGAGGTGCCTAAGAGCTTCAATGCTCGGCCGACGACGGACTTCGCTAAAGAGAATCTATTCAACGTACTACAGCAATATATCGACTTCGATGGGGCTACAGCGCTCGACCTATTCGCAGGCACGGGCAGTATCTCAGCGGAGCTGGTAAGCCGTGGTGCTGGTCGTGTCGTGAGCATAGAGCAGCGTCGTGAGCATGCGCTCTTTATCCGCCAGGTCGTAGGTCTATTGCACGAGGAGTCAGTGTGGCAGGTGATGCAGGGTGATGTCTTCAGATACTTGTCGGCTCCGCAGGCCATACCAGAGTTTGACTTCATCTTTGCGGACCCACCTTACAAGCTCGAGGAGATAGCTACACTGCCCGATCTTATACTAGCCTCGGGGCGTCTCAGGGACGATGGCCTGCTGGTGGTAGAGCATCCCAAGAGTTACAACTTCGCTGAGCATCCGCTCTGTATCGACCACAGGGAGTACGGCTCGGTAAACTTCTCTTTCTTTAGGCGCGAGGAAGGCTAGCACAGCCTAGCCTCTGTGCTACGCCCCGTCCCTAGCGCCTATCACTGGGCCAGGGGGCGGGGCGTAGTGCGTAACTGAGGGTAGCCGCTAGTCCCCATGAGAGCAAAAGTGCCCATAGTGGCATAGTGCCAGCGTGCAGGATTCCGGTAAGCTTGCCCCCAGCCTCGCTCAGGGTGAGCATCGCTTGCCCGAGGTATTCGATAGCCGTCGCCAGCAAGCCCAGCGGCAGACCACAGTAAGCAAGCAAATAGGCTATTAGGCTGAGAGGTATCAGTACGCTAGCCATAAGGCCTAGAGGCAGGGCTGTGAAGATGAAACTGAGACTAACATATCCGAATAGATACATCACAAGAGGCAAGGTCAGTACTTGGGCGGCGAGCGTGAGGCAGAGAGCCTCCCAAAGGTTCGCTACGAGGGGATTGCGAAGCGCCCCGATGGCATTACGTAGTGGAGCGTAGTAGAGATGTATAGAGAGTACAGCCGTATAGCTGAGCCACATACCCCAGCTGTATAGGCTAGTCGGGTCGTACAGCAGCTGTATGATGGCTGCGAAAGCTAATACGTTGGGAGTATGTGCGCTACGTCCGAGCATATTCGCTACTAGGTAGACGCTCAGCATGAGTGCTGCTCTAACGCTCGGGAGCCCCCAACCTGTTAGTATTACGAAGCCCCATGCCCCTATCAGCAGCAGTCCATAGTAGAGTAGCGGGTGCGCCTCTCGTAGTCGCCTTAGCATAACTGCCATAAGGGCGACGATCAGCCCTAGGTGATAACCACTGACGACCAGGAGGTGTGCTGCTCCAGAGTGGGCGAAGCTTTCGCGCATCGCTTGTATAGTCTCTCCACGTGGCAGATAGCCGAGGCTAAGGGCCTGTATCAGGTGCTGTACTTCGGGAGAGATGGGCGAGGCCTGCAGGTTTTGGACCAACAGTAGGCGTAGGCTATCAGCCTCCTCTGTAGGTGTGTAGGGTATAGCCCACTGGGTGCGGAGCATCCCTAGGGCGAGAGTAGCAAGGAGTAGCCCTAGGTGCAGAGGGATACTACGCCAGCGATAGGCTGCACAGCTTCGGGCAGACAGCATCCAGACGAGGCAAAAGTTTAGACCACCGCCTAGTACTACGAGGCCTCGGCTGTGGTCTACTGGTCTTAGGTGTATACCTAGTACTAGTGGCACTAGTAGGCTGAGGGCAGGGTGAGAGCTGAGGGTATTCGTCCGAGCCATGGCGTCCCCTGCCTATGATGCTCTTAGCGTGAGAGCTGTCTGAGCCCCTCGATAGCAGCTTTGGGGTCGCTATGCCCGAAGACATAGCTGCCTGCTACGAGCACATCGGCACCCGCCTCTACGAGCGCACGGCCGGTATCGAGGTTTACGCCCCCGTCTATCTCTATGAGGCAGTGGCTGCCGGCCTCGTCTATCATACGACGCAGGCGGCGAGTCTTGTCGAGCGTGCGGGGGATGAACTTCTGTCCGCCGTAGCCTGGGTTGACGCTCATAAGCAGAACCATATCTAGGTCTCCTATAAGGTCCGTGAGGACTTCGACGGGGGTGCTTGGGTTGAGGGTCACGGCTGCCTTCATGCCAGCGTCCTTGATGGCATAGATAGCTCGGTGCAGATGTACGACGGCCTCCTGATGCACGTTCATCGTATCTACACCTAGGGCGGCAAGCTCACGGACGAACTTCATCGGTTGCTCGATCATCAGATGTACGTCCAAGCGCTTTTTAAGGATGGGAGCGATGGCCTCTAGGATAGGGAAGCCAAAAGAGATATTAGGGACGAAGGTGCCGTCCATAACGTCAATGTGCAGCCAGTCTGCACTACTCTCGTTAATCATCTGTACATCGTCCTCTAGGCGGAGGAAATTGGCCGAGAGAAGCGAAGGTGATACAATAGTACTCATAGATGTATGATAGCTAGTTTTTTGCCAGCGATATAACCTAGCTAGAGACTGCGGGCGAGTGCTCTTAGGTTGGCCAGTGTGCGCTGATGTTTGTAGGATTGTCTAGCCTCTTCGTCTTGCTTGCTGCCTGTACTGCTGATTCGGGGAGTTGGGATAATGGAGTAGTTATATATCATGCGGTATTAATTAAGTTAAACATGTCTATTATTCCAACGCTGAGGCTCGACTATTTATTACGCAGATAGGTTCGTATTACACAGTAGCCACTCTCTGGGCTTATCCGAGAGAGGCGATGATACCCATCACACCATTCACGAGGTACTTCACAGCGATGGCGATGAGTATGACACCGAAGACCTTGCGCAGGATGTAAGACCCTTGTTTGCCGATGGCACGCTCTATAGGCTCCACGTAGCGAAGCACTACGTAGACGAGCACCATATTGAGTAGGACACTTACCAGCAGATTGATGTGCGCGATGCCCTGATTCTGTAGGTTTAGAAGCGTTGTAAAAGCTGCTGCACCAGCGAAGAGTGGGAAAACGAGTGGCACGACCGTAGCATTGGAGG
>JAXFXP010000058.1:0-3870 GCA_034091595.1 Porphyromonas sp.
ATGAATAGGATGTCACACAATCTATATTTACAGCGGCCTAATACGCGTGGATCTGGGATAGTCTCGAAGTATTTCATGCTTACAAAGATAGCGCTTGTATTTTGATGCGGTTGCCCTGGCGATGGGGGGCATAAATAGGATGTTTAGTGTAAACTGACGTTAAACGCTTAAGGCTATTTAATGTCTTAGTTTTTAGCAGTACTAAGCGTAAAGAGCTAAATGAGATGATCAAAACAATAACAAGGATGAAACAAATACTAAGTTTAGTAGCAACTCTTATGATGAGTTGGGGCTTAATGGCTCTACCGAAAGCGAAGCAAGCCACGGCAATTACCCAAGTGTACGGAGATGGAGTACGCTTTGTGGCTGTGGGTGTGGAGTTTCCCGTGGTAGTAAGGCTCTCTGACCTAAGCCAGGATGCTTTCTCCGTGGAGGGTTATAAGGTAGATAAAGTGTCGGTACACAATAAGCTGGAGCTGGGCGCTGCAAGTGATTCTGGACGCTATGTGCTCCTCCATATCTCCACAGAAAATCCCGAGCTGTCTCTCGCCTACAAGCAAGCTATGAGCAATGCGACGACAACGAGTACACCCAAACGAGGGGGGAAGAAGTGGGTAGCTGGAGACAAACTCGCCGACAATCTCGCTTACCGTGAGCCACAGGCTACTGTCCGCTATGATGCTAAAACGATTACCACATCGCATGTCCGCAACCTTGTCGTTGATGACTTCGAGCAACTCACCTTTACCGACAGCAAGACGGGCAAAACCCTACGCTACAATCTCTATAAGCCTAAGGGATACGAGGGTAAGCCTTTGCCTTTGCCTTTGGTGTTGTTTATGCACGATGCAGGCGTTACTAGTTACTACTACAGAGCCACGCTGTTTCAGGGGCTTGGAGCTGTCGTCTGGGCAAGCCCCGAGGAGCAATCCAAGCGCCCGTGCTATGTGCTAGCTCCGCAGTTTGATGAGATAATTGTTGATGACAACTCAGAGACCTCTCCGATGATGCAGACGACAGTAAACCTCATCGAGGAACTCTGTAGTAAGTATACTATAGACAAAAATCGTATCTACGCGACGGGACAATCGGGGGGCTGTATGATGTCTATTGCAATGAATATCAAGTATCCCGACTTGTTTGCAGCAAGTTACCTCGTTGCTGGTCAGTGGGACCCCAAACTGACGACACCATTGGCTACCAAAAAGCTGTGGATTATGACTTCGGTAGACGATGCTGGGGCTTTCCCTGGTCAGAATGCTATCACAAAACATTTGGAGCAAAACGGAGCCAAGGTGAGTCGTGATTTTTGGGATGCCACTTGGACTGCTAATGAGTATCGTTTTGCCTACGACAAGATAACAGCGAATGGCACAGCTATCAACTATACGACCTTCGTCAAAGGATCTGTATTCTTGCCAGGGGCTTCTACTGCAGGAGCCAGCGGACATCGTAATACCTGGCGTGTAGCATATAGTATTGAGCCCATTCGGGAATGGCTATTTGCTCAGAGTAAATAATTAGGCATCGCACGGGTAATACCCCTATACAATATAGACCAGATAGCAAGGCACACGAGGATATAGCTCTCGTGTGCCTTGCCTACGTTTGGGGCTTATCCTGGACCAATACCCTAATCTATAAACGAGGCATGCCAAGTAAGGCTTGGGGGAGGGTAGTGTCGTAGTGAAGAGCTAGGTCCTCTACATATATGGTTTGTAGTTAAGCGCTGTAGTATTGCAGAGTACACCAGCTAGTGAATGAGCGGGTAGCTACCTATGCACAGATGGCTACTCAGTAGAAGCATAGTAGATCTCTGCTGATGCCGGTAGATGGTAGTCTAATAGGAGGGTGCTCTATAATCTGTAGAGATATGGGTGACGCTGCTCGCTTGATAAAGCGTAGCGGTCTCATTACCTTTGTGCGTACAAACATCAACGAGCATTATGAAAGATAAGCAATCGGGGGTGAAGCGCCTCTATGTCGGGCTAGCTCTTGCTTTGGGGTGCGCTCTAGCTCTCTCTTGTGTCCCTGCTGTTGCAAGGCAATTAGCATGGCTGAGCCCTCCACTAGTTTTGGCTCTTGGGTTAGCCTTTGCTCTTATTGGGGGGACGCCATACCCGAGCTTCAATAGCCGTGCCTCTAAAACCTTGCTTCAGTGGAGTGTTGTAGGTTTGGGCTTCGGGATGAACCTCGAGGAGTCTCTAGCCTCGGGTATTTCGGGGATTAGCTTCAGTGTAGTATCGGTCTTCGGGACTCTGGCTTTAGGCTATTGGCTGGGTGTTAGAGTCTTGGGGATAGAGCGCAAAACGGCTTATCTCATCGGTGCGGGGACTGCTATCTGTGGCGGGAGCGCCATTGCGGCAGTGGGCCCGACCATCAAGGCTGATGAGCGTGCTATGTCTCTAGCTTTGGGAACAGTTTTTATCCTCAACGCTGTGGCCCTATTCGTTTTCCCAGTGATAGGGCATCAGCTGGGTATGTCTCAGAGTGCTTTCGGGGCTTGGGCGGGTATAGCCATCCACGATACGAGTAGCGTGGTAGGGGCTGCATCTATCTATGGCGAGGAGGCTCTACGTACAGCGATTCTGATCAAACTGACCCGTGCATTGTGGATCATACCTGTAGCTTTGGTGTCAGCCTTTCTATTCAAAAGCAAAGGTGCCAAGATGCACATACCTTGGTTTATATTTTGCTTCATTATTGCCACTCTGCTGAATACCTATTTGCTTGGAGACTATCCTGTTATCACTACATGGGTTACTACAGTAGCGCGCAAAGGGTTAATCTTCGCGATGTTTTTTATCGGGGCATCATTCTCTAGGGAAGGGTTGCGAGGAATCGGAGTCAAGCCATTTGTCTTGGGGGTATTGCTGTGGCTAATAGTCAGTCTAATATCGCTTGGGGCCGTGATGCTGTAGATGCCACGATAGGGTGAGGTTTTAGCCGTTGGGGAAAGAAGATTTGGTACAATCTAGACTTATCTATACAGTGGAAACTCCTGTATGATATGGCGCTCGCCTTGCCGTTGTGCCCGTCGAGACTCAGGCCTTTATAATCATAAATTCCCATCGGCTTAGCCTGCCCGCTTGGGGTAGAGCTTGTCGTGACCTACTATAAAGATACCTTATCAATATTAGGGTCTCTCTAATGCACGCTCATAGAGCGTCCCAGCAGCCTATAATCCCCTGCCAGCTACCGAAGGCTAATTAATGTACTCAGTAGGGTCTACTAGTCCGGCCTCCTGCATGGCTTCGCGGCGCTCTCGGCAAGTGGCGCAGATGCCACATTGTTTCGCACCACCCTGATAGCAACTCCAGGTGCGGCTGTAGTCTATGCCGAGGCGTCCGCCAATACGTGCAATGTCAGTCTTGCTAATGTCTGTATAGGGGGCTCGGAGTTGCACACTGTTGCCTGTGCCAGCCTCGATGGCCTCCATCATCGGCAGAACGAAACTACGACGGCAGTCGGGATAGATAGCATGGTCTCCGAAGTGGTTGGCGATGTATATTTCGCTGAGGTCGTAGCTCTCGGCTAGCCCAGCAGCAATGCTTAGCATAATGCCGTTGCGGAAAGGTACCACAGTGCTAGACATATTCTCGGCATTGTAGGCTTCGGTAGGTATGGCTCCACCTGAGAGCAGCAGGTCGCTACGGAAGTATTCATTCATAAAGGAGAGCGGTATCGTGATGTGCTTGATACCTAGCTTGGCGCAATGCTCTGCTGCATAGGGGATTTCCGAGGAATTGTGCTTGCTGCCGTAGTCGAAGGATACAGCTAGAGCGATGCGCTCCTGATAGTCGTAGAGGAGGGTTACGCTATCCATCCCCCCAGATAGTACGATTAATCCTGTCTTTTGCGTGATAGTAT
>JAXFXP010000059.1:0-4160 GCA_034091595.1 Porphyromonas sp.
AACCTCTCCACCGAGGCGCCCTGCATAGGGGCCTATGTCTACGATATAATCGCTGGCACGCATAACCTCCTCGTCATGCTCTACGACTACGACGGTGTTGCCAAGGTCACGTAGACGCTTCATCACCCCGATAAGACGCGAGGTGTCACGCTGGTGTAGGCCTATGCTCGGTTCGTCCAACACATAGAGCGAGCCCACAAGGCTACTACCCAGCTGCGAGGCGAGTGTTACGCGCTGACTCTCGCCCCCTGAGAGCGTATTGCTGAGACGATCAAGCGTCAGATAGCTTAGCCCTACCTCTATAAGGAAACTGATACGGCTACGAATCTCATCTAATAGGCGCTTAGCTATATGCTCCTCGTGTTCCTCCAACCTGAGTTTGCAAAAGAAGTCATAGGCTTTGTCCAAGGTCATCGCTACGACCTCTGCAATATTCCGCCCCCCTACTTGTACACAGAGGGCATCTGCACTGAGGCGTCCTCCACCACAGCTAGGACAGATCGTTTTTCCCTTGAAGTGTGATAGACGTACACGATTCTGCACCTTATGAATATCTCGCTGCAAGAGTTTGAAATAACTATCAATACCAACTGTATCGACGTAAGGATCACCCTCAATAGGGACACCAGCCCAGAGCATACGGCGCTCCTCATCAGAGAGATCAGCGTAGGCACGGTGGATAGGGAATCCGAGCGGCACTGCATGGTTGATGAAATAACGCTTCCACTCACTAGAGACAGCTCCTCGCCAACAGGCCACGCAGTCCTCATAGACGGAGAGGTTCTTGTTGGGAATAACTAGCTCCTCGTCAATACCCATAACTTTACCAAAGCCCTCACAGGTCGGGCAGGCGCCAATCGGGTTATTGAAGCTAAACATCTCGGGGCTAGGCTCGGCAAATATACGTCCATCAGCCTCAAACACATTGCTAAAAGTGCGCTCTATGCGCTCGCCATCGGGACGGTCTACTACAACGCTACAAGCACCACGCCCATCGAAAAAAGCCTGCTCTATACTCTCTCCTAAGCGCTGGCCTAGATCTAGCTCTTCATTGATCACAAGCCTATCTAACAAGAGGCACAAGCTACCGACAGTGGGTAGCCCCTCGGCTATATAGTCCTCAATCATACGTATGCCCCCATCTATCCACAGGCGCGAATAGCCCTGCTGTAGCTGTATCTCTAGGTGGTCGCCTAGCAAACGCCCCTCGGGCAGATGTAGTGCTACTAGTAGGTACACACGGCTAGCCGTAGGCTGCTCAGCCAAGAATTGTAGGACATCAGCCGCAGTATGCTTGCGCACCTCCTCTCCGCTGGTAGGAGAGATCATACGCCCTACACGTGCATATAGCAGACGCAGATACTCATATATCTCAGTAGAGGTGGCGACAGTTGAGCGAGGATTACGACTAATAACCCTCTGCTCGATAGCGATGGCAGGTGGGATACCTTGTATCCAGTCACTCTCGGGCTTAGCCATACGCCCTAGGAACTGACGGGCGTAGGATGATAGGCTCTCGACATAACGACGCTGCCCCTCGGCATAGAGCGTATCGAAGGCCAGTGAACTTTTGCCACTACCACTTACGCCCGTAACGACCAGGAGCTTACCACGTGGTATCGTCAGGTCTATATTTTTGAGATTATTGACACGTACACCCTTGAGACTTATGCAGTCGCTAGTGTTATCGAGCAATATATTAGGCTTCTTTTTCTTACTCATTATCGTGCAAAGATACAAGAAAAACAGCGCTCACACCTCCTAGATTTAATAAGAGAATAGAGTCGTATCCTTGGGGCTTGGCTAAGGTCGCTACAGTTTTTTTCGCATTTGATAGCCTCTGCCAAGTTTTGGCAACACAGCCCAATACCTTTGCACTTGTAAGTAGTAACTAACAAATTAAAACAACGTAGCGTATGAGCAACTCTAACAACTCAACCAACTGGACTGGCATCCTCAAGGTAGCCGCCACTGTACTAAGCATCTCAGGTGCCGTCATCGAGGGAACTAAGCAGCTCAAC
The DNA here is from genome assembly GCA_034091595.1 of Porphyromonas sp. Classification (GTDB taxonomy): domain Bacteria; phylum Bacteroidota; class Bacteroidia; order Bacteroidales; family Porphyromonadaceae; genus Porphyromonas. Next base: position 2,022 of record JAXFXP010000059.1, read on the forward strand.
AACAACAATCAAAACAACTAAGTACTAACCCACTAACACCCAAGAATCCATGTCAAACAATCAGTACAAAATGCCTGGAGCACAGGATCCTCTACAGGAGCTCATTGTGAAAGGTCTTACCTCTGCCATCAAATGGTGGATGAAACGCAATAAGCAACTAACTTAGTACCCGAGGCCTCCTTACGCAGGCCTCGGGTACTTAACTCAATAAAAACAAATATGCCTGTATACAATCCCAAGACAGGTGGAGATAACATCACCCCTGACAGCCTACTATTACTCTGGTTGCGCAGCATCCTCCGAGGGAAAAGAAAAGCACAGCAGTAGGCAAGTAAAGACAAACAGTAAAGACTATAGATACCGACATGGCAAGAATACTCATCACTGACACCATCTACAGGAGATATCTCTATATCGAGTGGCTATACAAGCGCTATATCACCCGAGAGGCCAACGACCAAGATAAGCCCAAGGTGCCGCCACATCTCTCTGTCTAGCCTAAGGCTCGTGTGCGCCCCTCGTTCACCAAGGAGTGAACAGTCGTACACTGGCTAGTGAACAATTGTTCACTATCCAGTGTACGGGCACTCGCAAAGGCATGCACGGCAGGGCGCTATAGAGCCACGCTTCTCCTCGACCAATAAGCCAAGATATCTATATTCACCCTAATGACATTCAGCAAGACTATGAATACCTTCACCTTTGCCCCCTGGGTCGGCAAGTATTACAACGAGCGCAGACTTGGCAAGCGACTACTCGTGCTCGGGGAATCGCACTACTGCGCCTCGGCTGAGCATGTACGTAGCAGCCTAACAAGAGAAGTTATCGAGGACCTATGGGATCCTCATAGTCCCCACGAGGCCTATAAGAATACCTACACCAAATGCGAACGAGCCCTTGCTGGCAGAGCTCTTACGCTGTCTGAACGGGAGGAGCTCTGGCAAAGCCTAATATTCTACAACTATGTGCAGGTAGCCCTCAGCGAGGCCCGAGTGGCCCCCACGCAGGATGACTTCGCCCGTTCGGCTGAGGCCTTCGCCTCTCTGCTAGAGAGCTACCAACCAGAGCGCATCATCGTGTGGGGCTACCGTCTTTGGGAGAGTCTACCATCCTGGGGGCACAGCCTCGAGGACCTCGTAGTCGCAGGCAAGCACTACAACCGATGGGCCTATCCCTTAGCTGGTGGTGGCACAGTACATCTGCTACGAATGATGCACCCCTCGGCAGCTTTTAGCCCCGAAGAATGGCATCAGGTTATTAGCGTCTTTATCCAATCAAACGAATAATATGGCCAAGAATCAGATACCACGTTACATATGGCTCATAGACCTACTCTACCGCCATGGACCTAGTACCTACCCAACCATAGCAGAACGATGGCTCAGAAGTAGCCAAAACTCTGAGGGTAGCGAGTATCCGAAGCGCACCTTCCACAACGATCGGGAGGCCATCAACGATATATTTAATATCAGGATCCTCTGCAACAAACAAAACGGGTACAAATACTACATAGAGACACCCGAAGATCTAAAGGGCAACGACACAAACTCTTGGATACTATCCACACTCTCCACCATACAAGTGGTCCAGGAGGGACGCACCCTCAAGCGACGTATCCTCATAGAGCCAATACCTCGTGGCGAAGCATACCTACCCGTCATCATAGAGGCGATGAAGAGCGGACGAAAACTACACCTGAGCTACAGTAGCTATTGGCGTGAAGGCTCAAGCTCTCTAGAGCTAAGCCCCTACTGCATCAAAAGCTTCCGACGCAGGTGGTATCTAGTAGCCTACCCCTCGGGAGGGAGTTATCCCAAGATATATGCTCTAGACAGAGTTACCAATATCGAGCTCAGCGATACACTCTTCGTTTACCCAAGCGAGTTTGATGCCGAGGACTACTTCCACAATAGCTTCGGCATTATGGTCGATGAGGATTACCCCGTAGAGGAAATTGTTATCAGGGCCTACGGGCTACGCATCAAGTATCTAGAGGACCTACCCCTACATCACAACCAGAAGAAACGGGCCGAGGGTGAGGACTGGGCGGAGTTTAGCGTCAGACTACGGCCTAGCTACGACTTCCAGCAAGAGCTCCTGAGCTATGGCAACGAGATCGAGGTCCTCAGCCCCGAGTGG
>JAXFXP010000060.1:0-10272 GCA_034091595.1 Porphyromonas sp.
CTTGCCCTAATGAAACGACTAAAAACAAGTATCCTAGTACTGATTAGCCTAGGCCTTGCCTGGGCAATGTGTGCCTGCGACGAGCGCTCGGGGCAGACCGTAGAGTCTGCATACCTATATCCGATAGAGCCCGCCCCGCAGTATAGTTTCTCGCGTCATGGCTCTACGAGTGTAGACTACCGTACGGTGGACTTATTAGAGAGCTCCCTAGGGGTGATGTATCGCTCGTACCTAGCCCCTGCCAACGTCGGTAACGAGGTCTTTTGGCAGACGCTGATGCGTTACTACGAGTCTGGCTATCATCAGGGCTATGCACCACTTAGCTATGTGGCACGCTCTCTGAGGATGTCGAGCGAGCGGCAGGACGTACTCCGAGACCTGCAGGGGCTCTTAGACGAAACGGCTCGTATCTCGGGCTTCAGCCGTGAGGGGAAAGCCTATCAACGTAATACTGTCGCAGTAGCGGGCACGCCTGGGTATATAGGTAATAGGCACTACTACGTAGATGCTCGTGGCTTGGTGGTGGCGGATGTGTTTGACCGATATGTTAGGGGGGCGATATACCTAGACCAGCTATACAGTGTCTATACCGACGAGCAGCAACTATTCGCTCCAGAGGTCGAGCGACAGCACGAGGACCTAGCACTGCTCTCGGGCAAGAACTATACAGCTCTAGAGCATGCCTGGGATATGGCTTATGGCAACTTCAGACAGTGGCGAGCCATGCTCAAAGCCGATGGCATCCCCCTCCTCAAGGGACGCGAGCAGGCCATCTTCGAGGCTTTCGTACGTGGGCGAGTCCATATCGGTTACTACGACTACGCCAGTCTACGCCGAGAACTGGCGCTTATTCGCTACGAACTGGCCCGCGCTATCGCCGTGCGTGCCATCCATTTGCTCATCGGGGCGAATACCCTAGCGAACCTAAACGAAGAGGCGCCCTACGCCTATCAGTCCATCTCGCAGGCCATAGGCTTGATATACTGCCTTGCATTTACACAGGATGACAAGGGGCAAGCCTACCTATCGTATCGGGATGCCAAAGCTCTAGCCGAGACCTTACTCTCGGGCGAGGGGCTGTGGGATGTAGAGCGCCTGCGAGGGGATAAGACCCGTGAGGGCTCGCTGGCCTACGTGGCCGAGGCCTTAGCTCGTCCTTTTGGCATTAGCTTACAATAAAATATCTATTCTAGATAACACTAAAACAAACTCAAACTACAAAACATCTATGAACAAAACATTCAGGCGATTGCTTGCCTGTGCTCTCGTTGTCTTGCCTCTAGGCATCAGCAAGGGGCAGAACCTTATTAACAATCCTGGATTTGAGGAACTCAATGACTATGGTCGTCCCAAGCACTGGAATATTGATCGCTACCTCGCAGGAGAGCAGGTGAGTGGGAGTGACAAGGTCCACTCAGGACAGTATGCCCTAGCGATATACCAGACTGGTGCTACATTCTCGCCAGGGGAGCATCACCCTACAGAGGGCTTTATAGATATACAAGGCATACAGCCCAACACCAAGTATACGCTTAGTTTTTGGATCAAGGGCGACAAGGAGTCCTACTCTCGCACTCTGAGACCGATCAACTTCACTTGGAGAGGTAATGGACGCTCCGAAACCTCACAGCCAGAATTTACAGCATACCCAGGAGTAAAGGTGACGACCGAGTGGCAGCAAGTGAAGTTCTCTATCTCATCTCCTGCTTATGCTCAAACCTTAGCATTGGCCATCAATGTTCCCAACGGAGGCTCCGATGCCCCTCGTCTCTTCCTAGACGACTTCTCGCTTACGGCAGAGGCGCCCAAGGTATCAGCTCCTGCTACACCTACTGCAGCGAGCTATCAGCGAGAGCTAGAGATTAGTTGGACAGCGGTATCTGGTGCCAGCTACGAGCTAGAGGTAAATGGTAAGACCTACACCTCTACGACAGGGCGACAACTCGTTACAGGTCTCAAGCCTGGCACCGACTACCCCGTTAAACTAAAGGTAACACAGGGCGGCTCTGCTTCGGATTGGACGACCACGACGCTACGTACCCAGCCTCTGACTACTAGCCTAGACGAGGAGGGGCGTACACCTTACCTCCGTACCGTACAGAGCGATGGCCGTTGCTCTACCTCTTTGGGCTTATTTTACAATGAGTTACATAGCGATACGGCCAGCTTTACCTACTTCCTCGACGGACAAAGCGTAAGGCCTAATAGTGATAATACCCTGACGCTCACACGGGGAGAGCACATCCTACAGGTGGAGGTCAAGGAGAGCGAGGACCGCATATATATACTGACCTACAACCTAAGCGTAAACTAAGCACTAAGACACAGAGATAATGAAACAGATATATAAGTTAATTGGCCTATCAGCAGCCCTGAGCCTATTCCTCGCTTTGGGGACTAGCTGTCAGAACGATGCGGATACCACAGCACCACTTGTTATCGGGGAGACTGCCGACCATACAGAGGCAAGCCTGCCAGCACTTGCCGAGAAGAAGATAATCCTGCGCGGGGGCAATAAGAAGTACGAAGCCTCTGTCGCTGACCCTACTATCGCCCGTGTCTCGGTCGTAAAGGATACGCTCAAGATACAGGGCCTGCTGGAGGGTAGTACCTATGCTACGATTACGACGGCAGAGCATAGCCGGCGCTTGAATATCCTCGTGCAGACTCCGGATATATCGCTCAGCAAAACAGAATTGCTACTGACGCCAGGCGAAGTATCCGATATCGTCAGTGTTACAGGTGGTGGGCGTGCTCTAAGCCTACAGTTAGACAACCCCGAGCAGGCTATAGAGTCGGCAACTATCGCCAAGGATGGGCGTGTGCAGATAAAGGCTCGACACGAGGGGGATGCCCGTATTAGCTTCGTATCAGAGGGTAAGGAGACTAGGGTCCTTAGTCTGCGTGTACGCCAGACGACTACGACCGATAAGTATGGCTTCTACAAGACGACCAACTCTACACCTTACGCAGAGATGGCCACGCCTCTGATTGTAGAGCGCCGAGGGCAGGGCTATACGCTCTATGCCACGGCTAGGCCTAAGGCGGGGGATAAGCAACTCTTTGTGGCTCTGACGACAATCCCTACAGAGGGTGAGCAGATCAAGCTCAATGTTAGAGCGAAGCATTTGGATGCCAAATATCAAACTGGCGAGCATAGCTTCGTCGTAGAGTCTGTCAGCGCTACGACCATCCGCCTACGTGGTCAGGGCTATCGCCTGATATTACCACGCGGACGACAATAGTCCACTTGAGACCATTGCATAGTCTCTACGTGCCACGCTTTCTCGAGCTAAGAGGGGGCGTGGCATTGTGCTTATAGGTGCTGCGCTATTAGTCATGAAATTGTAGGAGGGTTACATAGTATGTACTCGCTCATGCATTCGTTAGTGTACAGGTGTTCACCTATTAGGTGGGTCTTTTGCCTGCTACTAGGTGATGACTTGCAGGGCTGATAGCTGGACTTTCTCCTAGGTATAAGCACGGATATAGAAAAAATATAGTGCCCCCGTTTCTCTGTAAATGATAAATAAATCAGCGACTTATCATTTCTGGCATCAAAAAAATAAGAGGCAGAGCTCTGTCGGGTATTGCTAGTTCGGAAAATTGTAGTACTTTTGTCGTCGGGTAAGTCCTATACGACCAGCTCCCTTTGACTCCCCCAGGGTTTGATCGCAGCAAGGGTATTAGGTCGTAGCGGTGCGATATAGATCGCTTACCCGCTTGCCTCTTTAGCTCAGTTGGCCAGAGCACGTGATTTGTAATCTCGGGGTCGTTGGTTCGAATCCGACAAGAGGCTCAGAAGAGAAGTTGTCTACTTGGCAACTTCTCTTTGTTTTGTATAATGACTATTTAGCGGAGCAACCGCTAAGCGCAAGCTCCCTCCTCTCCAACGATATGTACAAGCGAATACTGGGCTTAGCCCTACCCAACATTATATCCAATATCAGCGTCCCCCTACTGTCGATAGCCGATACGGCTATTGCAGGGCGACTAGCGGGCGCTACGAGTCTGGCCTCGGTGGCTGTGGCAGCGACGCTCGTGAGCTTTACCTTTTGGCTCTGGGGCTTCCTGCGTATGGCCACTACGGGCTTTACGGCACAGGCCTATGGGCGAGGGGATAGAGAGGCCCAGCGTAGGCAGTTCGCTGTCGGTACGGGTATAGCCCTATTAGGAGGGCTGCTGATTATCGCCCTGACGCCAGTCCTCAGTCTAGCCCTAGGTCTGCTCAATGATGGCTCGCCGAGTCTATTGCCCGAGGCCGAGCGCTATCTGCGGGTAGCCTATTGGGGAGCGCCTGCGGCCCTACTGCTCTATGTGTACAATGCGTGGTTTATAGGGATGCAGAATACGGTGGTGCCTATGGCGACTACTATTATCAGCAATCTGCTGAATATCGCCTGCTCGGTGGCTCTGGTCTATTGGGCCGATATGGGCGTAGAGGGCATTGCGCTCGGGACGGTTATTGCGCAGTATGCGGCTGTGCTTATACTCCTAGGGACTGCGCTGTGGCGTCATCGGGAATTATTCGAGGCTTGGCAGTGGCGTGATTGTCTAGGGGCAAGCGAGGTATTCTCTTATATCCATATTGCCAAGTACCTGCTATTGCGTACGCTGATGCTCGGTAGTATCAATCTGTTTTTCATCAAGGCGGGTAGCGCTTACGGCCCGACGACCATAGCAGCCAATACGCTCCTGATGCAGTTATTTCTGACCTTTAGCTACTTTATGGATGGCTTTGCCTATGCAGGCGAAGCGCTCACGGGGCGCTACTATGGGGCTAAGGATAAGGCAAGCCTTCGTCAGATGCTACGTAGTCTATTCACGATTGGGGGGCTGATGGCACCTCTAGTGGCGACGGTGTATTTTTTCGGCTCGGATACCTTGCTGGGCTTGCTATCTGACAAAGTGGACATAGTAGCCCATGCCGTGGACAAAAGCCACTGGGCAGTACTGATACCGCTGGTATCGTTTATGGCCTTCCTTTGGGATGGGGTGTTCGTCGGTTTGACTACGAGCAAGCCGATGATGCAGGCGGTATGTTTGGCGTGGTTGAGTTTCTATATAGCTTATTTCTCTACACGTACGCTGCTGGGCGAGGATGCTCTGTGGCTTGCTTTCGTGCTGTATTTGGCTGTCCGCTCGCTATTCTCGCTCTACTGTGGGATGCGCTTACTACGAGCGGAGGTCGAGGCCTAGTCTTACAGCGCTGGCGACTCCGTGCTAGGGCCGAAGCGCCCGCTATAAGGGGGCGGTTATAGTATTGTGAGGAGTCGAAGGGAACTCTCTACTAGGTGATGAGATGAAACTGATAATTAAGAATATGGTCTGCCCACGCTGTGTGATGGCTGTGCGCGAGTTGGCAGAGCAGCAGCACCTGCCCGTAGTAGCAGTGGGTATGGGCTGGGTAGAGTTATCTGAGCCTCTTGCCACAGAGAGATTGCAGCTTTGGGTAGAGGGCTTGCAGGCTTTAGGCTTCTCGCTTGTGGAGCGTCCCGAGGACGCTTTGGTTGTAGAGGTACAGAGGATACTTATCGAGCTAGTGCGCAGCCCCCGACCTCCTCGGGCGCTTTCCCTAGAGCTTAGTGAGCGCTTGGGGCAAGGCTATGAGCAGATTAGTCGTACTTTTTCGGCTCGTACGGGGCGAACGCTAGAGCGAGCCTATATTCAGCAGCGGATAGCCTATGCCAAAGAATTACTAGAGTATGGAGAACTGTCTACCAAAGAGATTGCTTACAGGCTGCACTACTCGAGTGTCGCGCACTTCTCTCGTCAGTTTAAACAGATAGCAGGGGTTACGGCCAGTACGTATCAGGAGCAGAGACACGACGAGCGCCAGCGTGAGGGCTTAGATGCTCTGTAGTCTAAGGCTAAGCTATACTTAATCATGCAACAGATCATCAGAATAGTATAATAGAGTTAGGCTCTGCATGCCTTATCTTTGCTAGGGATAATAGTAAGGAGACAAAACGAGATGAATTACAAAAGATCACAGCCCCTCGTGTACATCACAGCCAGTGTAGTTACTTTGTCTACAGCCTTGGTGGCACAGGAGAGGGTCGATAGCGTTGCCCTCAAGACCGTGGAGGTCGTAGGAGGGAGCCGGAGGGGGACTATGCGTAGTCAGGGCATCGTCCAGGCCCTCAGTATAGGCAAGCAAGAGCTACAGCGTGCTGCCTGCTGTAACCTCGGAGAGAGCTTCACCACCAATCCCTCGGTAGATGTAAACTATAACGATGCGACCACCGGGGCAAGGCAGGTACGCTTGCTCGGTCTATCGGGAGGCTACGCACAACTTCTAGCTGAGAATATCCCCAGCCTGAGAGGCCTCTCACAACCTTTCGCTCTGGGCTATGTACCAGGGCCTTGGATGCAGAGTATCCAGGTCTCTAAAGGCAGTGCTTCGGTCAAAAATGGCTACGAAGGGATTACTGGACAGATCAACGTAGAGTATCTCAAGCCTCAAAGTGCCGAGGAGATCAATATTAATATATATGGTGATAACCGCAGTAAAGTAGAGGCCAATCTAGATGGCAATATAGCTCTGAATGCACAGCTTTCTACTGGGCTGATGCTACACTACGAGCAAGACTTCACAGAGCACGATGATAATAAAGATGGCTTCATCGATAAGCCTATGGTACGGCAGCTGAATGCGCAGAATCGTTGGGCATGGATGACCCCTCGCTATATCCTGCAGGTAGGTGTACGTGCTCTAGCAGAGGAACGCAATAGTGGGCAGACCGAGCATGGGATGCCCCTGCATGCTACAGGCGAACGTTATCGGATAGGCCTGAAGGCAACACGTCTAGAGGGCTTCGCCAAGCAGGCTTATTTCCTCGACGAGGCGAAGAATAGCAATATTGCCCTAATAAGCTCGCTAGTATCCAATACGATGGATGCTAGCTACGGCTATAAGCCCTACGATGCTACGGGTACTAACCTATATGCTAATCTCATATACGAGCGTAGCTTTGGCTCTGAGCATACGCTCTCAGCGGGTCTCAGCTACGTCCATGACCGCTATCGTCAGGCCTTGCGAGAGGAGCACGACCAGAGAGCCCCCCTGCGCTCGTTTGTGGAGCAGGAGCAGGTCTTCGGAGGCTATGCTCAGTACAGCTATGCCTTGGGGCAAGGCCTTAGTGTGATGACCGGTATGCGCCTCGACCACAGCAGCTTGCACGGAAGCTTTGTAACGCCTCGTCTACACCTCAAGTATAAACCTCTTGAGGACCTGACCCTAAGAGCCTCGGCAGGTAGGGGCTATCGTACCGTTTTCGCTATGCCAGAGTATCACTACTTGCTGGCTAGTGGTCGTCGTCTAGTGGTGGATCAGCTTGCTCAGGAGGCAGCCTGGACGATGGGGCTTAGTGCCGAGGGTAGCCTACGCTTGTGGGGTGAGGAGATAAAGCTTAGTGCAGAGTATTATCATACGCTCTTTGACCGACAGGTTATTCTAGATATGGATACTCGCCCCGACATCTACCATATTACCAACCTAGCGGGTAAGTCCTACGCTGGCGCTCTACAGCTGGAGGCCAGCTGGTCGCCCTCACGACAGTTTGAGGCTATGCTGGCGTATCGACATATGGACGTACGCACAAATTACGGAGGCGAACTGCTGGAGCGCCCACTAACCGGACGTTATAAGGGTCTTGTAAGCCTAACATATCGCTCGCCTCTGGAGAAGTGGCAGATCGACGCTACACTACAGCTAAACGGGGGAGGACGTATGCCACGTCCACGACTAGATGATACGGGGGCTGCGCTTTGGTCCTCGAACTACTCGGCCTACGAAAACCTGAATGTACAGCTAACACGCTACTTCCGCTCATGGTCTGTATATATAGGCGGAGAGAATCTGACTTCTCGACGACAGAATCCTCTACTGGTAGCTGCTGATGCGCCTTGGGGTAAGTTTTTTGACCCAACCTTGGTATGGGGGCCTGCGCACGGAGCTATGGTCTATGCAGGTCTGCGTATCAAACTATCTCGTTAACTTTACCGGTATAATAGCACAAATAAGATAGAACTATGAAGACAAGTCTAAAAGTCCTCGCCCTCGGAGTCTTGATGATGGCACAGGGCGCACTATTGGCCAAGGATGTCCGCACAGCGGTACTTACCACTACGCCTAAGATGAGTTGCGCTAACTGCGAGCTGAAGATTCGTAACTACATCCGCTTCGAGAAAGGTATTCGCAAGGTAGAGCCTCGGGCAGAGCTACAGCAGGTGTATATAGAGTATGATGCCGACAAGGTTAGCCTAGAACGTATTCGCGAAGGCTTTCAGAAGATTGGCTATGCCACAGAGATTATCCCCGATAGCCTAGTGAAGATTAAACCTAAGCGTAAATAGTCTCCGATAGCTAGAGTTAGCATCGGTATAAAAAGCCGCCAGGCAGCGCCCCTATATAGGGACGCTGCCTGGCGCTGTTATTGGCTCCGCTGAGAGCGGAGCTCTACTCGTCGAAAGCGGAATTAGATGTTACCACGTTCGATATCTTTGAAGTAGTTATAGGTCCCGACCTTGAGCTCTGCACAGGCAGCCTCGTCCGCTACGATGATGCCGTGTGGGTGTAGCTGTAGAGCCGTGATGGTCCACATCTGACTGATGGCTCCCTCTACAGCCTGCTGTAGAGCTCGAGCTTTGGCATGGCCGTTGACGAGGATAAGTACCTCGCGGGCATCCATCACAGTACCTACGCCTACGGTCATAGCCGTCTTGGGCACCTTATTGACATCGCCCTCGAAGAAGCGGCTGTTGGCAATAATCGTGTCTGTCGTCAGCGTCTTGACGCGTGTGCGGCTGGTGAGTGATGAGCCTGGCTCGTTGAAGGCAATGTGTCCATCAGGACCGATACCACCGAGGAAGAGGTCGATTCCACCGGCACGCTTGATAGCCTCCTCGTAGGCTGCACACTCCGCCAATGGGTCGGGAGCATTGCCGTTGAGGATGTGTACGTTCTCCGCCTTGATGTCGATGTGCGAGAAGAAGTTGTTCCACATAAACGAGTGGTAGCTCTCGGGATGCCCTTCGGGTAGACCGATGTATTCGTCCATATTGAAGGTAACCACATTTTGGAAGGATACACGCCCAGCCTTGTTGGCCTCAATAAGAGCCTTGTACATACCTAGAGGAGAAGAGCCTGTAGGCAAGCCAAGGACGAATGGGTGCTGTTCCGTAGGGTTAGCCGCATTGATACGGGCTACTACGTAGTCTGCAGCCCACTGAGAGATGCCCTGATAGTCGGGCTTGATAATAAGTCGCATGGATTTGAGGATTGGGGTATTTATTTGTTGTTGAGTGCTTCGGCGAAGTCCTGACCGAGCTGCCAAGCTGCATCAATCACAGCGGGTAGGTCAGCCATCTTCATCTCTACGGGCTGTCCTACGCTAGTCCACTGCATTTCTTCGGCAAAGGGGACAAGCTTCTTGACAGCCATCGGTGCCCAAGTGAAGGAGCCGAAGACGCTATAGACACGATTCTTGAGCTCGCGTAGGCGGATGAGGTTCATGATATTCTCAATCGGAGAGAAGATGCCATTGCTGTAGGTAGGGCTACCAATGATAAGACCCTTGTAACGGAATATATCCGACAAGATCTGCGACTGCTCGCTCTTGCTCACGTTGTGGCAGATGATCTTCTTGACACCAGCCTTAGCCAGGCTCTGAGCGATTACATCGGCGAGCTGCTCTGTATTGCCGTACATAGAGCCGTAGAGGATAACGACACCGTCCTCACCCTCGTACTTGCTGAGGCGATCGTAGATAGCTAGAGCCTCGGCGAAGTGCTCCTTGGTCCACACGACACCGTGTGTAGAGCAAATGAAGTCTACGGGTAGGTTCTTCTCTAGGACCGACTTGAGGGCCTTCTGTACGAAGTTGCCGTACTTGCCCACGATGCAGCTATAGTAGCGGTGCATCTCCTCTAGGTAACGTGTTAGGTCGGCCTCATAGTCGAAGAGGTGCCCGTTGAGTGCACCGAAAGTGCCGAAGGCATCGGCAGAGAAGAGCACACGCTCAGTAGACTCGTAGGTAAACATAACCTCGGGCCAATGTACCATAGGTGCTAGCATAAAGGTGAACTCGTGCTTGCCCACACGGAGCGTCTCACCAGCCTTCACCTCTACCAGCCCCTCGGTGATGCCATGGTAGCCGTAGAGCATATCGAAGGTCTTCTTATTACCGATAATCTTTACGTTGGGATAGCGCTGACGCAGTAACCCGATAGAGCCGCCGTGGTCTGGCTCCATATGGTTGACGATGAGGT
>JAXFXP010000061.1:0-12072 GCA_034091595.1 Porphyromonas sp.
ACTTGCACTGCTAGGCACTAAGGTTAGCGTCCAGCTCTGAGCGCTATTTACCTTCACGAAGAAGCTCTCACCAGCAGTACCTGTCGTACGTATCTGGCTATCAGCAGCGCCAGTGATACGAATATCAGTAGCGGTACTGAGGACTTCGCTAGAAGTCGTAACGCTGTCGCTATCGCCACAGCTAGGAAGCCCTAGTAGCAGGAGGCTAACCCCTGCTACTAGAATGCTCTTTCTGAATAATAGCTTAGTCATTATGGACGCTTGCTAAGGAAGTTGTAATCTGCGAAGTCTGCAATCGGAGTTACCCCCCACTCTGTCATATCAAAGGTAGCCTTAGGAGCTGTTACTGCTGCATTACGCTTAAATACAACGTCAACACCCAGGCCGCTAGCTTTCTCCGCTGTAACCCAGGCTGCACCCCAAGTCCCAAGAATATCGATAATATCCTCGCCCTTGAAGATGGCAACGTTATCGTTACCATTGAAGTTACATACCTCCGAAGACACCGTAGCTACACCATCAAACTTAGAGGCATCTTTATGCTTAAAGACCATAACCGTCTTCGGTGCCAATGTGCCTGTAAGCGCTAGTGTTTGAATTTGGCTCTCAACATTCTTACCGCTGTATGGCTGTAAGCGGAGGCTATAGCCTGTAAGATCTATAGCAGCATCTGTAGGATTGTAAATCTGGATATACTTGTCAAAGCTCTTACCCTCTACATATGCTGTGATGATGGGGTGTGCACCAGCAGGAGCTGGCGTAGTACCAGGGTTATCACCGCCTGTATTGCCACCAGGATTGCTACCTCCGCCAGGGGTACCAGGGTTCTCACCACCGCCCGTGCTTGGAGGCGTTGTCGTCTCGGTGCAGGGCTCCTGGTCTAGCTGAAGGTCAGCGAGAGTACGTGGTGAGATGTTACGGTTCTTTATGCCAGATGTAGATACACTATGCGTTAGAATACCCGTGATACGACCACGCTTGTTACTCTTAGGCGTATCCTTGAAAGCTGCAAACTTAGTAACAGCTAGCGACAGAGGCTGAGTGTCCGTTGGCTTAGTACTACAGTCCGTAAGGGTAGAGTAAGCCGTAGTATAAGTACCAGTATATAGATTACCCTCGGCCTTGACAAACTGCAAGCCTTCGATAGCTACAAGCATATTCTCATACTTGCCAGCGTATACATCCTCGAGAGTTGCTACTGTAGGCTGGATTTCTCGTAGTTCCCCAGCATCCTCTACGCTACCACCCTTCTCTAGGTTAATCTGCATACTACCATTGTAGCGAGATACCGTAGCTCCCTGAGCCTTGAATGTAAGGAGCGTACCTGCAGGGTAAGTGTTACTGGCTGCTAGACGCACAGCTATACCTGCACCCTCAGCCTGAACGTAGATATTTTTGAGCGCATTGAGGTTGGCGCCATCCTTGTCACTGATTACCACAGCCTGGAAAGTAACGTCATCCGACACAGCGCCACCCTCGCCAGCACCATACTTGGCAATAAACTCGCTAAGTGGCATACCAGCATAAGATGTAGAGACTGTGCCAGTACCGGCCTGCACAACATTAATGGTTTGTGAGCCTGAGCCATACTTGACAAGAATCTGTCCCTTGCGCTCTAAACCTGCGTTCTCTAGCGCCTTAACGCTAATCGTGTGCGTACCGGCCTCGCCTGACGAAGGCGTGATGTCTAGCCATGCTGGCCCAGAGGCCGTCCACTTGCGATTAGCAGTGAAAGTTATCTGTTGGCTAGTGCCCTCTGCCGTTAGATTAAGGCCCACGCTTGCTAACTGCTCGCTGAGCTCTATAGAGGGACGTGAATAGCTATCGTCGTTGTCCTTACAGCCTACAAATGTTGTGGCTAGGAGGCTAAGCCCCGCTAGGAGCGTTAGCGACTTGGTGTGCATTTTTGCAAACATTATTGTATTCCTTTGTTAGGTCCTTATTCATTAAAATCTAGCCTCTGTCAGCTGAGCGTCACGCTCGCGCAGCAGTACTAGCTGTGGAGTAGTATTGAAGTAAGTTAGTATAGCCGTTACGCTACCAGAGCCAGTGGGTAACTGACGTCCTGCGAACTTGGCGTAGCTGCTCGTACGGACTACCACACTCTTACCCGTACGGTCTACAAGCGAGCGCTCTACGTAGCCCTGAGTATCGCGGTTGTCTGGGGCTGCAAAGGTCTGACCTAGATCGCTATCACGAAACTGTACACCCTCTAGGCGTATCAGCTGCCCTTGCATAGCTGTGCTCAGCCCTGCTATGGTAGTAGTCTGCGCTATAACCGAACCTGTGCTCCTAAAGCGCAGGACATCCCCGACTAGTTTCTCTGGATAAAAGCTAGTCTCGTAACGTTCGTTCTGCGAAACGTATCCAAGATTAATTTGGCCTCCGTAGCGCCCAAGAGTCATCCCTTTGGCAAAGAGTAGCACCTTGCTCCCCTGAGGATAGATCGTAGACAGGTTGCCTAGAGAGAGCTTAAGCTCGATACCACCGGTAGCATCCTGTATATAGGCAGTGCGGTATAGGTTACCCTCGGTATCATCACTTGCCATAGTAGCCTCTACGACCACATTCTCAGAGATTGTCGTAGCTCCACCAGAGTACAGCGCCTTTAGCTGAGCAATCGTATGCGTAGCCGTTGTAGACATATCTGTCTGCACACGTGCCGTAGGCTCATCTGGCCTATTGTGGTCAGTGCAGGAGGACAATACTAGTAGACTAGCCAATGCCACTGCACCTAGATATGAGTTTTTTGTCATGGTCTTCGTTCTATTAGAATTGTAGCGAGGTGTTGAAGAAGAAAGTAGTGCCATACATATAGCTATACTTGCTATCGAAGGGGCGATAAAGCTGTGTAGCACCTGCAGCATCTGTCTGCGTACGCACACGTAGCTGTTCGTAGGCCGAGCTATGGATGCCCTTATTATTGAGCAGGTTGCTCACCGTCAGGTTGAAGCGCAGATATACATCTCGCTTAATGCGCCACGAATAACCTGCATTCACATCAATCGTAAAGCCATCATTGAGGCGTTGAGGTGTAGTAATCTCTGGGCCAAATACAGCACGCGCTTTGTCTGTGCGCAGCACTGGATTCATGGACGCATAGTTGCGTCCGAAATAATTGGCGTTAATACCGAAAGTACCGTACCAAGGTGCACGATAGGTTAATCCTAGTGTGGCGGCAGTCTGAGGTGTACCCGAGAGCATTAGCCCCTTCCAGTACACGATATCTCTATCCACAATAGCACTACTATTGTCTATCGTCTGTATGTAGCTAGGATTACTGTTGTAACTGTAGTGCCCCCAGGCAAGTGCCCCAGTAGCTGTCAGGGTCGGACTCAGCTTAGCCTCTAGACCTAGCTCTACCCCAGCGTGACGGGTAGCGATACCCATAAGGGTAAAGTTGGAGAAGGCTGCTTGAGCATCATCATAGAAACTCATCGTACGAGTCTTGTCCTTGATATCCGTATAGAAAGCCGTTACACGACCACGCAACCAAGGCAGGCGTACTGCGTAAGTAAGATCTGCTGCCAGTATCTGTTCGCTCTTAGGGTCTCGGATAGCCGTATTACGCGTACGAGGAGACACGAAGACACTCTGCAATGTAGGTGCCTGCTCTAGGTAAGCAACGTTGGCTACGAGGTAGTTTTGTCCATTAATCTTGTAGGTAATACCCGCTTTGAGCCCTAGGTCTAGGAAACGGAGCTTATCCGACTTGCCATACGAATTGTCAGGGAACAAACCTCGACGCTGATTACCAATACGCTGCATATTGGTCTGCGTTAGGACTAGCCCCGTATAGGCATCAAACTTACGATGCGAATACTTAGCATTGAGCCACGAGCTATAGCGCTCTACCACCGTACGGTAGTCGTAAGAGAAGCGGTCCCCCTTGACAGCGATATGATCGGGATTATTAAGGTCTATCTGAGCCTTGCTAGCATCGCCTCCGAAATCACGCTCAGCGAACTTATCAATATCGTAGACATAGCTAGCCCCGAGCAGGTCGCCCACCTCACTATAGTTCTGCGTGTCGTTGTAGCGGTAGTTGATACCCCCTGTTAGGCGTAGCCACTTGTTGGCCGTCCAAGCAAAGTTACTGGCTATAGCACCCTCACGCTGGTCCGTATGGCGGTGCTCTATCATATAGAGTGCGCGTGCACCGCTAGCTAGGAGTTGTCCGTCTGCACTATATAGTGGACTGGTATTATTGCGGTTGATGCTATAGATTTTATCCCAATCTATGTAGCGCACATTACGCTCACTCGCCCATAGGTCAGCATAGATATCGGCCGTACGTGGGTCTTGATTGGCCTCACTCGCCATATAGGTGAAGTAGCTGGGCAGATAGCGGTAGTAGTCTGGGCGTGGGTCTGGAGCATTGTACCAGTTAAGAGCACTCGCATAGTTCCAGCCAAAGCGATAGCTAGCCGTCGTCGTTATCTGCAGACGACGCTTAAGGTCATTGTAGTAGTGCGTCAGCTGTATGATAGGCTCGTGGTTGGCGCGCTCACGTGCATTGCGCCACTTGCCAGCCTGCATACCGACATTAGGGTTATAGAAGTTACTCCCCACGAGACGATAGGCTTCCTCTGTAGAGGCACTAGCTACCCCACGTCGTGTGGGTGACCCGAAAGCTACAAGAGCAATGCTATTGACATCGTCAAGGCGCTTCTCTATACCTAGGAAATAGCTCCAGGCATCGTAATGTACTCCACGCACATAGGAGTAGAGGCCATTACCGGTACGACGTCCGAGATTGGCGGCAAAAGACCATCCGTCCTGACGCTCACCTGTCATATAGGTTGCCATCAAGCGATTGCTGTACGTGCGGTTGCTATTAGAGTAGGTTAGGCGCGTTTGTTTACGATAGAGCGAGGGGCGCATCTGCACATTGGTACTAGCCCCTACGCCACCGAGTGTTAGCTCTAGGGGCTCCATCGTCTCGCTGTTATTCTGCAAGCGGGTAAAATCGTTGAGTCCGCCCCATAGACTCCAGGGCGAATAACCCGTATTTAGGTCGCCCATAGCCACACCATTGAGGAGCTGCGTCTGGTATTGACTATCGTAGCCACGGGCAGAGAAGCGTGCCGAGCTAAATACATACGATGCCGAGGCATTGAAAGGGTCCCTGCTTGAGGTCAGGAGCGAGCCGTATTCGCTGCTACTACCTCCGCCCTCCTCACTGAGGTCCTCTACAATAGCCACTCCATCATTGTCGGGCAGCTCGGCAAGGGGCACAAGACGCAAAAGGCTAGGCAGTCCCTTGGATAGATTGCCATCTACCACCTCAAACTGTCTAGCCTCGTAGCCCGGTGCTGTTATAGTAATGGTGTAACGCCCTCGTGGCAGTTCACCTAGCGAATAATACCCATCCTTAGTAGTCTGGATACGTTTGCGTACAGGTCCCCATACAGAGATTGTCGCTCCCTCTAGGGCTTTGCCTGTTGCTTGGTCTAGTACCTGCGGACTCTTTTCCTGAGCCAAGAGTCCACTTGCACATAGTATCCCAGTCGCCAGTACTGTAATAATACGCTTCATATTTAGGTTAAAATTGTTTGTACTTCATCTCAGTTAAGCGCATACCCTCTCTGCATCCGAGGCCCTAAGCCTATCGTTTCTCTTTACTATCAGCAGAGTAAGCACACAACAAAGATACAAAAAGCCTAAAGATATATCAACTCCACTCCAACCTATCTCCTCCTGGAGATTGAGGTATGTCCTACACCGAGAAGCAATATCTACATCTAAGTTATGTAGCCAATCAGCCTATCTAACTCTAAACTTCGGCCTAATATAGAGCCAATGAGTGGACAACTATTAGGTGTACAATCGTCCACTTAATAAGAGAACAAGTGGAGATCTACTAAAGGACAACACAGCCTGTCTTTTCACAGAGGGAGTAGACACTTTAGGGCATTCATCGTACCTTTGCTCCGTAATGAAACATAGTATGGAAAGCAATATGAAACCCCTCGCTGAGCGTATGCGTCCTCAGACCCTAGATGGTTACTTCGGACAGCAGCATCTCGTTGGGTCCGATGCCAGTCTCAGACTGATGATTGAGCAGGGACGTATGCCTAGCATTATTTTCTGGGGGCCTCCAGGGGTCGGTAAGACCACGCTCTCTGAAATTATAGCACGCAGTTTAGGTTCCGAGTTCTATACTCTGAGCGCTATTAACTCGGGTGTCAAAGACGTACGTGAAGTCATAGATAAAATTCATAGCAGCCAATCAAGTATCTTCCGTTCGGAGCAGAGGCCCATTCTATTCATAGACGAGATACACCGCTTCAGTAAAAGCCAGCAGGACAGTCTACTTGGAGCTGTCGAACGTGGGACATTCACGCTGATAGGCGCTACAACCGAGAATCCCAGCTTCGAAGTCATACGCCCTCTACTCTCACGCTGCCAAGTCTACACTCTAGAGCCCCTACCCGATGAAGAGATTATCCGGCTCATCAGCTACGCTCTAGAGAAAGATACAATACTCTCTCAGCGTGCAATCACCCTTGGCGAGCACGAAGCCCTAGTACAGTTGGCTGGAGGTGATGCCCGCAGAGCCCTCAATATACTTGAGCTCGTCTGCAACTCTACGACACAAAATCCTCTGGTGCTAAGCAACGAACTGGTACGTAGCCGTGTGCAGGCCAACCCCATCGCCTTCGACAAAGGTGGAGAGCTACACTACGACATTGCCTCTGCGTTCATCAAGTCGATACGAGGTAGCGACCCTGATGCAGCCCTCTATTGGTTAGCACGGCTCATCGAGGGTGGTGAAGATCCGTCATTCATCGCACGTCGCCTCGTTATCTCGGCCGCCGAGGATATTGGGCTAGCTAATCCCAACGCCCTACTTATGGCCAATGCCTGTGCACAGACCCTAGAGCGTATAGGTTGGCCCGAGGGCCGCATACCTTTGGCTGAGGCAACCATATATCTAGCCTGCTCCGAGAAAAGCAACAGCGCCTACCTAGCCATAGATACAGCTCTAGAGCTGGTACACAGTACTGGCAATCTACCCGTACCGCTACATCTGCGCAACGCCCCGACCAAGCTGATGAGCGATCTGGGCTATGGCGAGGGCTACCGCTATGCACACAATTACGAGGGACATTTCGTCGATCAACAGTATATGCCCGACAGCTTACAAAGTAAGCGCCTGTGGCAAGCACAGGAGGGCAATATCAGCGAGGCCACTATGGCGGACAGGCAGCGTCGACGCTGGGGGCAATAGGCCTAAAAAACAGAAGCTAGCTGCCTCCCGGCACCTAGCTTCCCGTATAACCTTAAATCTAATACTATGAAAAACACGGTGCAAAGGTAATGAATTACTTTTATTTCTACAAATACGCACCTCCTCACACTAAGCTAGAGAGCTCGGGGATACCTACTCGCTCTATGGAAAGCGAACGAAGTATATATCAGATCAGCGAGCTCATATCAGAAACAGTCTCGATACTATCCTTCAGGTGGTTGCGGTCTGATGGACAGCGCCTTATATCTGGCTGATTCATTTTTGCCACCAGCAAGCTTCCACTTGCTGAGCGTGCCGCCTTTAGAATCTGTGATAAGGCCATGCTTCACTTGCTCGACTGGATGCTCTACTACGGCCGTAGCCCAAAACTTCACAGGCCTAACCAGATACAACGAAAAAGCCTGCGATGAACTATCGTTCACCGCAGGCCTCACTGCAAGTCGGGATGACTGGATTCGAACCAGCGACCACACGCCCCCCAGACGTGTACTCTAACCGGGCTGAGCTACATCCCGCTTAAGACTCCAGGGCTATGCCCTATCCTCTTTTGCACTGCAAAGATAATATATTATTCCTTATCCACCAAAGGCCTCTCGATAAAAATCTAAGGCATCCTCTATATCTGTATCTCCGCTAGAAGTCCATAGCTCCACCTCACCCAAAGCACGGAGTAAAGCGAAGCGAATACCTTGCCCTTCATTCTTCTTATCACTGCGCATTAAATCAAGGATAGAGGGATAGTCCCTGCACACATAGTCGTAGCGTGGGTAGAGCTCACGCACGTAGCCCATCAGCTGGCGAAGAACCTTAAGATCAAGCCCCAACTGTTTATGCGCAAGATAGCCCTCCACCAACAAACCGATGACTACAGCTTCGCCATGCAAGAGAGGCTTAGCATCACTCCGCTTACGGCTATAGGCCTCTAGGGCATGGGCTACTGTGTGCCCTAGGTTTAGCACAGCACGACGCCCCCTACGTTCCTCAGGGTCCTCAGCTACTACGCTTGCCTTATAGGCTACACAGGCCTCCACCAGCTCCAGCCACTCCACCTCCGTAAAGGTCTGAGGGTCCCCCATCTGTAGCATACGCTTCCACATGTCAGCTCCCGAGAGCAAGGCCGTCTTGATAACCTCTCCATAACCCGAGTAGAGCTCATCTAGTGGTAGTGTATTCAGAAGGGATACATCTATAATAACTTCGATCGGCTCGTGGAAGGCGCCAACGAGATTCTTCACGCCTGCGAAATCTATCCCCGTCTTCCCTCCGACTGAGGCATCGACCATAGCCAGAAGGGTTGTGCTGATATTGACAGTGCGTATCCCCCGCATATAGCATGCAGCTACGAAGCCTACCAGATCGCTGACCGTCCCCCCACCGACAGCGACCATAATACTCGCACGACTAGCCCGCTCAGCGCTCAGCCAAGTCCATAGACGTGTCAGCGTCTCTACGTTTTTAGATTCGGCAGAGATCTCTATCTCTAGATAATGATGACTCCGCATAAAAGTAACAAAACCCTGAGGTAAGGCCCCAATAGTAGCAACGTCTACGACGAAGTATAAAGCATCACAAGGCAAGCCCGATAAATACGAACTTGCCTTGCTTGCTAGGATCTGATGTCCTATTATCATGATGTAGTAGAGGGTTAGGCCTTTACAGTCTCATCTAGCATTTGCTCTACAGAGGCATCTAGGCCCGTAACGTTCTTACCACCTGCTGTAGCAAAATGTGGTTGGCCACCGCCACCGCCCTGTATATGTTTAGCCGCATTGCGTAGAATAGTCGAGGCATTCCACCCTCGTTCCTCTACGAGATCTTTGCTAAACATCAGGGTTAGGCTTGGCTTGCCCTTGTCCTCAAATGCACCGATAAAGATAAAGCTATCATTAAGCTCTCCTGCTATCTGGAAGGCAATATCCTTGGCAATCTCAGCAGTACCACGGCGTAGAATGAATACCCTCACCCCTCCGATCTCTTCTCTTGTGGAGAGCAGGGCTTGCTTGAGTCTTAAGGTCCGTTCTCTGATAACCTCTGTCATTTGTCGGGTCAACTCGGCATTCTCTTCGAGGGTTTTCTTGATAGCTACCAGCGTCTGTGGATTGTTATCAAACAGCTCCTTAATAGAGCGGAGCATATCTTCCACTTGATAGATAACCTTCTCGGCATTGCTCCCTGTTACAGCCTCTATTCGACGCACGCCTGCAGCGACAGAGCTTTCGCTAAGGATACGGAAAAAACCAATGCGTCCCGTAGCAGAGACATGTGTCCCTCCACAGAGCTCGACAGAGGTCCCATACTTGAGGACACGCACCTCCTCGCCATACTTCTCCCCAAAGAGGGCCATAGCGCCCATCGCCTGAGCCTCTGCAATGGGCACATTGCGATACTCCTCTCTAGTATAATTAGCACGCACACGAGCATTTACTAGCTGCTCTACACGACGCAGATCTTCGGCTTCTACCTTGGCAAAGTGCGAAAAATCGAAGCGTAATACTTCGGGAGATACGAAGGAGCCTTTCTGCTCGACATGTGTACCAAGCACTTCTCGTAGCGCTTCGTGCAGCAGGTGCGTAGCCGTATGGTTCGCTTCGGCTGCCTCACGACGCTCAAGATCAATATGAGCCGTCATGGTCGCACTTGGGTCAGAAGGCAACTTAATCATTAGGTGCACAGCAAGGTTATTCTCCCGCTTTGTATCAAAGACTTCGTACTTATCCTCTCCGCATAGGAGGTAGCCACTATCGCCAACCTGTCCTCCCATCTCGGCATAAAATGGAGTCGTAGAGAGTACCACCTGGTAGTACTCCTTGTTCTTTTGTTTTACCTTGCGATAGCGCAAAATCTCGGTATCACAGCTCATCAGGTCGTAACCAACGAAACGTGTTTCACCCTCGTGTACCACCTGCCAGTCCTCAGTATCTAATGTTGCGGCATTGCGAGCGCGCTCACGCTGCGCCTCCATAGCCTTATCGAAGCCAGCCTCATCTAACTCAAGGCCATGCTCAGCTAGGATCAGGGCCGTCAGATCGAGTGGGAATCCGTAAGTATCGTAGAGCACGAAGGCATCCTCACCACTAAGAGCCTTGCCCGAGCCAAGCTCCTCTATTTTACGATCAAGCAAACGGATACCCGTCTCTAGCGTACGTAGGAAGCTCTCTTCCTCTTCCTTGATGACACGCTGCACAAGTTCACGCCCTGCTATCAGCTCGGGATAAGCATCTCCCATAGACTCTATAAGAGCAGGGATCAGGCTATACATAAAGGCAGCGCGGCGCCCAAGGAAAGTGTAGCCATAGCGTACAGCACGACGCAGAATACGGCGAATCACATAGCCAGCCTTAGCGTTGGAGGGCAGCTGGCCGTCCGTAATAGCAAAGGCAATGGTGCGAATATGGTCGGCAATTACACGCATAGCCACATCACTCTTACTATCGGCACCGTACTCAATACCCGTCAGCGTAGCGATACTCTGGATGATAGGTGTAAATACATCGGTGTCGTAGTTTGACGTCTTGCCCTGAATAGCCATACAGAGACGTTCGAAGCCCATCCCTGTATCTATCACATGATTAGGGAGACGGTCTAAGCTACCATCAGCCTTGCGGTTATATTGCATAAAGACGAGGTTCCAAATCTCGATAACCTGTGGGTGGCTCTGATTGACGAGCGTCAGACCGTCTACGGCTACACGCTCCTCGTCCGAACGGATATCTACATGGATTTCCGAGCAAGGACCACATGGTCCCTGGTCACCCATCTCCCAGAAGTTGTCTTTTTTGTTACCATCGATAATCCGGCTCTTGGGCAAGAACTGTGCCCAATAGCCCTCAGCCTCGTTATCACGCTCAAGCCCTTCCTCAGCAGCTCCCTCGAAGACCGTAACATACAGACGCTCCTTATCTATTTTAAGTACTTCGGTAAGAAACTCCCAAGCCCATTCGATGGCCTCTTTCTTGAAGTAATCACCAAAAGACCAGTTACCGAGCATCTCGAACATCGTATGATGATAAGTATCATGCCCTACTTCCTCAAGGTCGTTATGCTTACCGCTTACTCGTAAGCACTTCTGCGAGTCTGCTACACGAGGATACTTAATCTCGGCATGACCTAGGATAATATCCTTGAACTGGTTCATACCTGCATTCGTAAACATTAGGGTTGGGTCTCCCTTTACCACCATCGGAGCGGAGGGGACAATTTGGTGTCCTTTACTTGCAAAAAAGGACTTATAAGCTTCTCTTATCTCTTTGGATGTCATCATCTCTAGTCGTTGTGATATCTGTTTTATTATTGCCCGACAAAGATACTCAATAATACCCGATAAGCCTATATCTTGCCTACTCTAGGGGCAGAGTGCCAAAGACTTTTCTAGCCCCCCCGCTGCCCACTAATCACCGCCCCACCGCCCACTAAGCCCTAAAAAGCAAGAGAGCCTCTCGGTCCTTGGACCAAGAGGCTCTCGAAAAACTGGCAGCTACCTACTCTCCCACTATACGCAGTACCATCGGCACGATTGGGCTTAACTTCTCTGTTCGGAATGGGAAGAGGTGGATCCCCAACGTTATAACCACCAAAATATCTCGCCGTAGCTCGCTCGCTACACTATAAATCTGCGACCATTGACTAGTATAAGAAACTGCGAAAACATCGCATACAATACGTACACAACACACCCACGCAAAACTTTCGGGCTATTAGTACTACTCGGCTTTGACGTCACCGCCTTTACACCTGTAGCCTATCAAGGTCATCGTCTTTAACCACCCTTATGAGGATATCTAATCTTGTGGTGAGCTTCGTACTTAGATGCTTTCAGC
>JAXFXP010000062.1:0-6433 GCA_034091595.1 Porphyromonas sp.
GATGCTTATACTAGGGGTAGCTTTCTCTCTCGTACCTAGTGCTATGTGGCCCTCTGTCCCCAAGATTATACCGATGAAACAGCTAGGTACAGCCTATGCCATCATCTTCTATATACAAAACATTGGTCTCAGCCTCGTACCAGTCTATATCGGTAAGATTAACGGAGCATACAACAACTATAGCATCACGATGTCTGTATTTGCGGTCTTTGGCTTCCTGGCCGTAGCACTTGCCATCGCCCTCAAGCGCGAAGATGCGCGTAAGCAATACGGGCTACAACTCCCCAACCAAAAGAGCTAAAAACATCTATATGTCTACTATAGACACCCATTAGGGAAAGCCGACTTTTTTGCTATCTTTGTAGGCAGATACCTCCGTTTTATGGGGTATCTGCCTACCTTTTTGTTTATACACTGAGAGTATAATGAGTAAGCTATCCCAATTGTTACGCAGTAGCGCTGTAGCCTTCGGCTTGCTAAGCCTATCTACGCTAGCTACAGCTCAGATACAGAGATACAACGCTACAGCCGAGAATGATTACGGCATAATATACACGCTACCACAGACCGAGTATATCGTTACCGCTACTATCCTGCACAAACAGTTCACTCCTGGCGAATTAGCCCCCTGGAGTGCCAAATACCTCGGCAAAGAGGCTACAGTGCAGGAGCGCAACCGGTATGAGCTCCTAGATATACGTGTACAGACTATAGGCGTTGCCGATACGACTAAGCGCTATGTAGTAAGCTTTGACAAGCGAACGGTAGCTCCCTTCGCTGGACTAATGCCCAATGGGGTACTATATAGTATCAACGGCTCAGCACAGCCAGCGTCTACACCAGCAGCTTTCACCCCTCCGAGCTATCCACAACCAGACCGCCAAATGCCAGCTTTGCCTCGCGAGTACAGTTTAGCAGTCAGCAAAAGCAAGCGTGCCGAGCTCGCTGCGACTTATCTCTACGAGGTGCGTGAGCACGCCATGAGCATCGTATCAGGTTCTGTAGACCAGATGCCCAAAGACGGCGAGAGTATGCGCCTTATTCTCGATAAGCTTAAGACCGAGGAACAACGTTGCCTGAGACTCTTCGAAGGCGATACTACCTACAGGGTACAGACTGTAAGCTATCGTATTATTCCTGAGCAGTCAGATATGAATGGGAGACTACTTTTCCGTCTCTCTGAGCAGTGGGGTATCGTACCAGACAATGATCTATCAGGAGAGCCCTTGACCTACGACTTGCGTGTCCTAGAGCGTAGCCCAGAGTTCGACCCCAAGGAGCGAGCCAAGCGCGAGAAGCTAGATGGCATCGTCTACAACCTCCCTGGGACTGCCGAGCTAAGCATCAGCTACAAAGAAGTAAACTTGCTCCGTGAGCGTGTACCCATCACTCAGGTAGGGACGATACAGAGCCTTGCCAAGAAGATGTTCAACATCAAGGAGGGCAGTACTACAGCCGTATATCTAGATCCACATTCTGGAGCACTACTACGGGTAACCAACGAATAAATAACCACTAAATAATCAACTTAATCACTATGCTAAAAAATCATCCTAAGGGATTGCTAGCAGCTTCGCTCGCAAACATGGGCGAACGCTTCGGCTTCTACATCATGATGGCAATCCTGTTGCTCTTCCTACAAGCGAAGTTCGGCATCAGTAAAGAGTATGCGAGTACAGTGTATTCCATCTTCTATGGGTCCGTCTATGTACTAGCCCTAGTGGGTGGCATTATCGCCGACTCACTGAAGAACTACAAAGGCACTATCCTAGTGGGTCTCGTGGTAATGACCGCAGGATATGCCCTCCTAGGGGTTCCTGGTGGCGCAGACACTACTTGGCTCTGGATCACCTACGCAGCTCTAGCCCTCATCTCTCTCGGTAATGGACTATTCAAGGGTAACCTAACAGCCCTCATCGGTCGTATGTACGACAACGATACCTACCGAGCACAGCGCGAGTCTGGCTATAGCCTCTTTTACATGTTCATCAACCTAGGTGCTATTTTCGCACCACTTATGGCTGTAGGGATTCGCAACTGGTGGGTTATGCACAACGGCTTCAAGTACGACGCTTCGCTGCCTCAGCTTTGCCATCAGGTAATCAACAGCAACGGCCAGACAATACCCAACAACTTCGTAGAGCTTGCACAGGCAGCAGGTGCTACTGGCGATGTACAGACCAATGCTGTAGCTTTTGCTGAGCAGTACCTCGGGATTTTCAATACCGGCTTCCACTATGCCTTCTGGGCTGCAGTAGCCGCTATGCTTATCTCTCTGACCATCTACATCACCAACAAGTCTAAGTTCCCTGCTGACCAAAAGGATGCTCCTGTGCAGCAGACCGCTACACAGATAAGCAAGGAAGAGATACAGATGTCTGCCTCTGAGATTAAGCAACGTATACTTGCGCTCTGTGCTGTATTCGGGGTGGTGATTTTCTTCTGGATGTCGTTCCACCAGAATGGCGTAGCGCTGACGCTCTTCGCTCGCGACTATGTAGACCTCTCGGCTATATCCATAAACCTCGGCTTTACTGAGCTCAAGGGAGCAGAGATCTTCCAGTCTGTGAATCCATTCTTCGTGGTTACGCTGACTCCATTCGTACTAGCACTCTTCGCATACCTCAAGCGTCGCAATCAGGACCCTTCTACGCCTATGAAGATTGTGATCGGGATGTTTATTGCTGCTATGGCTTTCGTAGTGATGTCCGTGGGGTCACTAGACCTCCCCGCCTACAAGCTCATCGGTGAGGATGCTGTCAAGGCCGGTACTGCTGTGGCTTTCGCCAAGGCTACACCATGGCTACTAGTCCTTACCTACCTCATCCTGACGCTGGCAGAGCTCTTCATCTCTCCCCTAGGTATTGCCTTCGTATCTAAGGTAGCACCACCTCACCTCCAAGGGCTTATGCAGGGGCTATGGCTCTGCGCTACCGCTGTCGGCAACTCGCTACTCTTCGTCGGCACTATCCTCTATGATGCTCTCGACATCTGGTTGGTATGGGCTTGCTTCGCAGGTGCCTGTATCTTCTCAATGCTGGTAATGCTCAGCATGGTTAAGTGGCTAGAGCGTGTCGCTAAGTAGTACTATTATCACTTAAACAGATGCCCCATTGCTCCCATATTAGGGTGTCAATGGGGTATTCTCTTTACATAACCCCAGTCCAATCTATTATGATACAACTTTTAGAGGAACGCATTCTCTCAGGAGGTGCCATCACACCAGAGGAAGCACTACAGCTACTTAATTACCCAGACAAGCAAGCGCTCTACGATGCGGCACATCGTGTCACCAGGCACTTTATGGGTAACAGCTTCGATACCTGCTCGATTATCAGCGCCAAGAATGGCAACTGCCCCGAGGACTGCAAGTGGTGCGCTCAGAGCGCTCACTATGCAACGGGAGCCGAACGCTACGGCCTCATACCTGCTAGTCAATGTGTGGCTCAGGCTCGCTACAATCGCCAGCAAGGAGTACAACGATTTAGCCTAGTGGCTAGTGGCAGGCGACAGTCTGACAAAGAGATTAGCCTCATTGCCGACACCTACCGTGCCATTAAGCACGATAATCCTAAACTCAAATGCTGTGCTTCACTCGGTCTACTACACGAGCATCAATTACAAGCCTTATTCGAGAGCGGAGTAACGACCTACCACTGCAACGTGGAGACTGCCCCTAGCTACTTCGCTAAGCTGTGTACCACGCACACACAAGAGGATAAGGAACGTACCCTAGAGGCTGCACGCCGTGTAGGTATGCGTATCTGCAGTGGTGGCATTATTGGTATGGGCGAGAGCCCCGAGCAACGTGTAGAGCTTGCTTTTTACCTCAATCGTCTAGGCTCTCTCAGCATACCCATCAACATTCTACAGCCTATACCAGGCACCCCACTAGGCGAAAGCAAGGCCCTCAGCGAAGAAGAAATACTGACTGCAATAGCAATTTTTCGCCTTATTAATCCTAGAGCCTACCTCCGCTTCTCTGGCGGCAGAGCACAGCTTAGCCTAGAGACCCAGCATAAGGCTATATACTGCGGTATCAACAGTGCCATAACAGGCGATCTTTTGACCACCATAGGCCAGCAAGCCAAGCAAGATATGCAGATGATCGAGGCCTGTGGGATGGTCAATAAGAGCCAAGACTGGGAAATCTCCTATGACTATTAGCTCTAGACAAAAGTCTACTTACGGATAAGCCTAAAGCACAGCGCTTGATTAATTGTTAGGTTACAGCCTAATTCCGATTATTTTCATTAGCTTTGTGAGGCTCAAACATTGATATAACTAAGGAACTTAGACAAGAGAATTATAAATATCAACCTATATCCATTGTACATGAAAGCTACAAGACTACTTTCACTCCTTGCTCTAGCAGGGACGCTCCTAACAGGGAGCCTTACTCTGGACGCTCAGCGCAGCAAAGCCAAGAGTAGCCAAGCGACCAAGTCGTACATGATCAAAACACCAGTACCCGTACGTCCCAAGGGACAGAAGGATGTACTAGCCCTCAAACACGACCCTATCCCAGTAGTGCGTGTGGGTTTCATTGGCCTAGGTATGCGTGGCCCTGGAGCCGTGGATCGTATCTCTCAGATTGACGGAGTAGAGATCAAGGCCCTCTGTGATGTATATCCAGAGCGTGTAGAGAAAAGCCAGAAGATTCTAGAGAAACACGGCAAGGCTCGTGCTACAGGCTACAGTGGTAGCACCGAAGCATGGAAGGAGCTCTGCAAGCGCAAAGATATAGACCTTATCTACATCGCTACGGACTGGAAGAGCCACGCCCCTATGATGATCTACGCTATGCAGCAGGGCAAACACGTTGCCTGCGAAGTACCTGCCGTTATGACGCTCAAGGAAGCGTGGGATGTTGTCAACACTGCCGAACGTACTCAGCGCCACTGTATGATGCTAGAGAACTGCGTGTACGACTTCTTCGAGCTGACAGCACTCAACATGGCTCAGAAAGGGCTATTCGGTGAGGTCGTAAGCGGTAAGGGTGCTTACATCCACAACCTTGAAGACTTTTGGCTTAGCTACGACAAGGACTGGCGCTTCCAGTTCAACAAAGAAAACCGTGGCGACGTATACGCTACGCACGGCCTTGGTCCCGTGTGCTTCGCTATGGACATACACCGTGGCGACAAGATGGACTACCTAGTGGCTATGGATGTACCTGCTGTTACCATCCCCAAGTACATCGAGAAGATGCGCGGCACTCCCGTTGGAGAATTCAAGAATGGCGAGGTAACGCACACGCTTATCAAGACCAACAAGGGTAAGACTATCTATGTAGAGCACAACGTGGCTTCGTATCGTCCCTACGACCGTATGTTCCAGCTAACAGGGACTGACGGCTTTGCCAACAAGTATCCCGTGCCTGGCATCAGCCTACGCCCTACTGAGGAGAATAAGCAGGCTGTAGCCAACCACGAGGACCTCAAAGCACACGGTTTCGTTAGTGACGAAGCTCGCAAGGAACTAATGGCTAAGTATCAGCACCCCATCACGAAGGATATCGCAGAGAAAGCCAAGAAGGTAGGTGGACACGGTGGTATGGACTTTATCATGGACTACCGTCTTATCTACTGTCTACAGAATGGTCTCCCACTGGATATGGACGTTTACGACCTAGCTGAATGGTCTTCGATGGCTGAGCTAACACGTATCTCTCTAGAGAATAACTCTGCCCCTGTAGAAGTACCTGACTTCACACGCGGAGCTTGGAAGCGCCTCAAGGGCCAGAGCTTCGCCATCAAGCAGTAACCTCCTGGGCTAAAGCTAGAACCAATAGTCCCCAATGCAAGACATCTTGCATTGGGGACTATTTCATTTAGGCCTTCCGGCATCGAGGCCGAGAGAGCTTTCCGTCGGCTCTCTATTGCACTAGGAGACTGTGCAACAGTTTACTAGTGTAATAGCCATAAAGTAACACCTACTTGATTGGCGTATAGAGCAGCTGCTGGATAATACGTTCGTATAAATGCCCCAGCCAAGGGTGTAGTTTATGCGAGTAGTACTCGTTACCCCAGGAGAGGTTCAACTCTCCCCCATGGCGCCTCACCTCTGCAATCATACTCATAGCAAAGTCGTAAGCACGCTCTTCGTCTCTACCAAGGATATCATCGGCAGCAATAGATGCAGCCGAAAGCGTTAGGGGGTGCATCACGAGCACCGTCAAACTACGAGTATTAGGATTGATGAAGCGCACTGGTCGACTGGTCCCAAGGCGAAAACCCGGGGCGTCCATATAGCCCATACTATAGTCGTGCCTAATCCCTGCAGCTATCATCTCTCGGGTATCCTCTGGTTCGCAGAGGGCGAGTTGGCTATGTCTCGAACTAATCAGATCTAACTCTCGCACATACTCACCGCTCTTACTGTAATTGTGATGTCGCCCCCCTCGGCACTGCTCCCAGTCATAGAGACGCAT
>JAXFXP010000063.1:0-10096 GCA_034091595.1 Porphyromonas sp.
GTGTTGTAAATAAGTACTCTTTTAACTCTATCTTTTCCATAAGATCTAGATATTTTATCTCCTCCTAGCAGAGGAGCTAGTGATGAATCTTTCGTCTTGATATACAAGTTCGTCCATAGAATAATACGCCTCAGCTGAGAGGAGCTCAGCGAGGCTCTGAGCCTTACGCATACGTATAAATCCCTCCTCGCTATCAATTACTACAATTTTGGTACCTAGTTTGCGGAGATCTGCTCCAACACCTCGCAGTACTTCTGGGCTGTTCTCCCCGACGTAACGAGAGGTTGCTCGTCCGTCTGTTACAAGCACCAAGACAGGACTAACACCTCTATTCTTTTTAGCTGTATGCTTCAGTACTTCTAAACTTTGTTTCAGGCCAAGATATAGTGGAGTACGCCCCCCTGTATGTAGCTCTTGCAACAGATTATGAGCACGAGATATACTCTTGGTCAAGGGCAACTGCAGGTTGGCCTCATCCCCACGAAAAGTCAGTAAGCCCACATAGTCACGCTCCTCATAGGCTCTGCGCAGAAGCTCTATGATTAGTCCTTTGACTCTACTCATACGTCTTTTCGCTCCCATAGAACCACTAGCATCGACAGCAAAAAGGATGTGATACCCTGTACGCCTACGACACAATTTGTACCTTATATCCGAGTCTTTGATAAGGATGGCAAGCTCCGAATGTTCCTCGCGTCTACGTTGCTTCTGATACGGAATAGACTCTCGGAGTGTAGCCAGCAGAGAGACCTTATACTGCGCATTAGGGTTTTGGCTTGTCGGCTTGTAATATCTCCCCCGGGGGCTAGCGCTCAAACTTTTTAGTCGAGATCCGAAGCCCGTGTACTGCTTGCTTTGCCGAGCGAGCATACCGACAGGGTCTTGTTGTAATCCAAGCATGGCTATATCCTCTCTCTGCTCCTGTATCACCCCCTGTGCAGCGCCATGGCTAGGACCATCCGAGGAGGCAGTAGCCTCAGTTTCTCTCTCGGGAGGGGTCTCTGTGTTTGTCCTGCTCTCGTCCTCCTGCTCTTGTGGTGTTGGGGGCATAGACTCCTCTTCGCTAGGCCCATTGTCTGGCTGCTCATCCGGATGCTGTGTATTGGTCAGGCGATGACCCAAGACCAAGTCTCGGACAGCCTCAAAATCCTCCGCTATGAGCGTCCTACGCCCCTGCATAGCCGCATACACAGAGGCAGCACGCAATAGGGCTATATCCGCACGATGCCCTAGGACCGAAGCCTGACGACAGAGCTCGGCAGCCAAAGTATAATCACACTCTTGGGGTTCTATCTCTCGGCATAGGCCTCGCCATTCATTTATAGATAGAGCCGTATCTTCATCGGGCTGCTGTGCACTAAGCTCTACACGTGCTCTCTGCCGTAATATCTGCATGCGTGCCAATGGCGTGTCTAGCCTGGATAAGGACACGTACAAGTCAAAACGGTCGAGCAAGGTACTCCTCAGACCTCCCTCAGCCGTATTGACTGCAGCGATGAGGCAAATAGCTTGTTGATGAGGGCTATTGGCCTGCATATCTAGAAGCCTTGCCAGCACCTCTGGAGCCATCATATTAGCATTATCTATCAGAATAACAGAGCCCAATAGCCGTTCCTCTAGGCTTTGATGATAGATGAGATGCCCAGACTTTAGGCTTTGCTCCCAGTCTCCATGCGCCCCAAAATCTTCGGCAGATAGGGTAGAGGGTAAGGAGATGATTTTTCGCCCTAGAGGGAGCCTGTGTATAGCCGAGAGTATAGCACTCTTACCTGTACCGAGTGAGCCACTGATAAGTAAGCTACACGGATAGGGTGAGGATAGGGCGATACGTACCGCCTCTATCGCCTGTGGCTGTGCTATAATATCGGATAGACGCATAATATACCTTAGCTTATAGACTCACACAAATGACGCATATCATCTGCACCAAAATCAGCAGAGTCGAAAGGCAAACGTCGCATACGGTGAGGCAGAGCCAGCTCGGAGGCCCTATAAATATCCTCTGGCGTTACGACGACACGCCCCTCGTAGGCCGTGAGTGCTATGGCGGTTTTGAGCAAGGTAAGGTCTGCGCGATGCCCATCCACGTCTAGTGCAATGGCAATACGGGCTATTAGATTGAGTATATCTTGTCCATAAGATACCTCTGGGAGCAACAAACGGGCGCGCTTAATGGTCTCAGCTAAACGATTCTGCTCCTCTTCGTAACGAGAGATAAAGTCTTCAGGAGAACGGTCGTAGGCCAACCGACGGCGTAGAATCTCTGTGCGCTGCTCTATGTCTCTCTCTCCACAGACCCGCACAGACAGACCAAAACGGTCGAGGAGCTGAGGACGTAGCTCGCCCTCCTCGGGATTCATAGTCCCTACCAGAACAAACTCGGACGGATGACTATAAGATATGCCCTCTCGCTCTATATAGTTTACCCCCATGGCAGACACGTCCAAGAGAATATCTATCAGATGATCCTCGAGCAGATTGACCTCATCTACGTAGAGAATATTGCCATGGGCTGCATGCAATAAGCCTGGTTCGAGGCGAGTCTCGCCCGTACGTATGGCATGCTCTATATCTATACTCCCCACCAATTTATCCTCTGTGGCCGATATGGGTAGCTCGACGACACTCATTGAGGCATCTAAACCACATAGTCCCCGGACAATAGTACTCTTGGCTGTACCCTTCTCTCCGAGGATTAAGACCCCGCCTATTTGGGGATAAATCATATTCAATAATAGAGCGAGTCTCATACGCTCCTGCCCCACGATGGCAGCAAAAGGATAATAGTTGCGTTGCATAGTAATTGATAATATTTCGTTGTTGCTCGTGATAGAGTATACGTTCTGAGCTTTACTCCTCTATTATTCTTCCCCCTTCTTCTAGTAAACCTTCGCTATCGAGGTAGACGCTTTGCACCAGCTCCATAGCGGCCTCACTAGGCTGTTTCCACAGGCCTCTCTGTGCTGCCTCTAGCAGTTTCTCTGCAATGGCATGTAAGGCCCAGGGGTTATTGTCCTGTATAAACTCTCGGTTCTCTTGATTACCTAGATAGTGTTTTGTTAGAGCCTCATAAGCCCAGTCGTCAATGATTCCAGCTGTTGCACTCCAGCCGAAAACATTATCCATATTGTAGGCTATATCCTGAGCTCCTTTATATCCATGCTGCTTGAGTCCCTCTATCCAAACAGGGTTGAGCAGGCGTGAACGCAGGATGCGAGCGCTCTCTTCCTCGAGCCTACGCACCTCTACAAAGCGTGGGTCGCTACTATTGCCATAAAAAGATAGAGGCTTACGTCCACTGCACTCCGTAACGGCAGCTATCAGCCCTCCGTGATATATAAACTCATCATCTACATCATAAAGATCAAAATCTATGGTATTCTCGTTCTTAACAGTGCCTGTTACCTTGCTGAGTTGACGCATCAGATTGTCTCTAGACACCTGCCCATGTGTATCTCTGCTATATGCGTGTGCTGCCCAGGTAATAGCCGTAGTAGCCAAATCACCTGTCTCCTGCCACGCCTTACTCTCTATGAGTATATCCACGCCTCCGCCATAGTTCCCTGGGGGACAGCCGAAGACACGTATCAATGCCTCTTGCTCTGCTAGCTTGGGGTCTATGCCTTGCGCTCTGAGTTCCTGCAGATCTGCTAGGAAGTGTTTACGTATATAGTTTTGCTCCGTACTCTCCTCGCATACTGCCACCATCTTGGCGGCATCGTCCAGTAGATTAATAATACTTGGGAAGGTATCACGTAGTAGGCCAGATATCCGACTTACTACATCTATGCGAGGTCTACCCAATTCCTCGAGGGGTATGAGCTCCAGACCAACGACTCTATCGGAGCTTGGGCTAAGCCACTGAGGCCGCAAACCCATCAACCAGAGTATTTCACCAATATCTTCTCCATGCGTCCGCATCTGATCTCCGGAGTAGAGTACGAAAGCCAAGCTCTCTGGATATTCGCCTGTTTGTAGCTGATACTGCTCTAGCAATCGCGCTCCGAGACGCACCCCTATATCATACGCAGCCCGAGAGGGTAACTCATTGGGGTCAATTGCGTACATATTGCAGCCCGTAGGTAAGATATCTAGGTGTCCCCGTGTAGGGCTACCACCCTTGCGGGGAGGGACGAAGCGACCGCAGAGCCCTCGTCTTAGATTATGCAGCTCATCTGTAGTACGTAGCAGTCGTGGTAGCACTTCACTCTGCGAAAAACGCAATAGGGATAAAATCTCCGCCCCTACGGTCTGCTCTCCCGCTCTCAAGATGCCGTAGAAAGCCTCTTCATCCTCTAGTAATTTAGAGTCCTCTAATAGTTGCTCGAATAGGGAGCGTGCGACAGACGTAATGCGATCTAAAACCATCACAGAGGTCTCGCCCTGTATCCATTGCCTGTGTGGCTCTCGTCTGAGTCGCTCATAATCGTAGCCATAGTATCGCGCCAAAAGCTCCTCAATGCCTAGGTATCCTCCCAAGGGTAAACGGTGCATCATACGCACGAAGTTGCTCAGGCGCTCCCCTGATGGAGCTTGTCCGTATATATGTAGCCCGTCTTTGACCATAGAGCGTTTGAGGACACCCAGCCAATCATGTAGTGCCTCTATGCGTTCCTTTTGCCCCGAAAGATTATGATGAATATACTCTAGGTCTTTGTCGATAGATAAACTATGGCTCAAATCCTCTATACGCTCACTGAGTACAGCCTTCTGGGCCAGACTCAGCTCTGCCGATAGGTAGCGACACACTAGGCTATCGAGCTCGCTCAGTTCATCGTAAGTACCGCCCTCGGTAGAGCTTGGCTCTAGATGATGCAGGAGTACTGCCGCTGAGCGTCGCTTAGCCTGTATACCCTCGCCAATAACAGTGGTATGATAGGGGTATAGATGAGGGAGATCACCGATATTCACCTTGGGGAAGCAAGCATCACTCAGCCCTTTCTCCTTGCCAGGTAGCCATTCGAGCGAGCCGTGAGTGCCTAAGTGTATAATGGCATCTGCTGCGAAACAATGCCGTATCCAGAAATAGATAGCCTGATAAAAGTGAGGAGGAGCTACTGTGGGGCTGTGGTATATTTTTTCGGCATGTTCTTCGTAACCCCTAGGGGGCTGTAGACCTATATAAACATTGCCCAGTAAGAGCCCTGGTACGGGTAAGACTTGGCCTACACGCTTGAATGTACCAGGAGCTTCGCTCCAATCGGCCTCTATAGCGCTTTGTGCAGAGCTGGGCAAATCTTGATACCAATGTTTGTAGGTAGTATCAGTAATCCTATCAATAGACCTATCTAGTACCTCCTTATCATTGAGCCACGTATCATCATTAGTCAGGCCATCTGCGATAGCCTGTACTACAGCATTACCACTAGAGAAATTATGAGGGCAGCAAATGCCCATCTCCTGGAGTAGCTGTAATATCTCGTACATAGAGGCAGGCGTATCAAGCCCAGCTGCCGAGCCTATCATATCAGCTCTCGGAGGCATATTATGCAATATCAGGGCTATACGCTTCTCTTCATTAGGCTTGTGCCTGAGGGCAACCCAACGCTTGACTAGACTAGCGACAGTTTTTATCCCTTCGTAGAGGGGAACGATACGCTGACGCTCAGGGTCTGTCTCATCTTTGGCCCCGATGGGATAGCCATCTATCTGCCCATCAAACTCGGGGTAGTATATGGAGGTTACCAAACTACTGGCATCTACCCCCTCTATGCGCTCTCGCCACTCTACCGAAGTATAGAGCGTATGGTAAGCCTGTATGATCGGGATATCCATCTCTCTGAGTGGATTAATCTCACCCTCCGCACACTGCCATACAGGGCTAACCCCCTCAAAAATACCTAGAGAGTAGCCCAAAGTATTGATTATAGCCTCAGGAAGTAGCACCCCATTATGATAGCAATAATCCTCTATAACTGAGTATATACCACGCGAACCAACCTCAGAGTCTTTGGTCATTGAGGAGTATACAACAAGGGGCAAGACCCCACTTCGCTTCATCTCTGCTATCAGTGCATCTATGTGTTGCAGATTGCGCTCTACGTACAGATAATAAGGGATGAATACGGCTATAATAAGCGCACCCTCTGCCTTGGCTATGGCTAGCTCCTCTTTGTAGTCCGTAATAGACTCTATGCTCTCGCCCTCGGAAAAATATAGACCGTCCCACTCTGGCTGAATGGGCGCCTCGTAGGGTAATCTACTAGCACCATATCTAGCGGCAACAAATAGGCAAAGCTGCAGCAGGTTTTCCTCACTACGACTACGTATATACCTAATGAGACTAAGCCTATCGCCATCCGAAAGCTTGCACCAGCGCAGCATCTCTTGCATCTCCTCAGCCATACTATTGTACATAAAGACCAAGCAATTAGGTACAATACACTCGCAAAATAGTATAAACTTGCGGAAGTAAGCAACACTGCCATGAGTGAGGAGTAAAACGAAGTCTGCTCGCTGCAAACTCGTCCAGGCTGGCTCTGAGATATCCGTAGCATCAAGTGTCGCAGTACTTATTTTTTGCACCTTTATATCTGCGCCCAATAACGAGAGTCTATGTTGTATATGCTCCATAGATGGCAGGTGCGTATGGGCATCTACTACGAATACTATTTGATAATTCATAGACTAAAACCTAAGAGAATAACACTTTCCTAAGGGCCTGCTGTAAAGACCAAAAGTCCGAGCAAATCTGCTCTACACCCATATGCACCAAACGCCAGCCATTAGGCTCTGCCACGACACTAGGAAGCTCTGCATCTGATGTCTCTACAACAGAGTAGCCCATCCGTTGCAAGGCTCGTATAGCCCAGGAGCGAGCCAAGCCCTCGGCCGACAAGTATAAAGCCTGCCGCTGCTGGGTAATAAGGCGAAATTCTCCACGCAGCTCGTCGAAATGCAACTGCTCGCTCCCAAAGACGCGCTCAATACTCCCTGTGAGTACCAAGTCCTCAGGAGCCGCAGACTCTACTCTATGTTCTTTGTCGAACAGCCACACCCTATCAGCCCATCTAAGTGCTAAATCTAGCTCGTGGGTAGACACCAAGATGCACTTGTTTAGCGTTCGCGATAAATCTCGGAGCATCGTCAGAACCTCCAGACGGCTAGGGAGGTCTAGATGTGCTGTAGGCTCGTCTAGTATCACCAGAGGTGTCTCTTGTGCCAAAGCCCGAGCTATCATCACACGTTGGCGCTCACCATCGCTAAGCTCCGAGAGACATCTATTAGCCATAGACTCCACCCTACAGATGCGCATACAATGCTGCAATATCTCTACATCCTCGGCACGTAAGCGCCCACGCATCCCTAGGTAAGGGTAGCGCCCTGTCATTACCACATCCCAGACACAGAGATTACCCTGGTCTAGGCGCTCTGTGAGCACTAGACTCATCAGTTTGGCTCGCTCGCTGTGCTTGATCTGATGCATAGAGATGCCCGAGATCTTAAGCTCTCCCGACTGGGCCGGTATAAGGCCTGCTATGGTCTGCATAAGCGTCGACTTACCTGAGCCATTGGGCCCCATAAGCATAACTAGCTCTCCAGCGCAAGCATCTAGTCTAAGATTCGTAGAGATAGGATACCACCCGCATGAGGTCTTATATCCTGTACTTAGACTATCTATTTCTAGTATTTTATTCCCCATAACACCTAGTTAAAGACTGTACGACTCCGCCTATTACGTGTGATTACAAATATCACGACAGGAGCACCTATAAGCGAGGTTATGGCGTTGATAGGCAAGACCAACATCTTGCCTGGTATCTGCGTCAGTATATCGCAGGCCAGCATTAAAGTAGCTCCGACTAACATCGTAGCAGGTATCAATACCCGATGGTCCGACGAAGCAAAAGCCATGCGAGTAAAGTGAGGCACAGCAATCCCCAAGAAGGCTATCGGTCCTGTAAAGGCTGTGATAGCCCCACCAATCAAACTAGTCGTCAGGATAATAACCAGACGGACTGTCCTGGGATCGATACCCACACTACGTGTGTAGCTTTCTCCGAGGCTCATAGCATTCATATACTTAGGCATCATATAGACAATACCAAGCCCCAATAGGACAGAGGGTGCTAGGACATAGAGCTGCTTCCAGGTAATACCAGAGAGAGAGGCAAAAGACCAGAGTAAGTAGCCTTTTAGGGTCTCCTCGTCACTAAGAAATTGGAGGATAGAGATAAATGAGCTAGCGATAAAGCCTATCATAACCCCAACGATGAGCACAGAGATAATATCACGTAGCCAAGAGGCTACGAAAGTTACAATCAAAAGCACGACCAAGGAGCCCACAAAAGCGGAGAAAACCAAGCCCCAGCTATCTAGGACTCCTGCACCTAGCCCTACAGAAGGAAAAAGAGTAAAGGCCATCGTATAAAAGGCCACCCCGACACCCGCTCCGCTACCGATGCCTAGTATAGATGTATCTGCTAGTGGGTTACGAAATAGATTCTGCATCATCAAACCACAAGTAGATATGCCCGCACCTGTCAGTATAGCCGTCAAAGCCTTAGGTAATCGGAAATTACGTATCAAGTAAACAACTGTGTCCTCTTCGCTACCAGAGACAAGGGCAGACAAAGCCTCATGCGCCGAGATATGCACAGTTCCCCATATGATATCCTGTATGAGTAGAAGCGCTAACACAATGAGCAGAAGACTAAATATGAGCCGCTGACGCATATGATGGACTATTTGAGTTGGATGAAGTAGTATAGTTCGTAGTCGGGTAGTAACTCTGGGCGAGTCATCTTGATGAGATCTTTGAGAATAAGGTCTGGGCGGTAAGGGCCACTCTCCCAATAATCATTGCCACCCCACTCATTGACACGCTTGCGATCTAGGAATATCTTCCCACCCTCCTTGGCTGCATCGAAATAGGAATAACGTTCATTAAGCGCAATAAAATCAGCCTTGGTATATATCTTACCTGTCATTACGCTAATCCATATCTTGGCCTGTCTATGCCGGCTGAACACGTACTCGAAACTCACGGGAGTACTATTTACCTCACCTGGGATATAATCGTACTTTAGGGCTGCATCCCTAAACATCGCTGTCGGATAGCTATACTCCCCAGGCATATACCACATACCCTTGTAATCTAAACCATATAGTATGGGGATGGTATCTGAGGCTTGAGCAGCGATGCGCTTAGCCTCGTGGTAATCCTGCTCAATACGGGTAAATAATGAGTCCGCACGCTGATTGAGCCCCAAAAGCATAGCCGATACTTTGAGCCATTCTGCTCTGCCCAACAAATTCTTTTCTTTCCACGAGTTGAATAGTACTGGCGCAATGCCTGCCTTGACGTACTCTTGGTCCTGCTCATCCTTTTGGGAAACATCCTGCAGCAATACTTCCGGACGCGACATCAGTATAAGCTCTTTATTTTCGCTCATACCGCGCCCTATCTCTACTACCTTCCCATCATCTATAAGCTTACGTATCTCTGGGCTATTGATATTTTCTAGAGCGCCAGCACCGACCAAACGTTCCGAAGCTCCTAGAAGAGGCAACGGACCTATCTGTGGAGTAGAAAAGCATGCTATACGCTGGACGGGAACAGCTATGGCAATATCTGTAGCTCTGATCCTCTGAGGCTTCTGACCATGCCTAGGATATAATATGTAGGTAGCTAATGTGTCTTGGCTACCGGGTACAAAAAGTATAAGCTCTTTGTACTTAGGGTAGTTATTTACCTTTACACACTTGGCATAATCTAAGCGAACAGGGAAAGCAAAGTCCACCGAATCCACCTCTACACTTGTCATAGGCTCAGTACTTTGAGTAGCTCGCCACTGGCAGCTATACAATGCGGATATACAACATAGAGTAAAGCCCCAAATCTTCCATTTGGGTAGTAGGCGCAGATTTCTATCCATACTTCTGCTAATTAAGTTTTGGTTTTGGTACCGCAAAGCTAAGAATTTTTTTGCTCCCTACAATGGCTTAATGTCTCACAGGGCAACCGCATCAAAATACAAGCGCTATCTTTGTAAGCATGAAATACTTCGAGACTATCCCAGATCCACGCGTATTAGGCCGCTGTAAATATAGATTGTGTGACATCCTATTCATCGCCCTTGCAACATATGTTTGT
>JAXFXP010000064.1:0-6365 GCA_034091595.1 Porphyromonas sp.
AGGCTGCTCTGCAATTGTGTTCATAATATTTAATGTGTCACTGTGTCAGCTAGCCCTCGTGGGCTAGTCCGTATGAAATAGCACGTATGTGCGCAGCCTTCTCTTGGGCACGCCCAGCCTCCTCGGCCAAGTCTTGCCAGCGGATGGGCTCCCCCACGATGACCTCGAAGTGCTTACCCTTGGCTCGGAACATCTCGTCGGGCAGTAATGCTGTGCAGATGTCAAACTTAATGCCTAGAGCCTTGCGCAGTCTATCAATGAGGTAGAAGTGCCTAGAGTTTTGCCCTACGAAGTGCAAAGGTACTACATCCCTCTGGTGGGTAATAGCCATATTGACGAAGCTCTGCTTCCAGTCTTGGTCCTGTACCTTACCATCTCGGTAGCGCGAGCACCAACCTGCGGGGAAAGTACCCACGGGGACATCACTTGCTAGGACCTTCTGGATACGCTCGATATTCTCCTTCTTTTGCTTACCATAGGTATTGACTGGCAGGAATACAGACTGCAAAGGTTGCAGGTAATAGAGCATATCGTTTACGAGGTACTGCACTTGTCCGTAGTGCTCTGCCAGCAGGTAGGTGATGCCTATCCCGTCGATAGCCCCCAGTGGGTGGTTCGACACGAAGATGGCCCGCCCGTCTTGGGGTAAGCGCTCAGCGTGTCGCCAGGTAACCGTAGTGCCGAAATCCTGAAGAAGGGCACGCAGGAAGTCAAGGCCCTGTAGGTGTCCATAGTTGCGCAGGATGTCGTTAATCTCGTCCTCGTGGATGAGACGTTGCACGAGGCGCGCTATCCATGCCGGTAGGCGCTTGCCGCTTTTCTCCGCAATAATACGGGCAACGTCAATCTCTATTCCTTTCTTCATGCTCTATCATTTGATAACACAAAGTTACAATATATCTGGCGTTGTGCGTATGTGTGCAGGTGAGCTTAGTGTGCCTCTAGCCAATTATGTCCGGTGCCGATGCCGACCTCTAGAGGGACACGCAGGTCTTTGCCAACCTCTATCATGCAGCGTTTGACGAGCTCTATGACCTCATCGAGCTCCGAGGGAGGGACACTGAAGTTGAGTTCGTCGTGCACCTGTAGAAGCATCTTGGCGCTGAGACCACGGGCACTCAGCTCTCGGTCGATAGCAATCATGGCTAGCTTGATGATATCGGCCGCTGTGCCCTGTAGAGGGGCGTTGATAGCGTTGCGCTCGGCATAACCTCGCACTACAGCGTTGGCACTATCTATATCGCTGAGGTAGCGTCTACGCCCTGCTATAGTCTCTACGTAGCCTTTGGCACGCGCATCGGCCACCACTTGTTTCATATAGGTGGCGACACCAGGGTAGGAGGCAAAGTAGCCCTCGATGAGCTGCTTGGCCTCGGTACGGCTCGTCCCGAGCTGCTCGGCTAGGCCGAAAGCACTCACCCCATATATAATGCCGAAGTTTGCTGTCTTGGCATTGCGGCGCATATTGGCGTCTACCTCGTCTAGGCTTACACCAGCGATACGTGCGGCAGTAGCCTGATGGACATCTAAGCCAAGGCGGAAGGCCTCTATCAGTGCCGAATCTTCACTAAAGTGAGCCATTAGGCGAAGCTCTATTTGTGAATAGTCGGCAGAGAGGAAAACCTCTCCCTCGTTGGGGACAAAGGCAGCACGTATAGCTCGCCCTCGCTCAGTACGGATAGGTATGTTTTGTATATTCGGATTAGTACTCGATAGGCGCCCTGTGGCAGCAACGGTCTGGTTAAAAGAGGTATGTACACGCCCCTCAGAGTCGCAGAGACTAGGTAGAGCCGTGATGTAGGTCGATAGTAGCTTGCGATAGCCACGGTACTCCAGGATCTTACCGATGATAGGGTGTTTGCTCCTATATTTCTCTAGCACCTCTTCGCTGGTAGTATAGATGCCTGTCTTGGTTTTCTTAGCCTTGGTGTCAAGGGCTAGCTCCTCGAAGAGAACCTCTCCTACCTGACGGGTACTATTGACGTTGAATTCGTGTCCTGCGAGTAAATGGATATCGTGTTCGATAGAGGCTAGCTCTAGCTCCATCGCCTCACCCTGACGGGCTAGCTCCTCTTGGTCGATGCGTACCCCAGCGAGCTCCATCTTGGCGAGGATGGGCATCAAGGGCATCTCTAGGTCTAGAAATAAGTGATATTGCTGGCGCTTCTCTAGCTCGGGGACGAAGAGCCCATAGAGTGCACGGCTAGCTACAGCACGGCTAGACAGGTAATCAGCTAAGCGCTCGGGGCCAAGTAGTTCGGGAGTAAATTTGTTTGCTTTCTGTGGGGCTATAAGCTCCTCCCAGCTCATCAGCTCGTGTTTGAGGTAGCGTGCCGATAGTCCCGGTAGGTGATGGCTCATATCTGGCATCAGTAGATAGTGAGCTATCATAATGTCCTCCATCGTAGAGGGGAGGCCTAGGCTGTAGTGATGTGCAGCTAGGTAGAGGCTCTTGAGGTCGTGTCCGACAAGCTTCAGGGTACTGGGCATGGCTCGCAAAATACGCTCTAGCACCGGGCGTGGCTGGGCAAAGACAGACTCCTGCATCACTAAGTGATAAGCCTCGGGGCTCTCGTCTAGCGTAAATGCTAGACCGAGAATGCTCTGGGCAATGCTGTCCGCACCGTGCACGAGAGCATAGACGTAGCAAGTCTGGGCGCTAGATAGTTGCTCCACGAAACGACGCTCCATCGTTTCCTCTAGTAGGTCGTAGGTTTTGTAGCTAGGGCTATAGCCTGTGCTGGCCTCAGTACCTGTGTTATCGTCTTCGTCTGGAGAACTGCTAGGCTCATAATTGTCGGGCTCCTCGCCCCCGAAGCCCCGGTCGAAAAGATCTGTGCTAGGCTCCGTTTTGTATAGAGCTGTCATCCGCTGTAGTTGCTGACGTAGCTCCAGCTCGCTGAGGATAGCCGTAACGCGTACCATATCTGGCTGCCTGCGTGCATAGGCATCGGGTGTTAGCTCGATGGGGACATCTAGGGCTATGGTCGCTAAGCGCTTGGCCATAAGAGCATCCTCTCTGCCTGCTCGTACTTTTTCGCCCACTTTGCCCTTGATGGCATCGGCATTAGCTAATACCCCCTCTAAGCTTCCGTATTCGGCTAGGAGCTTCTCGGCTCCGGCAGGTCCAATACCTTTGATGCCCGGGAAGTTGTCTGCAGTATCACCCATAATGCCGAGAGCATCGATAACGAGGCGGGGCTCTTTGACCCCAAACTTAGCGCAGACATCGCTGACTCCTAGCTCTTCATAACC
The DNA here is from genome assembly GCA_034091595.1 of Porphyromonas sp. Taxonomy (GTDB): domain Bacteria; phylum Bacteroidota; class Bacteroidia; order Bacteroidales; family Porphyromonadaceae; genus Porphyromonas. Next base: position 3,256 of record JAXFXP010000064.1, read on the forward strand.
TCCGCCTGTGATGGGGGCCAGTATACTCACGTTGGGCGTAACGAGCTGACCGTAGTCCTTGTCTGGGGTAACCATCAGCACCTCGTAGCCTGCGGCCTCAGCTTTCACTGAGAGCGTCCCGATGACGTCGTCCGCTTCGTAGCCGAGGACCTCCACTACGGGGATATTCATAGCCTCTATGAAGTCCTTGATGTAGGGGACTCCGAACTTTATTGCCTCGGGTGTTTCCTGACGATTGGCCTTATACTCTGGGTAAAATTCATTGCGAAAACTACCTCCAGGGGGATCGAAGACTACCGCAATATGCTCAGGGCGGAAGCTATTGAGAATATCGTTGAGTACGTTGATGAAGCCGTAGACAGCACTAGTGTTGCGTCCTTTACTGTCGAGACGTGGACGTCTGTCGAAAGGGAAGTACGCACGATAAATAAGCGCGTAGGCATCTATGAGGTAGAGTTGTTTTTTGCTGGACATTGTGGGGAAACTATTGGAAGTGGAGCGATAGCGTGAGCTGGTGCTTGTGGCTAGAGCGCAAAGCCTCGGTATAGCGCAGGCGTGGGTCGCCCGCTAGCTCTGGGCGGTTTAGGCGAATAGCCTGACCAAAGGAATAAGAGTAGCTGAGCTCGGGAGAAAGCTTGACCTGTCCGAGGTAAAGGTCGCAGCCGAGGGAGGTATGTAAGCCTAACTCTAGGGGCTGTGGCCGTAGCACATCGCCTGCACGACCACTGAGGTTAAGACCTAGATAGGGTCCTAGGGCTAGGTAAGGGCGTATATTGTATTCTCGTGTGGCAGCCCACTTGAGCTGTAGCGGTAGCGTGAGGCTAGTGGAGGAGAGGCGGAGGCGCTCGACCTCCTCTACACCATCGCTGTAGCGTATAAGCTTATCCCCGATATGTAGTGTGGGCATAGCACGTAGCTCCCAACCTGGCTGTAGTACTAGCCCGCCGACAATGCCTATGCTTAGCCCCATGCGATAACCTGCCTGCTCGGCATACAGCACCTCGTTAGAGGCACTCTTGGCTCCTGTGTTGAGGAGGTTTATACCGCCTAAGTGTGTACCGACCTGCAGGCCTATATAACTCGGGCGATGATCGGCATAGGGCATACGTATCACACGCTCTGTCTGTGCAGAGAGCGTACTGGTAGCCAGCACAGTCCATAGGACGAGGGCAAGCGGACGGGGCGCTATGTTTATAGAGGATACACTCATATATAATAATAAGGCTGTCGCCCCGATATTGTTTTGAAGTCGGGTGCGACAGCCTTTCGTCCCTTTTATGCCTCGGGGGCTATATAGCCCTCTGCGGGTTGTACGGGTTTACCAATAAGTGTCGCTGCAGTGGCACTCTCTACACGGACTTGTACAAACTGGCCTACGCGATAGCCTTGCTTGTCGAAGACTACAACCTTATTCTGTTGCGTGCGGCCGAAGAGTTGCTCGCGACTACGCTTGCTGAATCCCTCCACGAGGACCTCTACTGTTTTGCCTATGTCCTCGGTATTGCGCTGCAGTGATATTTGTGTCTGCAGATCTATCATCTCCTGCAGGCGGCGTAGCTTTACTTCCTCTGGGACATTATCTGCAAGGTATTTGGCTGCATAGGTGCCAGGGCGCTCGCTGTACTTAAACATAAAGGAAGCTTCGTAGCCAACCTCACGCATTAGGCTAAGGGTTTCTTGGAAGTCTTCCTCAGTCTCGTTGTGAAACCCACAGAAGAGGTCGCTACTGATGGCGCAGTCTGGCATTGCCTGGCGTATGGCTGCTACACGCTCTAGATACCACTCACGGGTATAGCCTCGCTTCATGTACTTGAGCACCTTGTTGCTGCCACTCTGTGCTGGCAGGTGGATATTCTTGCAGATGTTGGGATACTTGGCCATCGTGGCGATGGCCTTGTCATCCATGTCCTTGGGGTGCGGAGAAGTAAAGCGAATACGCATCCCTGGTACGGCCTCAGCCACAGCTGACAGTAGGTCGCCGAAGTCCCAGGTACGTTCGCCATCGCTGTACTTGTACGAGTTTACGTTCTGTCCCAGTAGCGTTACCTCACGGTAGTTTTTGCTCTCCAGGTCTTTGACCTCACGGATGATGCTCTCTAGCTCGCGACTGCGCTCACGACCACGCGTGTAGGGGACGATGCAGTAGGAGCAGAAGTTGTTGCACCCACGCATAATAGATACGAAGCCCGAGATGTGTACGCCACTCATCTTCAGGGGCATCACATCTTTGTAGGTCTCGCTGGTCGATAGCTCTACGTTGATAGCTTTCTCGCCACGTTCTACGGCACCTACTAGGTTGGGTAAGTCCATATAGCTATCGGGCCCTACTACGAGGTCTACGCCATGCTTCTCGATAAGTTCCTCTTTGACGCGTTCGGCCATACAGCCTAGGATGCCGAGTACTAGGTTGCGGCGCTTTTTGCGACGCAGGCTATTGTAGTACTCTATACGGTTGAGGACCTTTTGCTCGGCATTGTCACGCACCGAGCAGGTATTAATGAATATGGCATCGGCTTCCTCAGCCTGCTCTACTAGGTGGTAGCCGTCCATTTGCATTACTGAGGCTACGACTTCACTGTCGGCCACGTTCATTTGGCAGCCGTAGGTCTCTATATAGAGTGCCTTGTCGGCTGATGACTGGGCGGATTTAGAGTCCGCTGTCAGGTTTTCGTTCATATAGTATCTTAGCTGTTAATAACGTACAAAGATACACAGAATCTAGGGACGGGAGGGAATGGGGGAGTGTTAGCGTCTTTGGGATAAGTCCGTTATTCGCTAACTTTGTATCGAATGACAACAGATAGAGATGTTGCTCAGCCACCCTGCTGTATGGTTAAGCCTCATTTCGATAGGTTGTGCGTGCGTTAATCCCCCATAGTATGGCAATACCAATAAACATAGAGGACCTGCTGAATAAGCAAAAGATAGAGAGCAATCGCATCGAGTTTAAGAGAGGTTGGAATCCGAATAAGATCTATCGAACCATTTGTGCCTTTGCCAATGATATTGACAACATTGGGGGTGGCTATATTCTGGTCGGTGTAGAGGAAGAACAGGGTATTGCTAGGCGACCTGTACTGGGTTTAACCCTTGCAGAACTAGACAGCATT
>JAXFXP010000065.1:0-5301 GCA_034091595.1 Porphyromonas sp.
CTCCTACAGGCCGAGCGCTACGACTTCGTTGTGGACGCCATCGACTCCCTAAGCCCCAAAGTACACCTCATTCGCCTCTGTCACGAGTATCAGCTACCGATTGTAAGCTCGATGGGTGCAGGGGCTAAGCGTAATCCCGCCCTAGTGCAACAGGCCGACCTAAGCCGTAGCTACAACTGCAATCTCGCCCGAGCACTGCGCAAAAGACTGCGTAAGCTCGGTATCAAAAAGGGCATACCCGTAGTCTTCTCTAGCGAACTAGCCGATGATGAAGCCATCGTAGAGGTAAAGGGCGAGCGCTGCAAGCGTAGTACTGCTGGCACTATTAGTTATATGCCTGCGACCTTCGGTATTCATATCGCTAGCTACGTGCTGGAGCATATACGGGCTAAAGCCTAGAGCACAAACCACAAATCTACTATAACTATCAATATATACTCATAATCTTTTGGTTTACCTATAAATCTATCCGTACCTTTGTAGTGTAACAAACTAAATAAGCATAAGACAATGAGCAATGTATTGAACGTAACTGGCCTAGACCAGTCTAAGCTCGCTGGCGTAACAGCAGCACTCTCTGAGCTACTCGCTAGCTTCCAGGTGTACTACACCAACCTACGTGGCTACCACTGGCACGTCAAGGGCCCACAGTTCTATCAGCTACATGCTGCCTTCGAGGATATGTACGACAAGACTGCCGAGAAGATCGACGAGCTAGCAGAGCGCCTGCTACAGCTAGGGGTACAGCCCGAAAATCGCTTCAGTGTGCTACTGACGCAGAGCAAGATCAAGGAGACTACCCTCCTTAGCGACCCTAAGGTGATCATCCCCGAGATCGTAGACAACTACCGCACCCTCATCGCCCTAGAGCGTGCTGCGCTAGAGCTAGCGGACGATGCCGATGACGAGGTAACACAGGCACTACTAAGCGACTTCCTCGCCGAGCAGGAGAAGGATGCCTGGATGCTAACAGCCTATCTAGGCTAAGGATAGCCCCCTAAACCAACAGCAAGGGCTGTGCAGAGTATTGCTCTGCACAGCCCTTAATTTGTCTATTGGTGCGTTCTCTCAAAAGGTGTATCTTTGCTCTATCTAGGTTCTTGTATTATAATTCTCACCAATTATGAATCAACAAAAGTCATTAGCCAAAGAGGAGTTTGCGACCTCTCACCACGAGAAACCTCAAGTCGAAGAGGTATTATCTACTGATGTTAGGAAGGAAGACCTCGCCGAGGCTTATACTGATGAATACGGAGTTAAGCTCAGCTCCGACAGGAAAAGGCTACTCAAAGCTCCGAGAGATCTAGAGCATTACACCGTCCCCTATGGCGTAAAGGTTATCTGCGACAAGGCGTTCTCAGGAGACTGGATCTCGACCCCAGACCTCAAGTCTATCACGCTACCTGAGGGACTAACGAGCATTGGAAACCGTGCGTTCAAGGACTGCTCAAGCCTCACCACGATTAAGCTACCTGAGAGCCTAAAAAGCATTGGAGACGATGCGTTCTACTTCTGCAAAAGCCTCACAGAGATTAAGCTACCTGAGAGCCTGACGAGCATTGGCAACTCGGCGTTCCACCTCTGCGAGAGCCTCACAGAGATTAAGTTGCCTGAGGGACTAACGAGCATTGGTGACCACGCGTTCGGTGGATGCTCAAGCCTCACAGAGATTAAGCTACCTGAGGGACTAACGAGTATTGGAGACGAGGCGTTCTCGTGCTGCAAAAGCCTCACAGCGATTAAGCTGCCTGAGGGACTAACGAGCATTGGTAACGAGGCGTTCTACCACTGCGAAAGACTCACCGCGATTAAGCTACCTGAGGGACTAACGAGCATTGGGAACAAGGCGTTCTATGAATGCACAAGCCTCACCGCGATTAAGCTACCTGAGGGACTAAGGAGCATTGGGAAATCGGCGTTCTCGCACTGCAAAAGCCTCACAGAGATTAAGCTATCTGAGGGACTAACGAGTGTTGGAAACTACGCGTTCTTGAAATGCACAAGCCTCAGCACAACTACCCGAGACGAAATCAAAAGGCGGTTTGGGGATAGAGTACTAACTAGCAGTAGTTCCTAGATAAGGCTAGTGGTGCGCTGTGGCATAGCTCCAGCGCCCTAGCCGACTTCGCCCCTAGCTCATTAGCTGAGCCCTCAGGGCTTCTCGTAGGGGGGCGGCCGAGTAAATGAGAGCGTGCTACGAGCTCGGCTTGCTAGAGTTCGATGACTATAGCATCGTCTTCCTCTGAGACCTATATAGATAGGTCCCCCAGCAACAGCAAGGGCTGTGCAGAGTATTGCCCTGCACAGCCCTTGTCTTATCTGTTTGGGTATGTGATATAGCCTATTCGGAGCGGAAGCTATAGCCCTGCCCAGGCTCATAGTCCATCACAATAGATTGCCCAGACTGTACTCTGCCCGATAGGATACTGCGGCTAAGCTCGCTCAGTAGACCACGCTGTATAGTACGCTTCACAGGACGAGCCCCAAACTCGGGGTCGAAGCCTTCCTCGGCAATATGTGCTACGAGCGCTGGCGTATAGCTCAGCTGAACGCCATTCTCACGGAGCATCGCCACAGTGCTATCGAGCTGTAGGGCCACGATACGCTCTATCTCCTGCTTATTCAGCGGGGTGAAGACAATCGTCTCATCGATACGATTGAGGAATTCTGGACGCATCACCGTCTTGAGCAAGCCCAAGACCTCGCTAGCCGTCTGCTCAGCTAAGGCTTCGCTATTAGCCTCGGTACGCTCAGCCATGCGAGTACGGATAATATCACTACCCATATTGCTCGTCATGATGATAATCGTATTCTTGAAGTTCACCGTACGGCCCTTGTTGTCTGTCAGCCTGCCATCATCGAGGACCTGCAGGAGGACATTGAATACATCGGGGTGCGCCTTCTCTATCTCATCGAAGAGCAAGACCGAGTAGGGCTTGCGCCTTACAGCCTCGGTAAGCTGTCCGCCCTCTTCGTAGCCCACATATCCTGGAGGCGCACCAATAAGGCGCGTCGCAGCGAACTTCTCTTGATACTCACTCATATCGATACGGGTCAGCATCGTCTCATCATCAAAGAGCACCTCTGCCAAGGCCCTGGCCAGCTCCGTCTTACCCACTCCGGTTGTCCCGAGGAAGATAAACGAACCAATAGGTCGCCGTGGGTCACTAAGGCCTGCACGGCTACGGCGCACCGCCTCGGCTACAGCGTGTATGGCTTGCTCCTGCCCTACTACACGCTTATGTAGCTCGTCCTCTAGTGTTAACAGACGCTCGCGCTCACCCTGCATCATCTTACCGACAGGGATGCCCGTCCAGCGTGATACTATCTCGGCAATATCCTCGGCCTCTACTTCCTCACGTATCATAGAGTTGGCCCCCTGAGCCTCAGCCAAAGCCCGTTGATGCTCCTGCATATCCGCCTCGCACTTTGGTATTAGGCTATAGCGTATCTCAGCCACACGGGCATAGTCGCCACTCTGCTCGGCACGCTCGGACTCATAGCGTAGAGCCTCTATCTCTCCCTTGCAAGCCTGAATGTTGTTTATCAGCTCCTGCTCGCTACGCCACTGCGCCATACGCTCAGACTCCTGTTCCTTGAGCTCTGCTAACTCACGAGCTAGGGCATCTAGCTTGGCCGTATCCTGCTCTCTGCGAATAGCCTCGCGCTCGATCTCTAGCTGCTTGATGCGGCGTGCTATCTCGTCAAGGTCCTCGGGCAGGCTGTCCATCTGCATGCGCAGTCTAGCGGCTGCCTCGTCCATCAGGTCAATAGCCTTGTCGGGAAGGAAGCGGTCTGTGATATACCTATCCGAGAGGCGTACGGCTGCGATGATAGCATCATCTTTGATACGCACTTTGTGGTGCTGCTCATACTTCTCCTTGATACCACGCAAGATCGAGATAGAGCTTAGCTCATCGGGTTCGTCTACCATTACCATCTGGAAGCGGCGCTCTAGGGCCTTATCCTTCTCGAAGTACTTCTGGTACTCATCCAGCGTAGTAGCACCTATCGAGCGTAGCTCACCACGAGCTAGAGCAGGCTTCAGTATATTAGCGGCATCCATAGCCCCCTCACTCTTACCCGCTCCTACTAGCGTGTGAATCTCGTCGATAAAGAGGATTATCTCGCCCTCGCTACGGCTCACCTCCTGTACAACACTCTTGAGGCGCTCTTCGAATTCGCCCTTGTACTTAGCCCCAGCAATAAGGGCACCCATATCTAGCGAATATACCTGCTTGCTACGCAGATTGTCGGGGACATCTCCGCGCACGATGCGGTGTGCTAGCCCCTCGGCAATAGCGGTCTTCCCTACCCCCGGCTCACCTATTAGGATAGGATTATTCTTGGTGCGGCGTGAGAGTATCTGCAGGACTCGGCGTATCTCCTCGTCTCGCCCAATAACAGGGTCTAGCTTACCCGCCTTGGCACGCTCACAGAGATTGATAGCATACTTCTCTAGTGCCTGATACTGGTCCTCGGCACTCTGGCTACTCACCTTGGCGCCACCACGTAGCTCGGTGATAGCCTGACGGAGGCCCTTCTCGTTAACTCCTAATGCGTGGAGCATTTGGGCCGTCTGCCCCTTGCCCCGCACTAGGGCTAGGAAGAGATGCTCGACGGCTACATAGTCATCGCCCTCCTTACGTGCGAGCTCCTCGGCATCGCTAAGTTGCTCGCTGAGCTCCCTAGAGAGGTAGGGCTCGCTCCCAGATACTTTGGGCAGCGAGGCATTACTACGCTTAACCTCATCAAGTAGAGGCTCTGATGTGATAGCCAACTTGGCGAGCAAAAAGCGTAGCGGACTACCCTCTAGCTCCAGTAAGCTCTGCAGCAGGTGGCTAGGCTCTATAGCTTGCCCACCATAACTGCGTACGAGGTCTACAGCTGTGCGTACGGCCTCTTGTGCTTTGATTGTGTACTTGTTAATGTTCATGGTCTGTATTCTTTTATTTGTTTTATACCTCTAGCCTTGCAAGTCCAACACCAAAGCCTAGGTCAGACGGCAAAAGAAGACACAATGGCCGAAAACAGAGCATCAAACAAGCGAATCATAAGACAATATGACCGAATAAAGGGAGTATCACTGCCAGAGTACTACAGCAAACGAGTACGCAAAAGAGGCACAGAGAGTGTGAATAGCAGATGCCCGAAGCATCTAGGCAGTACATAGAGCAAATAAAAAGTCCTAGTAGCTCTACGAACTACTAGGACTTATCCATTCTGTGGTCCCACTTGGGCTTGAACCAAGGACTCCCTGATTATGAGTCAGGTGCTCTAACCGACTGAGCTATAGGACCC
>JAXFXP010000066.1:0-4415 GCA_034091595.1 Porphyromonas sp.
CATAGGGGAATCGAACCCCTCTTTCCAGAATGAAAATCTGGCGTCCTAACCGATAGACGAATGGGCCAGCCTTGTGAGCCGTTGAGGCCTGTTTGACCTCAATTGCGAGTGCAAAGTTACGACATAATTCTTAATCGTGCAAGTGCCCGACAAAAAAACTTTACAGCGCCACCATACAGACATCAGCATAGGCCTACACCTGAGGCCCATCAATGCAGGGGCATAGCCCCTCAAGAGCTAAAACTGAGGCAAGAGCAAAGAGCTATCACCATAGCTCAGAAATCTATAATCGTGGGCGAGCGCATAGTCATATATACGACGCCAGTCTGAGCCTACGAAAGCCGCTATCAACAGGAGCAGGGTGCTGTGTGGTTGATGGAAGTTGGTGATTAGCCCAGACACCATCCGGAAGGTATAGCCTGGGGCAATCAGAATGGCCGTCGGAAAGCTGAGGGACTCTAGCCCATGGCGCTCCATATATATAAGGAGTGTCCTGAGGGCCTCCTCCGCTGTAGGCCAGACATAGTCCTCCGTATAGGGCGCCCACTGCCCCACGCTCAGCTCCATAGGGCTAAGCTCAGGCTCACGCTGCAGCCTGCAGCCGAGGTGATACAGGCTCTCTAGACTACGTACACTCGTCGTCCCTACAGCCACGATATGCCCCAGAGCCTCACGCAGCGACTCCAGCAAGCTGTGTGAAACACTTATCAGCTCTCGGTGCATCTCGTGCTCGCCTATCGTATCGCTCTTGACAGGGCGAAAAGTCCCCGCACCGACATGTAGCGTCAGATCAAGCACCTGATGCCCCTGCGACTCTAGCTTCTCAAACAGCTCGGGCGTGAAGTGCAAGCCTGCAGTAGGGGCTGCCACTGAGCCCTCGGGCTGAGCATAGACGGTCTGATAGGTCTCATCGTCCCGCGCCTCTGTCTCACGATTGAGATAAGGCGGAATAGGCAGAATGCCCATAGCATCGAGGATACTAGCGAAGCTATAGCGCTGATTATCCCACACGAAGCGCACAGCATCATGCGCCATGCGCTCGGCACGGAGCGTTACAGCGCCTAGCTCGGGTAGCTCCAGCTGGCGTGTGAGTGCTTCGCCCCCTACTCGCCAGCGCTTAGCATTGCCTGTCATACAGTGCCACACACAGCTCTCGTGGCTCTGCAGCGATAGCTCGTAACTGGTCGGTTCTAGAGGCTCTAGACAGAAGACCTCTACCTGAGCACCCGTCTCTCGCCTAAAGAGTAGACGGGCATGTATCACACGTGAGTTATTCCGCACGAGCACTGCACTAGGGGGAAGCTGAGCTCCCAGCTGATAGAAGCGCTGCGAATGCAACTCGCCCTGCCGATAGACGAGGAGCTGTGAGTCCGCCCTATTAGCGAGCGGGTACTTAGCGATACGCTCCTCAGGCAGGTCGTATATGTAGTCTTGGATCGTTATATCTTGTACCATGCCCACAAAGGTAGTATATAGTAGTGGTTAGTGGGCAGTGGTTAGTGGGCAATGGGCTATAGCTCCGTAGGAATGTACTCCAGCCAAATAATATAAGCCATAGCGATAGGCGCCAAGATTAGGCGGACCTTAGCATAGGGCTGGTCTCGCCTATACATCAGCTCAAAGAGCCAAACGAAGAACCAACAGGTTATATGCACCCCGACACCGAAGCCCCTAAACCACAGCTCGAACCTAGAACCCAGAAACAAGAAGAAGAAACTCACAACGATAGCAACCCTCAAGACTGTATAAAGCTTATGCGTTTCCATAATCAATCAATTAATTGGAACCTTTCCGTAGGATTTGTAGTACTGGAGGGCTGCGGATTACCCTCTCACACGATAAATAGCGTTCGGGGCTAGCGTCTGAGCTTGTCCACTCAAACTTCTTAACTCCACCTCGTTTGACACTTGTCGCATGGACTCCGCCATATTAGATCGAACAGGCCTGTACAAATCCATCAAAACCATTTGCTCTTGGCAATGTTCCTGCGATTGCTGTCCGCTTATGCAGGCTGAGATAAGCAAGGCTGAGACTACAAGCCATCGGAGAGATTCCTGTTTCATAATTGTAGTGTTTATAATTTGGATGCAGTCAGGGAGTAATACCTCTAACCTGACCTAGCACGAAAATACTAAAGATTCTTCAATTAACCTCACGAGGACTGATGCATTAAACCCTTAGAGCTACGGTTTGCCCAAGTGCGAGTATCCAGCAAGCATCTTCAATACCTCACAGCCTTATCACTGTTTATCGCAGCCATCTCATTATCTTTGCTAAGTAAATAATCATTAGACGGATACGAAAATAATGCTCCCCCATTCTCAGCTCCCGGGGCAGAGTCGTCTTAGGCATCTACGCCTACTCCTTCTCTGTCTGCTGGTCTTCCCTTTTGGGAGGACTAGAACCATTGCGTGCCGAGGTTTCTGATCCAGATAGCCTAATCGCAGAGCGCATTGGGCCCTTCGAAAGAGAGACGCTAGAGCGTAGCTTCGGATACAAGTACTGGATGAGGGAGAGAGTGTGCGCCCCAGCGGCTTTAAAGACTATAAGATAGAAGGTCCCAAGTATCTAAAAATGTTTTATGAGCCTCTGCTTGATTTATAGATAATATGATATCACTATTCGTATTCGGTGGATTGCAGAGGAAGGGGGGAGAACTTGAGTCGTGGCAAAAGAATGAACTAAAAAAGGGCTAGAGGGAGAGGAGGTTTATGTCGTCTCGCCCAAGTCAAAGAGTGAGTATAAGCTTGCAGGATAATGAGGATCACAAAAAAAGGAAGTTGTCGAATACTTTTTTCTGGAATGAACTTACAACTCCAGAAAGGAGAAGTTGGGAGTTGGATGACAACGACTTCGGATCCCTCTTTAGTTGATAAAGGCTTCTCGGAAGTTCGTGAAGGGATTTATGTTCTACATCTTCGGCCTGAATATTTGCATATGTATTCAGCATATAAACGAAGGATGTATTGTATCTACGAAGGATATAAGTATAGCATAGAAACTATTATTGGGAATTTAGCTGTATTGTGTCCGGAAGAAAAAGAAACTAGAAGAGCCCTTGGCCTTCATATTTATGATGATAGCAGACTTAAGGTCTTCTATGAAGACTTTATTGCCTCGGCATCACTTATATGGGAGGAGCGAGAAGCTATTCAAGGATTCGTATTTGATGTCCCTCAGCACGTATCTTTGTATAAAGATGGGGAATATTTGTGTGGGTGTACAATCGAAGACAGATATATATAGGTTCCCTAGGATAGCTTACAGGAGACGAAACTTCTTAGACTTGTAAATGCCCTGACAGGAGAAATTGCAACATCCTAAATATGAAGACGAGAAAACTTGAAGAACTACTAGTGCAAGTACTACGGCATGATTATGGTTTTTATAACAGCAGATTTAGATGGCAAGGATTGCCTTCCCCCTTGGACACGTCTTTCGATAGACTTTTGCCATTCTTAGAGAGTCTGGAACAGCAAGGGATAATTAAGCTATTCTCTACCGAAGGAGAACAGATGATTGAAGTTATTCGCTGTCCATAAAAGCAAGAGCACGATTTCTTCTATGCAAAACGTATGCAAGCCTTCGAAATAACGAATCAACCATAATCGAATAAAGCGATGAGGTATTTTAAGAAGTATCTGCTAAAGATAGGCATTACTCTAGCCGCGATACTTAGCTTTAGTGCGTGGGCATATTATTTTTCGGGATTGCCTGCTAAACTCGGGTTAATTGACGTGCCTCAAGTGCGACTAGAAAGGTGTACGAGACTTGATGGCTCTTCAATTAGAATCCTTCTCTCTTCAGAGAAAGTACTAGAGGATTTCAACGGGACCTCTTATTTGAGAATCTTGGGTTCTAAGGAGAGTACTATGGATACCTATTCAGGTTGCTTTATAGGGAATGAACTAAAAAAGAATATACTCCTAGAGTCGTCCATGTTTTCTTTCTCTTATACGAATAAGGGTAGATACTTTTATGAGGTATCGTTGTTTTCCCCTGAATGCTATGATGACATTTATCTACGTGTGTTTTACGTCAAAGCTTTTGGCTACGTCTATGGGAGTAACTTAGTAAGCCTAAGTTCAGAGCGATGAGTGTTAGGCTGAAACATTGACATGCTAGTATATGATTAGCATTATTGTCAGTGCGGCATATTATGCGGACAAGTGGCCGCCTAGTAGGCAGGCAAGTGGCCACCTAGTAGGCAGAGGATCGTCCGCCTAGTAGGCAGACAAGTGCCCGCCTATTAGGTCGCCACAGCCCGCTCTGGAAGCGGGTCTCCCGAGGGGGGGGCTAAGCTCCGTGCCGAGCACGCCATAGCTTAGCCTAAACCACCCAAGGAGCCAAAATAAACTATCCCCACTAGCCGAAGCTTCGGCTAGTGGGGATAGTTTATTTTGGCTCCTTGGGTG
>JAXFXP010000067.1:0-3286 GCA_034091595.1 Porphyromonas sp.
GTCAGCGTAAGGGGCTCAACTACGACCCTGCCATTCACAGTTCGTCTGCTCAGAATGATGATACTGGGCTGATTTACTTCCGTACAGCTGAGGCCTTACTCAACTATATTGAGGCGAGCTATGAGCTCAACAAGTCTTTGACCCCCGAGGCCAAGGCTTACTGGGAGCAGCTCCGCACTCGTGCAGGTATCACTGGCACTGTGCAGCAAACCATAGACGCTACAGATATGAGTATAGAGGCCAAGCTCGATCGACCTTCTTACGACTGGGCTGCTTTCTCTAATAGTCAGGCTATCGATGCCACGCTGTACAGCATCCGTCGTGAGCGCCGCTGTGAGTTTGCTGGCGAAGGCTTCCGTATGGACGACCTCAAGCGCTGGCGTGCTATGGACCAGGTGAAGAACTATCAGCTAGAGGGTGTGAATTTCTGGACGGAGATATACGACTATCCTTACTTCAAAAAGGAAGATGGCTCGACTAAGATTGTAAGCGATGGCTCCGACAATGCTAATATATCATCCAAGACGCTAAGTATCTACATCCGTCCTTATCAGATACGACAGGCGAATAATACGATGTACAATGGCTATACTTTTTACCAGGCACACTACCTCTCTCCCTTCTCGGAGAAAGAAATGCAGCTCTGCTCTCCTACCAACGATGCGGCTAATAGCAACTTGTATCAGAACCCAGGTTGGAAGACTAAGGCGAGCACAGTAGCCGAGTATTAAGCATAGACGAATGAGCCTCTTTAGGCTCTACGTAGGACTTCCCCAGAGGGCTATTCTTAGCGGAATATTCCTCTGGGGAAGTCATTTTTTAATGTTAAAGTAGGGCTTATTATAGACCTTAGAATAGTAGAAAAGTGAAAGAATTGTAGGAAAATAACGAATTAAATAATTCGTCAATATGCTACTGACTAGGCGGAATACATTTGCTTGTAAAAGAGTTAATGATGTATTGGTGCGTATTATTTGGTCTTTATGAGCGCTAAGCGTGGATTTGTTGTATCTTTGGTTTTTGTGTGTCTTTTGTGTTTATCAAAAAGTCTTTGCTATCTTTGCTAGGAACGTACAATACTAAAAGAGTAACTAGATGAGAAGACTGATACCACTTGTTTGTGCTGGGCTAGTCCTAGGGACAAGCGTAGAAATGGTGGCACAGCAACGCACAGTGAAGGGGATCGTAACCGAGGCGGATGGTACGCCTATTATCGGTGCTTCGGTCGTGGTCAAGGGCCAAACTTCTATCGGTGCAGCTACCAATTTGGATGGTCGCTTTAGCCTCAATGCTCCCAATGGCGCTACGACACTAGTCGTTAGCTATATGGGTATGAAAACGCAGGAGGTAGCGATACAGGCGGGCAAAGAACTCAAGATTGTCCTCCAAGAAGATACTGCTATGATCGAGGAGGTAGTCGTAACAGGTATTACCAAGGTCGACAAGCGCCTCTTCACGGGTGCAGCCACTAAGATTGGCGGAGATAAGAGTAAGATGGATGGTATGGCTGATGCAGCCCGAGCTCTAGAGGGTAAGGCTGCAGGGGTGTCGGTGCAGAATGTATCGGGTACTTTCGGCTCTGCGCCTAAGATTCGTGTGCGTGGCGCTACCTCTATCTATGGTGCCTCTAAGCCTCTGTGGGTGGTGGATGGCGTCGTAATGGATGACGTTGTAGAGGTGGATGCCGATGCTCTAGCCAGCGGAGACGCTACTACCCTGATTAGCTCTGCTATTGCTGGGCTAAACCCAGACGATATTGAGAGCTTCCAGGTCCTCAAGGACGGGTCAGCAACATCTATTTATGGAGCACGTGCTATGGCAGGGGTGATCGTTATCACTACCAAGAAGGGCCGTGCTGGCGTAAGCCGTATCTCCTACACTGGGGAGTATACCTATCGCCTAAAGCCTAGCTATCGTCAGTTCAATATCATGAACTCTCAGCAGCAGATGGGCGTGTACCGAGAGATGGAACAGAAAGGCTGGATGCAGCTTGCCAATATGTCTAATGCGGAGAACTCGGGCATCTATGGCAAGATGTATAGCCTAGTGAATTCTGGCGACCTCCTCAATACGGAGGAAGCCCGTGCTCAGTATCTGCGTGACAACGGAGAGTATAACAATACCAATTGGTTCGACCTGCTCTTTAGCAACAGCATAATGAACTCGCACTCGCTTAGTCTAACGGCTGGTACAGATAAGGTGAGTATGTATGCCTCTATGTCGGCTATGATAGACCCAGGATGGACTAAGCAGAGCAAGGTGAACCGCTACACGGCTAATCTCAATACGACATACCGCATCAATCCTAAGGTATCGCTTAACCTCATTGCCAATGCTGCACTGCGTCAGCAGCGTGCGCCTGGTACGCTTAGCCAGAGCACCAATGCGGTAACAGGGGAGGTCAGCCGAGACTTCGATATTAACCCATATTCATATGCCCTCAATACCTCTCGTGTTCTTAAGGCTAATGAGTATTATACTAGGAGCTATGCTCCCTTCAATATCCTGCATGAGCTAGATAACAACTATCTGGACCTCAATGTGCTAGACCTGAAGTTTCAGGGCGAAGTGAAGTACAAGCCTATCGAAGGCTTGGAGCTCGCTGTGCTAGGTGATGTCAAGTATTCGGGCTCAGAGACGGAGCATATCATAAGTGAGCACTCCAATCAAGCAGAGGCCCAACGTGCTGCCTATACGGCTACCATTCAGAATAGCAATGCCTTGCTCTATACAGACCCAGATCAACCCTACTCACGCCCCATTACTGTATTGCCCGTGGGTGGGTTCTTCAATACACGTAATTACAATATTCTCGCTTGGGACTTCCGTGCCTCGGCCTCGTACAACAAGGAGCTTGGGCGTGATATTCTCAGTCTCTTCGGTGGGATAGAGGTGAATGCCTACGACCGTCACTCCAAGTGGAATAACGGTGTAGGTATGCAGTTTGACAAGGGAGAGACAGCACTCTTCAACTACCTGTACTTCAAACGTATGCAGGAGGAAGGTACTAGCTACTTCGGCTTGCTCAACACTCGCTATCGCAATGTCGCTATGTTTGCCAACGCCACATACTCTATCGATGGTAAGTACACGCTAAACGGGACTTTCCGTTACGAGGGGACCAACAAAATGGGTAAGAGCGTATCTGCACGCTGGCTCCCTACGTGGAACGTCTCTGGCTCGTGGACGGTAGACAGAGAGAAGTTCTTCTCGGCGCTACGCCCTACGGTTTCTTCACTTGTACTCAAAGCCTCTTACTCTCTGACGGCCGATAAGGGGCCAGCTA
>JAXFXP010000068.1:0-25393 GCA_034091595.1 Porphyromonas sp.
CTCCTTCGCCCGAGAAGGTTATGCGCCCCGATGGGCTCACATAGCGGTAGCTTAGGCTGGCATTGGCATGACGTCGTAGAGCACGCAGGCGCTCCCTAGTACTTGCCCCCAGAGCTGTAGCCAAAGCCACACCTCCCCAATCATAGCTAATGCCTTGCCCTGCCAATTGCCAACGCCCTAACTGCCAAGCTAAGCGCAGACCATAATGTCGCACGCTGAGGGCATGCCGACGCTCCCATTCTTTGGCTGTACGGTGCAGTCCCCCCTCTGCTAGGCCACGGGCTAGTAGCTCTTCTTCGTCTAGGCTAGCGTCACGGCTTTGCCACGAGCCAAGTGCCGATAGTAGCAAGCGAGAGCTCAGGGCCACCTCTATGCCTAAGCCCTGACTAAGGCCATACTCCGATAGCCCCGAGCTGGGCACAATGCCCCGCTCAGTACTACTCATATCGGGTAGCAGGCTACGACTACGAAAACCCTGAGCCAATATCAGCCCCTCCGCCCACGACACCCTATACTGCCCGAGGACAGCCCGACGCACAATACCCCAATCACTGAGGGCAACATGCCCATGGTAGCTATCGAAGCCCCGATGTCTCCCATAGCGCCAAGGCTCATAGCTATCCTTATCCGCCCCGAGACTCAGAGATATACGCCCTGCACTCTGCCAGCGATAGCGCAGAGACAAGCTCTCAGGGCTGCCGATATAGCCCTCGGTATACTCCCGAGCGCTCCACGGACGTGTAGCGCTGAGGCTAAAGCGCGACTGCCCCTCTGCCATCAGTCTATTCCACGAGTGTCGGTCGCTCTCCTGCGTACTAAGACGTAGTAGAGGATAGAGGTAGGCGATGAGCTCTTCGTCCCAACCATCAATAAGCTTCAGATCGCTTAGCTCGGTGAAGCTATGGCGTTGTTCGTTGCGATAGCGTATGAGCTGATAGACCTGATACGTACCAAGAAGTGGAATAGACAATAACTCGTCCTCTGTCGCTATGCGGATATCCAATGGATGGCGTAGCAGGTCCTCATAACGCTCCCGCCAGAGTGCGGCCTCCTCGGCACTCAGCAAGCCGTCAGACTCTAGTAGCGACACCCTTTCGTCGAGGTAGGCTCTGCTCAACACCTCATCTCGGGGGCTAGACAAAGCGACACCCCCACCCTGCCCCCACAGTGATGTGGTAGCCAGAGTGAGGGTGAGAACGATTATCGCTGCACGCATAGCTATTGATTGGGCTCTACGGCATCAGGAGGCGGTGCTATCTCATCGTAACACGATACACTTCTCCCGCCTTGGTAGCGAAGCTAATGATTCCCTGCTTATCCACCTTATAGCTCGTTTTTGCGGCTCGGGGAGCTAGACTCTCTACACCCTGTATACGGTCTGCATCCAGACGTAGACGCACTACGCCACCCTTGCGACTGGTGAGCTCTAGGCGCTCCAGCTGCATATCACGCCAGCGTAGCTCCACCTCGTAGTTCCCCACGGCCTTTAGGCCCGACACCATACCCGTAGCCCAGGCCTTAGGTAGAGCAGGTAGCGGGTGGATAAAGCCCTCGTGGCTCTGTAGGAGCATCTCTGCAATCCCTGCCGTAGCCCCAAAGTTCCCATCTATCTGGAAGGGTGGGTGGGCATCCAAGAGGTTGGAGTACACTCCGCCATCGAAAGAGTCCATACTAAGGTCTGTGAAATCACTGTGATTGAGTGCAGACTTGAGCAAACGGTGTGCGTGGTCGCCATCACCAAGACGAGCCCAGCAACTAATCTTCCAGGCTCGGCTCCAGCCCGTACCAATATCTCCACGCGAAGTCAAAGCCACTTTGGCAGCGTCCGCAATAGCCTTATCCTTACTGTAGGAGATCTGATTACCAGGGTAAAGGGCGATGAGGTGTGAGAGGTGGCGGTGCTGATTGCCCTGCACGTCCTCGGTTTGTTTCCACTCACGTATCTGCCCCCATGATCCTATGGCTAGGCCTCTGTCTAGTTTACTTGCCTTGTCGTTTAGCTCTCGGACGAACTTAGCATCCATCTTGACGATCTTGCTCGCAGCCTGCATTGCATCAAATAGCTCTGCTATAAGCTGCTGGGCATAAGCTATACCATCCTCCCAAGGTCCATGCTCGGGCGACCACTCAGCAGGGGCTATATAGCGCCCCTTGTCATCTAGGCGCAGGCGGTCGAACCAATACTCTGTCGCTGAGGTCATAGCCGGTAGAGCCGTCTTAACGAGGTATTCCCGGTCCTGTGTATAGAGGTAATGTTGCCATAGGTGCATCGCATACCAAGCATTGGTAGGACGATTGATATTCCAGTCTGTATGAGAGAATATAGTCGCCTGCGTGTGTAGGCTCCATCCTCTCAGGCCCTCATTTTGGGCGGTCTTACGCATACCACCGTTGGGCTTGGCACTCTCTATAGCTATGTAATTAAGGAACGGTAGATGACACTCGCTCAGGTTGGTCGTTTCTGCTGGCCAGTAGTTCATCTGTATGTTGATGTTGGTGTGTATGTCGCACTCCCAGGGCGGGGTATTATCCTCATTCCAGATACCCTGTAGGTTGTTGGGGAGGTTCATACCACGGCTAGAGGCGATCATCAGGTAGCGCCCGTATTGGAAGTATAGCTCATCCAGATATATGCTATTACGCTGGCTGCGCACTAGGTCGTCCGTAGGGATATCGGCAATACTAGGTAGAGCCTCGTCGTCTCCGATATTAGCCTCTAGACTAATCTTCACTCGGTCGTATAGCTGGCGATAATCGGCTATGTGGTCGGCCTTGATACGCTCGTAGCCCTTAGCCATAGCCTTATCGAGGATAGAGCTCTGGCGTGCTGCGATGTCTCCAGCACCACCACGGGTATAGCTGGGCGACTCTATAGCGTAGTTGGTACCTGCTACTAGGTAAATGACAACTTCCTTAGCCCCCTCTACACGCAGACGACTCCCAACGATACTACGCTTACCACCCTCCTGATGGACACGAGCCTCGGCCTGATAGTGTAGTGTCTCTAGTTTCCCGCCGAAGAGTAAGCGTCCGTCCTCTACCTTACGGATACGCTCTTGCACCGTAGCACGGCTGTCATTGAGCGCAACATCGAGGCTAATAGGATGTACAGCATCCCCCTTACGAGCACGTAGGCGGATGGCTATCACCCCATCGGGATGCGAAGAGAGGTACTCACGGCTGTACTCTACACCATCCGAGGTCGTATAGCTTAGCTTACCTAGAGCTTCGTCTATATCGAGGATACGTTCATAAGCTTGGTACTCTACCGGATGGTGCATATAGAGCATTAGGTCGCCAAAGCTTTGGTAGGCCCCCCTTATCTTGGGGCTACCCGTCCACAAGGTCTTCTCGTTGAACTGTACACGCTCACGGAGTACCCCCCCCATAAACATAGCCCCTAGCTCCCCATTACCAATGGGCAAGGCCTCGGTCATCCACACGGCAGCAGGGCGATTATAGTTGAGCATCATCCCCCGCTGTGGCACCGCCGCCTGAGCACTAAGGTAACTAAGGCTCAGCGTACTGAGTACAACCAAACTCTTTTTTATCCAGGTTGTCATTCTATTATCAATGTTAGTTAGATTTGGATTATTTCTTAGCATAACAAAGATAAGAAAATCCATATAATGAGGCCATTGCACTACCAATCGTCTATTGATTTTTCGCTCTTCTGGTGCACGATACCCCTGCTAATTGAGGCAGTTGTAATGGCACCAACATACCAACAATGAGCCATTACACCATTCTCTCGAGCAGCACAACAAGAGCAGGCTCCTAGTCCCCAGAAAATCTGTGCGTCTATGGGGGCGAGGGTGAGAAATAGTCTCTGCTTTTGTGTTACTTTTACGGTACTATTAGACGAAACAAAAGACCCCAAGCTCGCCCCTACCGTGCAACGTAAGATTATACACATAGATATGGATGCGTTTTTCGCCTCCGTCGAGCAGCATGACCGCCCTGAGCTACGGGGTATCCCCGTAGCTGTCGGTGGGGGCGAGGCACGTGGTGTCGTATGTGCGGCCAGCTACGAAGCTCGTCGCTGGGGCGTGCGTAGCGCTATGCCTGGTAGCAAAGCACGCCGGCTCTGCCCCTCACTGACCTTTGTAACACCACGCTTCGAGCGTTATAAGGAGGTATCTAGGCGTATCCACTACATCTTCCGAGACTATACCGATATTATAGAGCCATTGTCCCTAGACGAGGCCTTCCTAGATGTTACGGACAACAAGCGTGGCATCGAGCTAGCCCGAGATATAGCCATAGAGATAAAGAAGCGTATCCATAGCGAACTAGGCCTAACAGCCTCCGCTGGAGTGTCCTACAATAAGTTTCTAGCCAAGATTGCCAGCGACCATAATAAGCCCAATGGCCTCTGTGTCATCCCCCCGAGCATCGCACAGCAGTTTATCGATGCTCTAGATATAGAGCAATTCTGGGGTGTGGGGCGCATTACAGCCAAACGTATGCATCAGGAGGGTATCCACACGGGGCGCGATCTAAGGGAACGAGGACGCTCGGAGCTTGTACGGCTTTTTGGCAAGGCTGGGTATTACTACTACGACTTCGCACACGGTATCGACCAGAGGCCCGTAGAGGTGGAGTGGCAACGCAAGAGCGTTGGCTGCGAATATACACTAACGACAGACTGCAACAATTGGGACGAGTTAGTTCTTATTATAGAGGAGCTAGCGAGCGACCTCGAGCGGAGGGCAATGCGAGCAGAGTTCCTTGGACGTTCGCTAACGCTCAAGGTGAAGTATCACGACTTTAGGCAACTGACACGTAGCTATACACCCATTGCTCCACCAACGACGCAGAGCGAATACCGAGACATAGCCTTACACCTACTAGGTAGCATAGACACAAACACCCCGATACGCCTACTAGGACTGAGCCTCGGGCACCCACTGCTAGAGCACGAGGGTGAGATATGGTATCAGCCACTCCTATTCCAAGATGATTTATAGATATACAAACCTAATAGACAAGCTATTATGAGCAAGACAACAAAAGCTGTAGCGGCCCTCTCGGCCACCGAAGCTATGCAGACTATCGAGGTACAGCGTAGAGACCTCAGAGGACACGATGTAGAGTTTGAGGTCCTCTACTGTGGTATCTGCCACAGCGATCTACACAGCATCAAAAACGACTGGGGCAATGCCATCTATCCTCTTGTCCCCGGACACGAGATACTAGGACGGGTAACCTCTGTAGGCAGCGATGTTACCAAGTTTGCAGTCGGCGACCTCGTAGGCGTCGGCTGTATCGTCGGGAGCTGTCAACATTGCGAGCACTGCCACGAGGGAGAGGAGCAGTTCTGCGTCGAGGGTGTTACCTTCTCCTTCAACTCTCCCGACCCCGTACCAGGCGGAGGCCCTACTACCTATGGAGGATTCTCTCAGAGCTATGTATGCGAAGATAAGTATGTAGTACGTATGCCTCACTTCGACAACCTAGCAGCTGCCGCCCCCCTACTCTGCGCAGGGATCACGGTCTACTCCCCACTACGACACTGGGGCATCACCGAGGGAAAGCGAGTAGGTATCCTAGGCATCGGAGGGCTCGGCCACGTAGCCATACGCATCGCCAAGGCAATGGGTGCTGAGGTCTATGTCCTAACCTCGTCGCCAGAGAAGGTAGAGGATGCCAAACGTCTAGGTGCCGATAGTGCTATCTTGACCAGTGATAAGGAGCAACTACGAGCCTGCCCACGCCTCGACCTCATCATAGATACGGCCTCTGGTAAGCACGATGTGAATCGTTATCTCAACCTCCTACGTAAAGATGGCACCCTAGTCATCGTAGGTCTGCCCAACGAACCGCTAGAGGTTGCTGCCCATGCTCTAGTACGAGGTCGCCACAGCTTCTCTGGCTCCAATATCGGGGGCATTGCTGAGACCGAAGAGATGCTACAGTTCTGCTACGAGCATGGTATCACAGCGGACATAGAGCTACTGCCCGCTAGCCGAGCCAACGAAGCTATGGAGCGCCTAGAGCGTGGCGATGTCAAGTATCGCTTCGTCCTAGATATGCAAACACTCTAGGCTTTGCATCTCTAGATATATAAGCGAGCTGAGGATACAGGGCATACGCCCTATATCCTCGGCTCACTCGCCTTTGGCAGGCTAGTGTAGCGTCTCGGAGACTCTATACCAGCTCTTTTTTGGTATACTCGCTATACTCGCAACCGAAGGTATCGACAAAGAAGTTATCCAGCTCATCCGCCTTGCGTGCCATGCCTACGATATGTTTACGGATACGCTCTTCGTTATCCTCCCGTAGGTCTGTCAGATGTACACGATAGGTCAGCAGTATTTCGCGCCCATCGATGCCGAACTTATAGGGATACATATCCTCACTAAGTAAGTACTCTAGGACAGGTCCCACATTGGCCTTGGGCAGGAGATTGAGGATAGAGATGCAGAAGAGGTAATTATTATCGTAGGCAAACAGACGTATCTCGCTACTCCCGAGGTGAAAAGTCCAGTCTTCGAAGCCGTCACGTGCTAGCACCGGATTGAGGCCAAGCTCTCGTATCGTATCTTCACAAAACACCCCGAGGGGCGACAGCTGACGTGGCTCGAAGACATCTTTGGGGAGGCGCGCTCCACAGCTGGGGCAGTACTCGCCCTTCGTCTTGATGTGGCTGTCGCAGCTATGGCACTGTAGCTGATAGGCCTCACGATCCAGGCCCTCGATGGTAGAGAGCAAACTGCGCAAGTCCTCGACTCGTATCCCGAAGCCGATGTTATCAGCATCGCGGCTCGCAAACTTACTCACTGTTACGCCCACGACCTCGCCCGCCTTATTGAAGATAGGGCCGCCCGAATTGCCAGGGTTCACGGCTGCGTCCGTCTGTATATAATAACGTCCCTGCGTCAATTGCTTAGGCGAGGACACTGTCCCTGTCGTAACCGTGAAGGGCATCCCATAGGCAAAGCCTGCTACGAAGACCTTGTCGCTCGTCTGTAGGCTATCGTCATCGGCGAGCCTTAACTGTGGTAGATGCGAGAAGCTCCCCTCGGCAACCAGCAGAGCGATGTCTAGCTCCGGATTGACTAGTACGACACGCGCCAAATGAGGGTTACGCTCTTGGTCATGTAGTGCAACCTCACGGAAACCCTCTACGACGTGGTAATTCGTTACGAATAGCTGGTAATCACTCATATAGAAGCAACTCCCAGAGCCTCCAGCATGCGTAACCTTATATACAGCCTTGAATATCTCTTGATTCATAATCTTATCTCTTTTAGTATCGTCCCCTACTTCCTTAGCTTTTGCCACCACATAGCTAAGCGCTTGACAAGTGAGACCTCTGCCGTACCCACCTCTAAGCGATTCTCCATAATATTTTTAACGGTCAAGTAGAGGATTTTACCTCCGACCTCCACAGGCTTACCACTGGCAGTGCGCAGTGCTTCCACTAGGACAGCGTTCACATCCTCCTGCATATCGTAGTGGTGGTAGACTCTATAGATCATATGCAGTAGACGCACCGTAGCTCGCTCGTAGTTGCCATGCTCGATAGCAGCCGTTGCATCCTCGTAGCCCTTCTCGAAGTTATCCTTGATAATGGGCAGCGTAGAGGCGTTATTATCAGAAGACAGTGTCTCGGCATAATACATATCTTTGGCTAGCTCCTCTGGGCTGCGGCTCATAAGCTCCTCTAGGGCAGCCACAGCACGTATCACTTGCTCGCTCGTAGGCAGGTCGTCATCTAGGTCGGTAAGAGCTTTATCAACATCTAGGTAGAGCATCCCCTTAGGACTAGCGTAATACAGGAATTGTAGAAAACAGGTAGATATGACAGCCCACGCTCCATTATAATTGCGCTCGTTTACAAACTCTTTGACTGTGTCTAGAGCATAGCGTCCAGTCGTCTGTAGTGCCGAGTGCAGACGGCCTACGCTCTCATCGCTATAGGGACGTACCTGCGGTACTGTTACACGCTCCGCACCAAACTTGTGTATAAACTCATCATCGTGCCTATTGGCCACGAAGCAGATATTCCCCACTAGACTATATAGCTTGTAGGGGTGCGTATCCGTCAGGGGGCAATGATACTCTAGACGTAGCATGTTGTCTCGGCAGACAAAGCGTGTCAGCATCAACCTACGTGTATTGAGATCGAGTACCTGTCGCATCATCGGCAGACGACGCTCGTCCGTAGGCAGACGCAGGTAGTCTGTAGATATGGAGAAGGTATCATCTGTCAATTCTATATGGATCATCACAGAGCCATGTGGTATATCGAAAACACGTCCCTTGGGATCACCATACTTTTTGCGCACCTCGGGGTGTAAACCATCTAAGAACCTGTGAATAGACTCGACATACTTACCCTGCTCGTGCAAATCCTCAGCTTGCTCTAGTGCGTCCACGCTAACCGTACTAGCTGTAGAGCTGATAATCGGTGGGATAAAAATCGGAACTTGCTTCATACAATAATTTATTGATAGTTAACCTCATATCAAATATCCTAAAGCTACGCTTCCGGAGCGTAGCAGGAGTTTACAAATTTACAGAAAATAACGGACTTATAGCCTAAACTGTCCCTGCGTAATTGAGCTCCCAACGATACTCCCCCAAGAGTAGAGATAGACCACTCGTACAGTCTAACAATAGCTACACTGCTGGCGTAGCTGCTACCGTAGATTTTACAGAATAGCCCTATAAAGAGGCAAAGCTGTAGACAAAGCCTTTGGGGGACTGTGATGCGACAAGCTAAACGGGTATATTTTGTCCTATCTTTGCTATAAAATTAGGTCATAGACCGACAAAACGTGGAGAGCAGGACAACGAATAAGAGAGAGTAAAAATCCCCCCAAAGCCTTGAGCTATCAATGCTACAAATGGCAGGGTAAGCAAGACACTTACCACAACTCCATACCATAAATGCCTCGACATAATAATCAGAAATATGAAAAGCCTTCGACAGACAAGCCACCGAATACAGGCACTTATGTACACACTACTAGGGATAAGTATGCTCAGCTCCTGCCACTCGCACGGGCAAGGGCATATCGACGTCAGCCATCAGGGCGATAGCCTATCTATCATTAGTATTACGCAGCCCACACGCTATCTACTACTGCCTATTCAGGAGACTAGTGATGAAGCTCTTGTTAAACTACACCTAGGCAAGCCCCAGGATGTCTACATGGATATTCGTTTGGCTGTCGATAGCATTGACTATTACGTCCCTTTGGCTCTCCCCGAGGGTAGTGATAGGGCCGAAGTATATGTACAAAGGCTCCAGACAGATGCTATTGCGTGGTCAAAACTACGACTAGCCGATACCTTTGACATTAGTCAGAAGGACTACTTCCACCCCGTGTATCATCACACAGCCCCCTACGGCTGGATGAATGATCCTAATGGACTTATCTATCTCGATGGCGAATATCATCTATACTATCAGTATAACCCTTATGGCTCTCGGTGGGGCAATATGCATTGGGGACACTCCATAAGCAAAGACCTCATACACTGGGAACACCTAGAGCCTGCCATAAGCCGCGATACCCTTGGGCATATATTCTCGGGTAGTACAATCATCGACAAGAGCAATGTAGCGGGCTTTGGCAAAGATGCACTCCTCGCATTCTACACCTCGCATCGTTGGATAGATGGCAAGCAGTGGCAGGCACAAAGCCTTGCATATAGCTTAGACAAGGGGCGTACATTCACCAAGTACGAGGGTAATCCTATCCTCAAACCCTATGATAAGGTGCAAGACTTTAGAGACCCTAAAGTCTTTTGGTACGAAGCTGGCAAAATGTGGTATATGATCGTATCGGCAGATGTAGAGATGCGCTTCTATAAGTCGTCCAACCTCAAGGACTGGACGTATGTCTCCTCCTTTGGGAAAGGCTGGGGCATTCAGCCCAATCAGTTCGAATGCCCAGACTTCTTTCCTCTCCCTGCTGATGGCGACCCCAATAAGCAAAAGTGGGTGATGCTCGTAAATATCAATCCGGGCTGTCTGTTTGGCGGTAGTGCGACGGAATACTTCGTGGGAGATTTTGATGGCAAGGTATTCAGCCCAATCACAGCCCCCCAAAAGACCAAATGGCTCGATTGGGGTAAGGACCACTATGCAGCAGTAACTTTCAGCAATATGGGTAATAGGGTTATTGCCCTCCCGTGGACAAGCAACTGGCAGTACGCCAACTTCACTCCTATTCGTCAGCACCGAGGGGCAAATGGTCTCCCTCGTGAGCTCAAACTATTCACAGGAGCAGACGGAGACCTATATGTATCAGCAAACGTCTCTGAGGAAGTAAAAGCACTAAGACAAGGCAAAGCAACACTAACAAAAGACGAGCTTAAGCTCAACAATCAAGCACAAGTACTCGGGCCTTTGATGGATAACAACAACGGAGCGATGGAGCTCTGCTTCAAGGTCAGACCTCAGGGAGCGAAGCTAATACACTTCGATTTGCAAAATTCTAGAGGGGAGGTCTGCAAGATATATCTCGATCTCAAGGATGGTAAGCTCGTGATGGATCGCACTCAGAGTGGGATTACAGACTTCGGGCTCAGGAGTGAGACACACCGCATAGAGGACCACGACAGACGCAAACATACGGCGATCAACTACCACAATGACTTTGCCCTGGCTACCTGGGCTCCCCTTGCGCTTGCAGCAAGTCACCAAGAGTATAATGTGCATATCTTTGTCGATAAGTACACAATCGAACTATTTGTGGATGGTGGCAGGATCGCTATGACTAACCAGGTATTCCCTCAAGAGCCATACAACAGCCTCAGACTCTCAAGCGATGCTCCGGCAAGCCTTACCGACCTTACGGTCTACCGCCTCGGCCTGTAATAGGCGCTGTATCCCCATCCTCGGGGAAAGACTCCCCACTAGCCGTACACCTACTAATGACCACTTATGCATCGGTGAGTAACTAAGCATTCGCTGACCAGTGGATGAGGGAGCAAACACAGCCTGCTCCCCGCTGTGCTAGTAGAGAGGCAAGCGTTTACTAGGGTAACGGAGCCAGTATGCCCCAAGCTAAACCCAGCTGCAACCAAGCTACCATCCCGAGTAACCCGACAAGAAGGTATCGAAGCAAACTGCACAGAACAAGACTCAGGGGTGGAGCGCAAAAGCGACTTGCTCTCATCTCTATCTCATAGAAGACGATCGCACAATAGACTCACGAGCTAAACGGGGGATTATGTGCATGGCCTCATCGTATCTATTATCATTACCTTTGTAGCCTAAAGAGCAAATACAAGAGATGACAACGAGGACCTCGCCCTTCTCATCCCTACCCTGGGACAAAGGGGCAAGAAATTATACACTCATAGCTGGTCCCTGCTCCGCTGAGAGCGAAGAGCAAACCCTAAGTATAGCCAAACACCTACAGGCTCAGGGCCTGCGCTACTATCGCGCCAGCCTGTGGAAACCTCGCACACGCCCCGGGGGCTTCGAGGGGGTCGGCTATAGCGGTCTACCATGGCTACAGAGGGTACAAGACGAGCTAGGTATGCAGGTAATGACAGAGGTGGCTACCACCGCTCATATAGAGGCCATCCTAGCAGCAGGCATACGACATATATGGATCGGTGCCCGTACTACCTCTAGCCCCTTTGCAATGGCAGAGCTAGCCGATGCCTTACAGGGCGTAGAGGACGTTAGCGTCCTTGTCAAGAACCCCATTAACCCAGATATTAACCTTTGGGAAGGGGCTTTGCTGAGACTACAGCAAGCCGGTGTGCAGCACGTCGGGGCAATACATAGGGGATTCAGCACCTACGGTGAGACCTATTACCGCAATAGCCCCATCTGGCAAATCCCTATTGAGCTAAAGCTCCGCCATCCCGAGCTAAGTATCATCGTAGACCCTAGCCATATAGGAGGCAAACGACAGCTCATAGAGCCCATTGCCCGTACGGCCTTGGAGCTGCACTTCGATGGGCTAATGATAGAGACGCATACAAAACCCGACTGTGCACTCAGCGATGCTGAGCAGCAGATCCTGCCCGAGACACTGGCCTGTATACTTGAGCGCCTAGGGAGACTACCCGACGAAGAATCTAGTAGCCCCGAGCTGGAGCAGTGGCGTGCACAAATAAACCTTATCGACGAGCAGATACTTTGGCTACTATCCGAGCGACAGCAAGTGTCCGAGCGCATCGGGGGCTACAAACACGAGCGCAATATGTGCATCCTACAGCCCGAGCGCTATCGCCAGCTAATGCGTAGTCGCATACTCCAGGGGGATAAGCTGGGCCTAGATAAAGACTTCGTTCATGACCTCTTCAGCCGCATCCACGAGGAGAGCGTGCGCCTACAACAGCAGCAGTAGCTATGACTAGTACGAGTGAGCCTACAGCCCAGCACTTCGTCCTCTCCCTCGGCAGCAACGTAGAGGCCGAGCGCTACATTCCCTACGCCCTAGAGGCTCTGAGAGAGGAGCTCTGCATCACACGAGAGACAGCCCTGATGCAGACGAAGCCCGTAGACTTCCCCTACCCCTCGGCAGACTTCACCAACGTAGTACTCTGGGGACATACCGACAAGAGCCGTGAGGAGCTATGCCAGCTACTCTCTGCACTAGAGGACTACGCCGGACGACGACGTGAGACCCCAGCCCTCGTACCACTGGATGTGGACCTCCTGATTTGGAACGGTGTTGTCCTCAAGCCCAAAGACTTACTGCGCCCATATATGCAGGGCTTGCTATAGATAGCCCCTAATACCAGGCTAGCAGACAAATAGCGACAGCCCCTCGGGTTATATCCTAAATGGATGACCCGAGGGGCTGTCTTTCGTTCGAGATTTAAGCCCTATGCAGAGAACATTATATTTACAGTCTCATGCCAGGTGCCCTTTGGTATATTTATTATCAATGTACGTGCATGACGCACGTAACACATAGCTACAAATCGATGTCGTAATTCATCACTTCTCCGGTCTGCGGGTAGAAGCCACGCAGATAGATGGAGCTACGGCCCTTGCTTCCCTTGGCTAGAGAGATGACCTTGTCGAGATTCTCAGTCGAGCGAATAGGGACATTATTAGCCATCAGGATGATAAAGCCATTCTGCACCCCCGCCTTGGCTAGTGGACCACTGCCTACCGACTGTACCTGAACGCCATAGCTGAGGCCGTAGGCACGGAGGCTCTCGCTGTCAAGGGCCTTGAGTGTTGCCCCAAGCTTAGAGCTAGAGGTATCCTTGTTTTTAACAATCCCTTGTCCGCCCTCTGAGTTCTTGAGCGTAACCTTGAAGGTTTTCTTGCTACCCTTACGGTCCACCACTACAGAGATGACATCCCCAGGACGGTGTCTTGCTATCTCGCTCTGCAGCTGGCCCATATTCTCGATATTCGCCCCGTTGATAGTAGTAATAACATCGCCCTTCTCTATCCCTGCAGCAAGCGCTGCGCTGATCTCAGCGAAATCGGAGACATACACACCCTGATTGACACGTAGGCCTTCCTTCTTGACAAGCTCGGCCTGTACATCACCACCGATGATACCCAGCACACCACGCTGCACTGTACCATACTTTTTGATATCCTCTACCACCTTGGCTGCAATATTGATAGGCACGGCGAAGGAGTAACCCGCATAATTGCCCGTCTGAGAGTATATCATCGTATTGATGCCTACTAGCTCGCCACGTGCATTGACCAGCGCCCCACCACTATTGCCTGAGTTTACAGCAGCATCGGTCTGTATGAAGCTCTCTACACTCAGGTTAGGTCCCGTACCTCGGCTCGTAGAGCGAGCCTTGGCACTAACGATCCCGGCAGTAACAGTCCCCGTTAGGTTGAAGGGGTTACCCACGGCTAGCACCCACTCCCCTAGACGCAGCTTATCGCTATCCCCAAAGGGTATCGTGGGCAGATCCTTACCCTCTATCTTGATGAGAGCAATATCGGTACGTGGGTCTGTACCTATGAGCTTGGCGGTGAAAGTACGGTTATCCTCTAGCGTAACGCTTATCTTGTTACTATTGTCGATAACGTGGTTGTTCGTCATAATATAGCCATCGTTGCTGATGATGACCCCAGAGCCATAACCTACGACAGGCTGCGTCTGTGGTGCTGTGCGCCCACGCCCTCCAAAGAAGAATTCGAATGGGTCTATACCCTGTGAGGCTACGGTACGTTCGCCTTCGGTCTTGATATGCACTACCGCCTTGACACTACTCTCCGCAGCAGGGGTTAGGTCGGGCGCAGAGCCGAGATTCTGTGGCGCTATAGCAGCCGATGTATTGACGAAGCCGTGCTCACCGGCCGAGAGAGCAGGTGCCGAGGTATAACGGTCTTCGCTGCTATTGTATTGATTGTCTGCAAGGCTCTTGACCGTTACAGCACTAGAGGCAGCACTGACGGCAACGATAAGTCCGCCAGTGGCGATATTCTTCCAAACTTTATTCATCTCCTTAATCTGTTTAATGAGGTTTGATATGATAACGAGGGTAGAGTCGATATTATTATTAAGCCTACTCTATCGTAGTATAGACACAACGAAAAGCGGAGCGAAGATAGCTCAGACCTTCGCTCCGCTCGTTTGGGATGCTGGTATGCTCAGATGCTCCCCTCTAGTGCGCTCCTTGGAACTGCTCTAGGAAGCGCTGGTCATTCTCCGAGAAATAGCGCAGGTCCTTGACCCTATACTTCAGGTTGGTGATACGCTCTATACCCATGCCGAGGGCATAGCCACTGTACTTTTTACTGTCGATACCACAGTTCTCTAGCACATTAGGGTCAACCATACCGCAGCCTAGGATCTCCACCCAGCCCGTATGCTTACAGAAGGCACAGCCCTCACCCCCACAAATATTACACGAGATATCCATCTCGGCACTTGGCTCGGTAAAGGGGAAGTAAGAGGGGCGTAGGCGTATCTTAGTGTCTGGGCCAAATAGCTCCTGTGCGAAGTAGAGCAGCACCTGCTTGAGATCGGCAAAAGACACATGCTCATCGATGTACAAGGCCTCCATCTGATGAAAGAAACAATGTGCACGATAAGAGATCGCTTCATTGCGGTACACACGTCCAGGGCAGATGATGCGTATCGGGGGCTGTGTCTGGCTCATAACACGGCTCTGCACGCTAGAGGTGTGTGTACGTAGCAGGCTACCAGCGATATTACCGACAAAGAAAGTATCCTGCATATCTCGGGCAGGATGATCATCGGCGAAGTTCAAAGACGAAAAAACGTGCCAATCATCTTCGATCTCGGGGCCCTCGGCAATGGCAAAGCCCAGACGAGCGAAGATACCGCACACTTCCTCCTGCACAAGGGTCAGTGGATGACGTGTACCGAGCTTAATAGGGTACGAGCTACGGCTCCAATCGATAGCAGCCTCGTCGCCCTCGCTACCACTCTCTAGGCTAGCACGCAGAGCATTGATACGGTCCATAGCTACGGTCTTCAGCTCGTTGAGGCGTGCCCCTACAATACGCTTCTCCTCGGCAGGGATGCTTCTAAACTCCTCGACTAGGCGAGACACCTCGCCCTTCTTGCTGATATACTTGATACGCAGGTCCTCGACCTCTTGTAGGCTCGCAGCCTTTAGTCCCTTGAGCTCCTCTAGTAGTTGTGTTATTCTGTTTTGCATTTCCTTATATACTTAGTCTTATGGTCGGCTAGGCTGTTGTGCTTAGCGGCCATGATACATCTCGTGATAATACCTCTGGTAGTCTCCACTTGTTACCTCCTGCATCCAGTCCTGATGCTCTAGGTACCAGCGCACTGTAAGGGCTAAGCCCTCCTCGAACTGTAGGCTCGGACGCCAGCCTAGCTCCTCAGCTAGCTTTGTGCTATCGATGGCATAGCGCAGGTCATGCCCTGCCCTATCGGCAACGTAGCTGATAAGCCCTTCGGAATGACCCGCTTTGCGACCTAGAGCTTCGTCTACCGTCCTAATCAGTAGGCGGATGAGATCTATATTGCGCCACTCATTCCAGCCTCCGATGTTGTAGGTTTGGCCTGTCTTACCCTCGTGGTAGATGAGGTCTATGGCCCTGCAGTGGTCCTCTACATAGAGCCAGTCGCGGATATTCTCGCCCCGACCATAGACAGGTAGAGGCTTGCCGAGAACAATGTTATTAATGAAGAGCGGTATCAATTTCTCGGGGAACTGATATGGCCCGTAATTATTGGAGCAATTAGACAGCACTATCGGCAAGCCATAGGTGTGGTGATAGGCACGGACGAAGTGGTCCGAGGCAGCCTTACTAGCCGAATAGGGCGAACGTGGATCATACTTAGTATCCTCGGTGAAGAAGCCCCCCCCAAGCTCGAGCGAACCGTATACCTCATCTGTTGAGATGTGGTAGAAGCGCTTCCCCTCCATCGTTCCCTGCCAAGCCTTGCGCGCAGCATTGAGGAGCGTCAGCGTCCCCATTACGTTGGTCTGAGCAAAGGCTAGAGGGTCGTGGATAGAGCGGTCCACATGGCTCTCGGCAGCTAGATGTAGGACGCCATCGAACTGATAGCGTGCGAAAAGCTCATCCAGTAGCTGGGCATCGCAGATGCTCCCACGGACGAAGTGATGATTGGGATGCTCGAGCAAGCTCTGTATGTTCCCTAGATTGCCCGCATAGGTCAGGGCATCGAGCGTTACGATCCGATACTCTGGGTACTTGGCGAGCATATAGTGTAGGAGGTTGCTCCCGATGAAACCCGCACCACCCGTGATCAATAAGCTGTGCATATTACTTGATTAGAGATAGTAAGTATTGCCCATATTGGTTCTTGGCCATAGGCTGTGCTATGCGGCGGATGTCCTCGGCGCTAATCCAGCCCTTAGCGAATGCTATTTCTTCGAGGCAAGCTACCTTGAGCCCCTGTCGCTTCTCTACCACCTCTACATAAGTGGAAGCCTGTGCCAAGCTATCGTGCGTACCTGTATCGAGCCACGCAAAGCCACGCCCCAACTGCTCCAGCGAGAGCCGACCACGCTGCATGTACATCTCGTTGAGCGTCGTGATCTCAAGCTCGCCACGGGCAGACGGACGCACCTCAGTAACCAGATCCACTACATCATTGGGGTAGAAATACAGACCAACTACGGCATTATCACTCTTGGGCTGGGCTGGTTTCTCCTCGAGGCTTATAACCTCACCCTCAGCATTCGTCTCAGCGACACCGTAGCGCTCGGGGTCTGGCACACGATAGCCAAAGATGGTAGCGCGTCCCTCGAGTTCTGCACGCTCGACGCTCCGCTGTAGCATTCCGCTAAAACCCATCCCGTAGAAGATGTTATCTCCGAGCACCATGCAGACGCTCTCGCTACCGATGAAATCCCGACCAATGATAAAAGCCTGCGCCAGACCATCGGGACTCGGTTGCTCGGCATAGCTGAGCCTAAGCCCTAGGTCCTGGCCATCACCGAGCAAACGCTCGAAATGTGGTAGATCCTGTGGCGTAGAGATAATAAGTATCTCCCTAATCCCAGCTAGCATAAGCGTAGACAGGGGATAGTAAATCATAGGCTTGTCATAGATGGGGAGTAGCTGTTTACTTACGCCCTTGGTGATAGGGTACAAGCGCGTCCCCGAACCGCCCGCTAGTATAATACCTCGCATAGCTTCTTACTAGAATTGTATTACTTCGCTATCGCTATCGGTCTCTTCCTCCTCGTGGCTAAACAGCGCCTCTGGCGCAGGAGGTGTAGTCATAGCTGCGGGCGCTGGCGTAGACCGCTCACCTAGATGTCGACTGCGAATCCCCTCTACACGACGCAAGTCTCGGTCTAGAGCCGTAGACTCCTCGGCTATGAGGATAAGCTCCTCGTTGTCTAGCTCGCTCAGAGAGAGTATCAGCGGACGGCGATAGTTGCGGTTAGCACTGTTGAGGCTACCCTTGCCATAGAACTGCTCGGCCTGTGCCGATAGCTCCTTATCACGCACTGCCCGCTCCCGCTCTTGCTGAGTCTCTGGGCTACTGATGCCTCGGATACTGCGCTCTGTCGTCTCGTAGTCGAAGCCCGCTGCCAAAATCGTTATACGCACCTCCCCCGGAGCGAGCGTATTGTCGATATAGTAGCCAAACTTACTCTCGTAGCGGTTCTCCAGCTGGGCAGTGAAGCGCTTGACATAGGCCATCTCGTCGATGCTAAACTCTTCTTCCTCGGGAGAGAAGATAGCTACCATTATGCGTGTAGCCTTGGTAACATTGTTGTTATTGAGTAGTGGAGAGTTGAGGGCCTCTTTGATAGCTTTCTCGGCACGTAGCTCTCCGCTAGATTTACCAGAGCTGATAATGGCCACACCGCTATCCTTGAGCACGGTACGCACATCGGCGAAGTCGAGGTTTATGCGACCACAAAAGTACACCAGGTCAGATATGCCCTGAGCAGCTGAGCTAAGCGTAGCATCAGCATAAGCGAAGGCCGTACTGAGCGTGAGCCCCTTATAGACATCGAGCAGTCGCTCGTTATTGATGACCAGGAGAGCATCCACATGCTTACGCAGCTCATTGACACCCTCTAGAGCGCGGAATATCTTCTCTTCACCCTCCCAAAGGAAAGGTATCGTAACGATACCCACAGTCAGCAGGCCCTCTTCCTGTGCTATACGTCCGATGACCGGAGCAGCCCCCGTACCCGTACCGCCCCCCATACCAGAGGTAATGAAGACCATACGAGTAGAGTCGCTCGTCAGGCGCTGACGGATCTGCTCGGCGCTCTCCTCAGCAGCCTCACGTGCCACATTAGGCTTATTGCCTGCACCTAGACCTCTGGAGGTATTGGGCCCCAATAGCAACTTGTTAGCCTGAGGTATGCTACTGCCAGCGAGGACCTGAGCATCCGTATTGCAGAGGAGGAAGGTAACTCCCTTGACTTGCTGCGAGTTGTACATCGTCGTTACAGCGTTGCCACCGCCGCCACCGACACCTACAACCTTGATAAGATCGCTCATCTCGCCATTGGTAAGTCCTACGAACTCGGCCTGTCCACGCAACGAGTCTATATTGTTTGTTTCGATTATATCCATTGCTTTATGTGCATTGCTATACATCACGCTTCAGCCCTCAGGACTTGGACTTTTTACCACCAAAGAGGCCGTCTAGAGCGTCTATGCCCTTCTGAAAGAATCCTCTAATATCCAAGCTTTGCTTCTCCTGAGGCACTTCTTCGTCCTCGTCTTCCTCTTCATCATCGTCGAGATCCTCATCGAGCTCCTCGTCCTCTAGAGTATCGGTATCCTCCTCCTCATCATCAGTGCGGTTATCCCACTCGTAGTTGCGCTCTTCCTCATGCTGTAGCTCCTCTACGGTCGCTGTGGCGGTCTGCTGCTCAGAGCTCTGAGTACTCTTAGACTCGCCCCCCTGCTGGCTATCGACCTCATCAAGCAGGGTATCCAGAGAGGCCACGTCCGTAGCCATACAGTGGATCGTAGCCATCGATACAAGGCCGATAACGGTATGATAAGACGTAAGGAACTGAGGGGTATCTACACTCTCATGTACCGCCTCATGGCGTACGGCTGCCTGACGGAAGCCTTCGTCTGGCAAGTCTAGGCTCGGTAGGTACTCATCCATATAGCCACGCAGCTGAGTAGCACCACCAGAGAACGCAAGCGTATGAATGGGGGCTTCGGGAGCTAACTCCTGTAGGAGGCTAAAGATATTAGTCGTAAGCTCAGTCATACGGGCATGGATCAGACGATTGATATCTATGCGCAAGAAGCTTTTCTGCCCTGTCCCGTTGATATTATTCGCTGTGATCTGATCCTGCTGACTTACCTCTAGATTCATAGAGCCATAGCGTAGTTTCACCTGCTCGGCATCAGCCTCTAGCAGTTTGAGGTGCTGTAGGTCTCGCGTCACGTTGTCTCCTCCTAGAGGCAAGACACATAGCGCAGTCAGTAACCGATTGTGATATACCGATATGCTGGTCGTACCACCGCCAATATTAATGTAGGCACAGCCCTGCATCATTTCCCCCTTGGTAAGTGCTACGTTCGCCTCTGCTATAGGTGCCACCAGGATGTCTGCCACCGACAGACCAAGCCTTTGCTCGAAGACATCATAGACACTACGCTCTATCTCTTTACGAACAGTTATAATCTGATAGCAAGCCTCTACATGTGTAGCACGTACTCCCCGTGGCTTGCTCTCTAGGCGACCATCTACGTAGTAGCGAGGCTCAGTAATATGTAGCACACTCTGACCTACGTAGGTTTTGTCTAGAGCCTTACGTTGTAGCTCCTGGATATGGCTCTGGTCGAGGATAAGGCCTTCGCCCTCGAAAGACAACTGGGCCTTGAAGGTATGGCTACGCATCGACTGACAGTCTAGCCCCACATAAACGCTAGAGATGTAGCCCTCAGAGAAGTCCTGATTCAGACGATCCACCACGTGGTCTACGACCGTAGCCACATCATTGATGTTGTGGATACATCCGTGGATAATCCCCTGGCTGGGCGCCTGATAGTAGGCCCTCGGGTTAATGCGTCCGTTAGGTAGACGGCTAGCTATCATCCCGCTGATGTAGCTACTCCCGAGGTTGATAACGGCAAATATAGTTTCTTGCATTGCCTCCTTATGACTTGATAGTTTGTATCCTAATGTAGTTAATATATGTTGCTTCTTTATTCGGTCGGCTCTACCTCCGGAGCCCAGTTACGGGGGCGTGCCACGACTTGGTCTCGGTAGGCCAGCTTGATATAAGCATAGGCATCATCACCTGTACGCGGAAAGACCTCGCGCACGAAGACCTTGTACTTATGTAGCATCGTGGCGAAGTCCCTATTTGTCCCCAGTAGCACCGGTGTATTGCCTAGGCGTGGGCTAAGCGTTATTGCCCCTTTGTCATCGACATATATCTGCCCAAAGTAATTGCGTAGGTAATCATCGGCCTGTAAAACCTGTAGTAGGTCGTAGACCTCCGTAGTAGCCAACTGCTCACTCACATAGCCCGTAACGACGGGTACATATACAGAGTAACTAGGGTTTAGGGGAATCACGCCACGCTCGGTAGAGACATAGTAGTCTCGCCCTCCGATGGGCTGTACCCTAAAGGCCGCATCTTTTTGCTTGACCTCGACCTTCATCCGGGCTGTCCCCATAGCCATATACACCTCGACATCGCTAAACAGCGGATTTTCACGGAGCTTACGCTCTATCTCTCCCACATCTACCGAGTCTATGGGCAGCCCTTTGACGTTTAGCCCCTTGCGTCCCAGCTCCTGTCTTACGTCCTCCTCCCCCATAAAGGGTTCTACGCCGGCCCTATTGTGCATAAGTATGTCGATACCCTGCACGTTGCGCTTGTCCGGATGGCTACGCAATTGATAAATCGTATAGCCTAAGAAGCCCAATAGGATAAGGGCTAGACAGATGAGCCTAGCACGCTTCATTGCACTCCTCCTCTCTGGTGTAGCAACTCTGCTACT
The DNA here is from genome assembly GCA_034091595.1 of Porphyromonas sp. Classification (GTDB taxonomy): domain Bacteria; phylum Bacteroidota; class Bacteroidia; order Bacteroidales; family Porphyromonadaceae; genus Porphyromonas. The sequence continues at coordinate 21,380 of JAXFXP010000068.1, forward strand.
GGGGCCACCAAACGGTCTATATCGCCAGCGCCCACCATCAGCAGTACCTCAGGCAGTGTGGCCTCAGCCTGCAGATATGGCAACAGCTCTGCCTTGCTCATAACGCGTACTGCGGGGTTCTGCATCACCTCAGCTATCATCTGGCTCGTTACCCCCGGCATAGGTAGCTCTCGGGCTGGATATATATCTAGCAGGATGACTTCATCTAGAGCATCGAGGCTTTGGGCAAACTCACGATAGAAGTCGTTGGTACGACTGTACAAATGGGGCTGAAATATCCCGAGTATCTTTTTATCAGGATAAAGCGTACGCACCGAAGCAATAGAGGCTGCCAGCTCCACAGGATGATGTGCATAATCGTCGATGAGTACGTGGCTATTGTTCATAACTACACGATCGAAGCGACGTCCTGCACCTCGGAAGCTTGCCACTGCCATAGCCAATTCCTCTAGACTAACGCCATTGAGATAGGCCACTGCCATAGCCGCCACAGCATTATCTACATTGATGCGTAGCGGCACACCCAGCTCCACAGCAATGCATCCTGCCTCAGCCCCATCGATGCTAGGATAGTGCCAATCGAAGAATAGGCGTGCGTCCTCGACCCGAATATCCGTGGCGTAGAAATCGCTCACCCCCTCAGTGCTATAGTGATACAGAGCTACCCCTGGCTGCAAACGTGGTGTCATAGGTAGCCCCTCGTGACACACTAGGGCACCCCCTGGTGCTATGAGGCTCGTAAAGTGCTCGAAGCTCTCACGATAAGCCTCTGGCGTACCATATATATCTAGGTGGTCTGGGTCTGCCGAAGTGATAATAGCCATATAGGGGCTCAGGCGGTGGAATGAGCGGTCAAACTCATCCGCCTCTACTACCACTAGATCGCTTTGCTCAGAGAGCAGAAGGTTAGTTTTATAGTTATTGGATATCCCCCCGAGGAAAGCATTGCAGTCCACGTGGCTCTGACGCAGGATGTGCGCCAGCAGCGTAGAGGTCGTCGTCTTGCCATGGGTACCAGCCACACAGAGGCCACGCTCTAGGCGTGTAATCTCCCCAAGTACCTCGCTACGCTTGAGCACACGATGCTGATGTGTCTGGTAATAGACCAGCTCGCTATGTGTTTTGGGGATGGCGGGGGTGTAGACCACAAGGGTATCCAGAGCTCTTAGGGGCTCGGGGACAAGGTCGATATCGTCTTCGTAGTGGATGTCGATACCCTCGGCCTCCAAAGCCTCCGTTAGAGGGCTGGGCGTCAGGTCATAGCCCCCGACCATATACCCTTTACTAGCGAAGTAGCGTGCTAGAGCACTCATACCGATACCGCCGATACCAATGAAATAAACCTTATCCATATCCTATTGAGTCTTTGCTCTTTATATATCTCGTCTTATCTTGCATATTAGCTCCACGCAGGCCTAAGTGCTAGGACTCGGAGCAAACAGCACAAAATTAACAAATACTCACGATACCCACAAGAGCATTAAGCTCGTATTAAGGACGTCTCTCACAGCTCGAGGGTCCGTCAGAGACTGCCTACCGCAGAGGCTCCATAGGATAGCTCTATAGGCAGGGCATTCGCAGGCCCCCAGACGCAGTCCCAGCCCAGGCAGCACCCACTGCTTGCACAGCGTAGACATCCCATCTTACATACCGTGTATACTCCATCTTACATATGGTGTATACTACGTCTTACATGCTATGTACACTCACATTGGCTCATAGGGTGAGAGGGCCGTATCCCTATAGCAAGCCAAACACCCAACCATCTGCGCGGACGCTGTCTCTCAGTAGACTAGGCGACAAAGAGGCTCCGAGATTACCCTGCCATTGCCTCTAGAGCCACTATGATGTTTTTGTGTATCTTTGTATCAATTTGTAACAGTACAGACATTGTAAGAACGCAACTAAGAATGACTAAAAAGATTAGAGCCGCTATCGTCGGCTATGGCAATATCGGCCGCTACACGCTAGAGGCCCTAGAGGCAGCACCAGACTTTGAGGTAGCAGGCGTAGTACGTCGCAATCCCAGCCAAGTACCCCTAGAGCTAACACCCTACCCCGTAGTAGGAAGCATCGACGAGCTAAAGGATGTAGATGTAGCCATCCTATGTACCCCAACACGTGAGGTAGAGATACACGCTGTGGAGATCCTCAAAAAGGGTATCAATACTGTCGACAGCTACGACATCCACGGAGGCATCGTAGCCCTACGCCAGAGCCTCAGCCAGGCAGCCAAGGCTAGCGGTGCTGTAGCCGTTATTGCCGCTGGTTGGGACCCAGGTAGCGACTCTGTAGTACGCACACTGATGGAGGCTATCGTACCCAAGGGCATTACCTATACCAACTTCGGCCCAGGTATGAGCATGGGGCACACCGTGGCGGTCAAGGCCATCAAGGGCGTACATAAGGCTCTATCAATGACCATCCCTACAGGCACAGGTATCCACCGTCGTATGGTGTACATAGAGCTGGAAGAGGGCTACAAGGCCGAGGAGGTAGCAGCCGCGATTAAGGCCGACGATTATTTCGCACACGACGAGACGCACGTAACAGTCGTGGATAGTGTAGATGCGCTCATTGACATGGGGCACGGTGTGAATATGACCCGCAAGGGCGTATCAGGCAAGACGCAGAACCAGCTGCTAGAGTTCAACATGAAGATTAACAACCCCGCCCTCACGGCACAGATACTAGTAGCCTCAGCGCGCGCTGCTGAGCGTCAGCAGGCAGGTTGCTATACGATGCAGGAGATACCCGTCATCGACCTACTGCCGGGCGAGCGTGAACAGTGGATTGCTAAGCTTTGCTAATCGAGCAGTCAAGACTCGGGCCTAATAGTCCGAGTCTTGACTGTGCTTTATATATAATGTAATTCATCATTAGCCTATGATTCTTTGGGATGTTTCTCCACAGATATTTGAGGCCATCGGCATACGCTGGTACGGGCTTCTCTTCGCCTTGGGGCTGATTATCCTAGGCCCGTGGATAGAGGGCAAGATCTGGGAGCGGGAGAAACTAGAGCCTAAGTGGCTCGACTCGCTCTTCCTGTACGTCGTCCTCGGCACCGTTATCGGGGCCCGCCTCGGACACGTACTCTTTTATGATCCCGCCACCTATCTAGCCAACCCCATTAAGATAGTCGCTGTTTGGGAGGGCGGGCTAGCGAGCCACGGAGGCACCATCGGGGTGATTGTCGCCCTATGGCTCTACTCGCGTCGTGTCAGCCGCAAGCCTCTCCTCTGGATATTAGACCGTATCGCGGTCCCCACAGGGCTGGTAGCAGCTTTTATCCGACTAGGCAACCTGATGAATAGCGAGATATTTGGTCGCCCCACCGACCTGCCTTGGGCCTTCAGCTTCGTACGCTCTGGCGAATATCACAAGATACTCGCCCTCCGAGAGGCGGGGCTTACGCTCACGCCCGAGCAACAGCAACTACTCGACGGCACACTCGGCTGGCACCCTACACAAATCTACGAAGCCGTGGCTTACCTCCTCGTCTTCGCATTCTCTATGTGGCTCTATTGGTATCGCGATGCCGCTCAGAAGTACACAGGGCTTATCATCGGATACTTTATGATCGGAGTCTTCGGCTCTCGTATCCTCGTAGAGAGCATCAAGATAGTACAGGAGCCTTGGGAGCTAGACCTCATTGCCGCCATAGGCTTAAACATGGGTCAGCTGCTAAGTATCCCCTTCGTCCTCTTTGGCATAGCCACCGTGTACTGGGCTTATACACACCCCAATACGACCGCTCTAAAGAAGTAAATAATCCAAACGATAGAATAATTATCTATGTACCAGATACAGAATATCACAGACAGTATCTACTATGTAGGCGTCAATGACCGTAGTAAGCATCTCTTCGAGAATATGTGGGCCTTGCCCGATGGTGTGTCCTACAACTCGTACCTCATCGTAGATGAGCAGGTAACGCTCATTGATACGGTGGATGTATGCTACTCGGATATCTTCTTCCACAAGATAGAGCGCATCCTGGGCGACCGTCCTATA
>JAXFXP010000069.1:0-7023 GCA_034091595.1 Porphyromonas sp.
CCTCAAGTCGCATCGTGGGGTAAGGGGATGGTGGCTACATATTGATGTTGTGCTGTTGCTTTTTACTGAAAGCTGCTACTAACGACTCATAAATCTACCCTTAATCGTGTATTGGATGATAGTTGCGGATTTTAGGTTAAATAAAATCGACCAAGGAGCGGGCAAGGCCGCTCGTTTCGCTCCGGATGTTATCCAGAAGATGCGCGATGGTAGCGATCCCGACAACTATGGCAATACCGATTGGTATGGCCTAGCCTATAAGACGGGGCTACAGCACCGCCACAGCGTAAGCGTAAGCGGTGGTAATGACCACGCCAAATATATGGCCTCTATAGGCTACCTCAATCAGACGGGTATCCTACCCAATGCCGACCGTCAGCAGTACAACGCTCGTACGAACCTCGACCTAACATTTAGCAAGAAGTTTACGGCACAGCTCGGTCTGGCCTATATCAAGAATGATTACAACGACCCTAGCTCAGCCTATTATGGTGGTAGCTCGGATCAGCTCATCCGTCAGCTCAATATTATCTCTCCCTGGATCGTAGCACGCAAGAGCGATGGCTCCTACGGCACTATTGGGGATGGTAACCCTATAGCTTGGCTGGACCATGGGCTGAAGGTCGGGCGCAAGAATACCAACTTCACCGGTAATGCATCGCTAAGCTACGAGCCTATCGCAGGCCTGAAGTTTACGGCTACGGCATCTCATGTGCGCAACGTACAACACTATACCTACTTCCAGGACTACTTCCGTTACAATCCCAGCAAGACTACGGACCCTAATTTCCTCAAGAAGCAGGTAGCAGACTGGAATCTCTCTAGTTTCGACTTCCTCATCAACTACGACAAGAGCTTCGGACTACATAATCTCAAAGTCCTAGCAGGGTACCATGCCGAGGCCTATGACTCTGAATATCTCTATGGTGAGCGTCAGAACTTCCCCAACAATGATATGACCGATATGAATGCGGGGGAGGTAGCTACTCAGAAGAATCAGGGTAATACCAGAGAGCTCAATCTACTCTCTTATTTCGGACGTATCAACTACGACTATGATGGCAAGTATTTGCTAGAGGCTAACCTGCGTGTGGACGCTTCGTCTCGCTTCGCTCGTGGTTATCGTTGGGGCTATTTCCCCTCGTTCTCGGCTGCCTGGCGTATCAGTCGTGAGACGTTTATGCGTGATATCGAGTGGCTCAGCGACCTGAAAATACGTGCTTCGTGGGGGATGCTCGGCAACCAGTCCGCTCTAGACTACTATCCAGCTATTACGACCTATGGGGTAGGCTACTCGTATCCATTCGGTGGGACACTTGCTGCTGGCTATGGGCAGAGCAAAATCAATATGGAGGACATCAGCTGGGAGAAAACGACCAGCACGGGTGTAGGGCTAGACTTCGGTTTCTGGGGACAGAAGCTTACAGGGTCTATTGATCTATATCGACGTCACACACGGGATATCCTGATGAATGTAAGTGTGCCCGCAGAGTTTCAGCTGGGCGACTACACAGACAACGTAGGTGAGATGGAGAATAAGGGCGTGGAGCTTAGCCTGAACTATCGCACTAGTCTTGGGCAGGTAAATCTCGGATTCTCTGGTAACCTAGCCTACAACCGAAACAAAATCCTCAATCTCGGTGGTGTAGATGTAATTGGCTCGGGAGATGTGCGTAATGCTGTAGGCCAGCCTATCGGAGCACACTATGTGTATAAGACTAATGGCTTCTTCCAGTCTCAGGCGGAGGCAGATGAGTATACTAAGCTCTACGGCAACCCCTTCGGGCGTAAGTTTATGGCTGGGGACCTGCGTTATGTAGACCTTGTAAATGATATTGACAAGTCTACGGGTAAGGAGAAAGTAGCACTTACGGGCGCTGACCGTATGTATATGCCCTCTAGCGAACCTGCCTGGACCTTCGGCTTTGGGCTGACGGCTGAGTACAAGGGCTTTGACTTCGCTGCTACCTTCAACGGTGTAGCAGAGGCCTACCGCATATTCTCAGCCGAAGTGTATGGTCGCTTCGCTGGCGATAATGGACACCCCGCTACCGTATGGCGTCAGGCTTGGAGCGAGGAAAACAAGGGTGGTACTATGCCACGCCTCTTCCTCAATGACGAATCGCCCAGCTCTGTGGCGCGCGTCTCTTCGGACTTCTGGCTACAGGATATCAGCTACCTACGTCTGAAAAATCTACAGCTCGGCTATACGCTACCTAAGAGCTGGCTCGGCAATGTGGGCATCTCTAGCGTGCGTATCTATTACTCGGCAGAGAATCTGCTGACTTTCGACAAGATGCGCGTTAATGCCGACCCAGAGGCTACTAGTGGACGCCTATCGTCTTATCCACTCCTGCGTACGCATGCACTTGGGCTCAATGTTACATTCTAAAGATCATCTGCCAATCATGAAAAACTTTGGTAAATATATATTGCTCGCTTCGCTAGCACTAGGGACTACGTCTTGCTCTGAGGACTTCCTAGATACCATCCCCAAGGATGCCCTCAGCCCCGCTACAGCCTGGACGACACCTGACGATGCTCAGAAGTTCCTCGTCGGCTGTTACGATGGTTGGGAGTCTGCCTCTAGACTACTGTATATGGACTGTGCCTCTGACTATGGCTACAATAATTTCCCTTGGGAGGGATATCGCCCCCTAGGGGATGGCTCGATGACCACAGCGGCACCAGGGGTGAGCTTCTATGGCTATAGCGTTATCGGGCGTTGTAACAACCTTCTGGCCAATATCGAAAAGATTACCTTTAGCGATGCTGCTGAGAAGGCCGATATCGTGGCTCAGGCCCGAGCTATACGTGCCTATCGTTATTTCCTCCTAGGTTGGAGCTATGGTCGTGTGCCCATCATCACGAATCTCTACAAGAATGCAGAGGAGGCCAAAGTGCCTCAGAATAGCGAGGCCGAGGTCCGTAAGTTTGTCGAGGATGAGCTAGATGCGGCACTGACCGGTATTAAGGAGCGTCCGAGTGCCCGTGGGCGTATTGCCAAGGGGGCTGTGCTAGCTATGCGTGCCCGTGTAGCTCTGTACTACGGAGATTGGGAGAAAGCTATGCAGCATAGCGAAGCGATCGTTAAGCTGGGGCAATACAGTCTAGAGCAAGACTATGCTACGCTCTTCACTATAGCGGGGCAGTCATCGCCCGAAATTATCCTAGCCGTGCAGCATATCCTCAGTACGAAGTCTCTCTACGAAGTGGGGCAGATGTACAATAATGCTGAGGGCGGCTGGTCCTCTATGGTGCCTACGCACAAGCTCGTGGATGCCTACGAGATGGCCAATGGTAAGACTATTGGAGAGGCGGACTCGGGCTATGATCCTAAACATCCATTTAAGGGTCGCGACCCCCGTATGGCCAAGACTATCCTCTTCCCAGGGGCTGACTACGTGCATGGTGGCGTTGCCAAGGTGTACAATAGTCTAGACCAAAAGATCGGAGGAGTGGATAATGATAACTATATGCTGAAGGCTAACAACTCCTCCAAGACGGGGCTTACCTGGCGTAAGTATCTGTATCCCGACTACGGTAACAATATGTGGCAGTCTAATGTGTCGCCTATCGTCTTCCGCTATGCAGAGGTGCTGCTGACCTGGGCCGAGGCAGCTACAGAGCTGAACTTCGAGGCTAATAAGGAACAAATATTCGCTCGTATCAATCTCGTTCGTGAGCGTGCTGGGATGCCCAAGGCTACACCTCAGACTCACAGTACCAAGGAGCAAGTGCGAGAGCTTATCCGCCGTGAGCGTGGCGTAGAGTTCGCTGGGGAAGGTATCCGCCGTGCAGACCTCCTGCGCTGGAAGGATGCTAATGGTAAGATGCTCGCCGAGACAGCACTCAAGGGCAGACTAGAGCGTCGTGTCGGGACGGTGGATATGAAGGGCGCAGACCAGTTCATGCGTGCTACTATTACGGTTGATGCCTCCGACAGCGATAAGCTGATTGAGGAGCGCAACTTTGCCCCTCATATGCGCTACTTCCCTATTCCTCAGGATAATCTAGACAAGAACCCCAAGCTAGAGCCTACTACAGGCTATAGCAAGTAAGGCTTTGTTGCCTAGATTGTAGTTGAGATATCGGGCTGTACCTCGTTGGGGGTACAGCCCGATATTTTGATGCTATAGGGCAGGGAGCGGGGCGTTCTCAAATAGTCATTTCGTATTGTATTTGCCTATCACAGAGTGTGGCAAAAGGCTATACTATTTGCGTATGTCCGAAAGATTTTGTTACTTTGCACTTCGATTGTGCGGTACTCAACGATGCTTAACGAGTGCGGCATCCGTATCATACTGAATAATAATATAATAACAAACGTAATGTCTAAAATTTGTCAGATTACAGGTAAGAAGGCAATGGTCGGCAACAACGTTTCGCACTCTAAGAGACGTACGAAGCGCACCTTCGAGGTAAACCTGTTCACGAAGAAGTTTTACTGGCCAGAGAATGATTGCTGGATCTTGCTCAAGGTAAGCGCAGCTGGTCTTCGCCTCATCAACAAGATTGGCATCGACGCCGCTATCAAGCGCAGTGCCGAGAAGGGTTATCTATAATCACTAAGCGACTACGACAATGGCAAAGAAAGCAAAAGGTAACAGAATACAAGTAATCCTCGAGTGCACAGAGCACAAGGAAAGCGGTATGCCAGGGACTTCTCGTTATATCACGACGAAGAACCGCAAGAATACGACTGAGCGTCTAGAGTTGAAGAAGTACAACCCTATCCTCAAGCGTATGACAGTTCACAAGGAAATTAAGTAATCAATAGGAGACTAAAACAATGGCAAAGAAAGCAGTTGCATCGTTTAAGGGCAAAGCTGATGGTCGTACCTACTCAAAGGTAATCAAGATGGTGAAGTCTCCTAAGACTGGCGCCTACACCTTCCAGGAGGAAATGGTACCCAACGAAGCTGTAAAGGAATACTTCTCTTAGTAAGTAGACCTCCCGCAATCAGATGGGTGGTGGTGATGGTTCACCACCACCCATGTTATTTTTATCCCCTGTGTACGGGGTAGAAGATTTATTCAGTTTATATGCAAGACGAACGAACCAAGCGCTTGGAGGAGGCTCCACTACCTCAGCTGCTCCTCCACTATGCGGTACCAGCCATCGTGGGAACGATGGTGGTGGCGCTCTATAACCTTGTAGACCGTATATTCATAGGGCAGACAGAGGGCGCCTATGCTATGGCAGGCCTGGCGCTGACCTTCCCGATACTGATCTTCCTGCAGGCTTTCGGGATGCTTGTAGGGGCGGGGGCCTCTACACGCATCAGTATTCTGCTGGGACAGCAAGACCGAGAGGGCGCTAAGGCTATCCTTGGGAGTGCTATTATCCTTACAGCCGTCTTCTCGATCTCCACTGCTCTTATCACGCTGTATTTCCTCGATGATTTCCTGGTTATATTCGGTGGTAGTGCCGAGAGTATTCCCTTCGCACGCCGTTATCTACTTATCACGGTGCCGGGGAATATCTTCTCTGTGCTGGCGATGGGCTATAATGCTATGATGCGCGCTTCGGGCTATCCGCGCAAGGCGATGTACACGATGCTTATCGGGGCGATACTCAACATCATACTAGACTATGTCTTCGTCTACCCACTAGGTATGGGTATAGAGGGCGTAGCCTGGGCGACGGTTATCTCGATGTTTGCTTCTGCTTGCTTTGTGATGTGGCATTTCTTCGATAGGGATAGCCTCGTGCACTTCGACCGTGGACATATCAAGTTTTCCGCTCAGTCGATGTGGGCGATTATCTCTATTGGGCTAAGTCCTTTCGCCGTACAGCTCCTAGGGGCGGTATCCAACGGTCTCATCAATAGAGGCTTTGTGGAGAGTGCTGCCACACAGGCTGAGGCTGATATGGCCATCGGAGCTATGGGGATCATCAATAGCTATGCGATGATAGGCTTCTTCTTGATGCTGGGTATTGCACAGGCCATGCAGCCGATCGTAGGTTACAATCACGGCGCTGGCCAGCATCGGCGTGTGTATGACACCGTACTCCTGACGGGGACGATATCTGCCCTCATTGGCGTTGTTTTCACGATTGGGGCTCAGCTCTTTAGTGCTCCTGTTACAGATCTATTTACTATCGACCCAGAGCTCAAGGCCGCCTCGATGAATGCCTTCAAGCTCTGTCTCTACGCTCTGGGCTTCGTTGGGACGCAAATAATCGCTACACAGTTCTTCCAGAGTATAGGGCACGCACGCAAGAGTTTTGTCCTCTCAGTGTCTCGCCAGGTGCTCTTCCTCATCCCCTTACTCCTAGTGATGCCAGGCCTTATGGGGGTCGATGGGGTATGGTTGTCGCTACCGATCTCGGATGCCCTCTCAGGGGTGCTGGGCTTAGCGCTGGTATACTATTATTTCCGACAGCAGGGTGTCATAGGCTCTGCCACTACCTGATACAATGGTCTATATATATGCCTTCCTAGGGAGACTATTACTCTATCCCTATCTGCAGTTTAAGCTGTCTCGCCTTCTGCCTGACAGCCTTTGCCGTTTCATCGGGCGACTCTTCGTCCTGGAGTTGTGCCTCTCTACGCTAACGCTCTGTGTACATCGCTTTGTGATGCACGATGCTATGAGCATGGCTATGACGATAAACCTCTACATCTTCTTTGTCCTAGGCTACACGACGGCCTTCCTGATGGGGGTGAATGCCCTGCAGTGGCTCGGGGAGCGCCTCAGTGGTCATCGCCTCTCGGACTGGCTTAGCCCAAGGCAGAGACATTGGCTAGATATTGCAGTGGCGGTGGTGGCCCTAGGGGTAGCCTCTTTGGTCCTGTATCTGGGGCAGCGCAATGGACACAACACCATCGTGTACGCCTATAGCAAAGGCGATGAGACTAAGGCTCCGCTGGCTCGGATAGCGCTCGTTACGGACCTGCACATTGGTGAAGGGGTCGGGCTAGAGCATGTGCGACAGACCGTGGACCTCGTGCTGGGCCTCAAGCCTGATGCTATCCTTTTCGGGGGCGACTACATTGACCATGATAGTAAGTACGC
>JAXFXP010000070.1:0-2216 GCA_034091595.1 Porphyromonas sp.
CAGCTAGATGCAGACGATAGCACTCCGTGCTAGGCGTATATACCGATGCCACAAGCCCAAGCGATTGGGTTTGTGGCATTATTCTTTAGACATGGGCGCCCCGAGGACTTGAGCATATAGGTTCAACTTATCAAGTTATAACAGCGATGAAACAATCAATTGTCGTTCTCGGGCTACTAGGGCTAGGCACTACTGCTATGGCCCAGCGCGTAGACAGTCTGCGCGTGCAGCAGCTGCAGGAGGTAGCTGTCGTGGGTACACGTGCTGGCAAGCAAACCCCGATGTCCTTTAGCAATGTGCGCAAGGAGGAGCTACGCAAGGTTAATCTCGGGCAGGATGTCCCCTATCTACTGCTACTACAGCCGAGCGTAGTGGCGACCAGTGATGCCGGTACAGGTATAGGCTATACGGGCATACGTGTACGTGGTGTGGATGCCACCGGTACGAACGTTACCGCCAATGGCGTGCCTATCAATGATAGTGAGAGCCAGGGGGTCTTCTGGGTTAATATGCCCGACCTAACGAGTAGCCTAGAGGAGATGCAGCTACAGCGTGGTATCGGCACGAGTAGCAATGGGGCAGGTTCCTTCGGGGCGAGCCTCAATATGCGTACGGGCAACCTCAGCAGTAAACCCTATGCAGAGGTAGGTCTGAGCGGAGGCTCGTTCGGGACGCTTAGACGCAACATTCGCCTAGGTTCGGGGACACTCGGCGGGCATTGGGCCGTAGACGCTCGCCTATCCCGTATCAATAGCGAGGGTTACATAGACCGCGGCACGGTAGACCTTACGAGCTACTTCGCCCAGGCTGGGTATTTTGACCACAATACCGTCCTCAAGCTCCTGAGCTTCGGAGGGAAGGAGGTTACGGGTATTGCCTGGAATGGTATCTCGCCCGAGCAAGAGGCTAAGTACGGACGACGCTACAATAGCGCAGGCGATATGCTAGCGGATGGCAAGGTCGGGGCTAAGTACTACCACAATACCGACAACTACAAACAAAATCACAACCACCTCATCCTCTCTCAGCGCCTAAACCACGAGCTACATCTCAACCTCACTGGGCACTATACCAAGGGCTACGGCTATACGGACGAATACCGCACAGGACGCAAGTACAAGGACTACGGACTCATCAAGCAAGTGAATGCCGATGGTAGCGAGCGCAGTAAGACGGCCCTAGTGCGACGCAAGTATCTAGACAACGATTTCGTGGGGCTTATCAGTAGCCTTAACTGGCGTCCGGAGCGCTGGGATATTCATCTAGGCATTAGCGCCAACCATTATAAGGGACTACACTACGGCGAAATACGCTGGATAGAGCAGTACAATCGTCCAGTCTATCCAGAGGACCGCTATTATCAGAGTACGGGGACGAAGGTAGATGCCTCTAGTTACCTCAAGGCAAACTATCAGCTCAGCCCCAACTTCTCTATCTATGCGGACCTACAGTATCGGCACATCGACTACCGCATAGAGGGGAGCAACGATGCCTATAGCGATAAGCTACAGGGGCTACAGCAGCTCGATATCAAAGAGCGCTTCGACTTCCTCAACCCCAAGGCCGGCTTCTACTGGCGTCTGAGCCCCGAGCAGCATATCTACAGCTCGGTGGCCATCGCCCATCGTGAGCCTAAGCGCTCTATGTACACTGATGCAGGTGTGGGGGCCGAGCTCCCCCGCTCCGAGCAGATGACCGACCTAGAGCTCGGCTACGGCTACCAGAGCAGAGCCTTGTCGCTCAGTGCCAATCTATATTATATGCATTACAGAGACCAACTGGTGATGAATGGCAAGTGGAGCGATGTGGGCGAAGCCTTACTAGAGAATGTCCCTAGTAGCTACCGCTTAGGCCTAGAGCTTGCTCTGGGCTGGCGTCCGCTAGACTGGCTACGCCTAGATGCTACGCTAGCCCTCAGCCGAAACAAGATAAAGGAATACGAGTATAGCTATGCCGTCTACGATGATAACTACGAGTGGCAGGCCGAGCTCAGCAAGACACTCCGTGATGTAGATATCGCTTACTCGCCCTCTGTCGTTGCCTCTGGCTCTATCACCCTAAGCCGAGGGGGCTGGGAAGCTAGCCTAATAGGTCAGGGTGTAGGTCGGCAGTATATCGACAACACAGGAGATATTGGCCGTAGTATCCCTGGCTATGCCCTAGCCCATCTGCGCCTAGGGTACAACATACCTACACGTGGCTTCATCAAGGACTGG
>JAXFXP010000071.1:0-7613 GCA_034091595.1 Porphyromonas sp.
CAAGATGATTAGCGATATCGCTGCTGGTCATATCTCTATGAAGTACGGCTTTCATGGCCCTAACTACTCTACTGCTAGTGCTTGTGCCTCTAGTACTAATGCCCTCATTGATGCGGCGCACCTGATTCGTCTAGGCAAGGCCAACGTTATTGTGGCTGGTGGTGCTGAGGCGAGTATCTGTGCTGCTGGGGTCGGTGGCTTCAATATGATGAATGCCCTCTCTACGCGCAACGATGAGCCAGAGCGTGCCTCTCGTCCTTTCTCTGCGAGCCGTGATGGCTTCGTGATGGGTGAGGGTGCGGCCGTGATGGTTGTCGAGGAGCTAGAGCACGCCCTCAAGCGTGGTGCACATATCTATGCCGAGCTAGTGGGTACAGGTCTGTCAGCTGATGCTTATCACCTTACAGCTACTCACCCAGAGGGTCTAGGTGCCAAGCTGGTGATGACCAATGCGCTGGAGGATGCAGGTCTTGCCCCTGAGGATATCGACTACATCAACGTGCACGGTACCTCTACTCCTGTAGGGGATATCAGTGAGATGAAGGCTATCAAGGACGTCTTCGGTCCACATGCTTACGAGCTCAATATCAGCTCTACCAAGAGTATGACAGGGCATCTACTGGGTGCTGCTGGAGCGCTAGAGGCAATGATCGCGGTGAAGTCTGTCGAGGAAGACATCGTACCTCCTACGATTAATCATGCCGATGGAGACGAAGATCCTGAGATCGACTATAAGCTTAACTTTACGTTCAACACCGCACAGCAACGTCCTGTACGTGCTGCGCTATCGAATACTTTCGGTTTCGGTGGTCATAATGCGAGTGTTATCTTCAAAAAGTATCAGGCTTAAGAATTGTGCATCGGTAAGCTATCTACATACGTATGATTCGTAGACTGATCCAAAAGATACAGAGGCTCTTTGGTCGTAAGACCGAAGAGCCTTTGCTACGCCTGCCCAAGTTATTGGGCTTTATGCCCCGCGACTGGTACTACTACGAGCTGGCCTTTACGCATAGCTCGGCAGGTATCATTGACGCTGAGGGTTTCCGTATCAACAATGAGCGTCTAGAGTTCCTAGGCGATAGTGTCTTGGCTACGGCTATGAGCCACCACCTCTATATAGCCTATCCTCATTGGGATGAAGGGGCTATGAGCAAACGACGCTCTGCCCTAGTGAAGCGTGCCGTCAATAACGCTGTTGCTAAAAAGATGGGGCTCGTAGATATGCTACGTAGTAAGAGTGATACGAGCCGCCTAGGGGTGGATGCCTATGGCAATACGCTAGAGGCCTTGATAGGGGCTATCTTCTTAGACCGTGGTTATGCTGTAGCCGAGCGCTTTGTGCATCTGCGTGTGCTGCCTATGTTTCAGGAGCTAGAGGAAAGCCTCGTGGAGAAAACCACCAACTACAAGAGCTTATTGCTTGAGTGGGTACAACAGCACCATCTCGAACTGGACTTCCGCATGCTGGCCGAACCCAAAAAATCAGGGGGGACTTTTGTCTGTGCTATCTACATAGATGATAAGCGTATTAGTATCGGACGCGGGAGCAACAAAAAGGAAGCGCATCAGGAGGCTGCCCATCTGGCCCTCGAAGCGCTAAAGGCTGCTGACCCCAGCATCGCCAAAGAAATATCTGAGCAAAACGCCTAGCCGCTAGGCGTAGCTCAATAGACCAAGCATAGTCCACTAGTAGGAGTACAGCTGTACACCCGCTAGTGGACTATGCTACATTAGGGTAGGACGAGTAGGTCCTGTCTTTTCCCGGAAATAGTTGACAGTTTAGGACGTCATCGGACTGATAACGTTTACAATCCTCTTGGCGCTCGTACCACAAGCGTAGACAGCCCCTCGTGCTACGAGGGCAAAGGTACTGCTGTTTCGCTTTGTTTTGTCTACTCTACGAGGACATGATTTTTGCTGTACAGAAAATTCGAGAGTGCAGTACTGCAATTCGAAAGAGCAGTACTACCGCAACCTGAATTTTGTACCGGTACAACCTGGATTTTGTATCGGTACAATCTGGAGTTTCTAGCGGTACAAAATGTAGATTCTACCGTAGCTATTGAGAGAAAGAGCTGAAAGGGACGGTTGGATGATAGCTCGCTAGGGACGGTGTGAGATTGAGGGCGAATTGCATCGAGCTCCTTAGAGGCCGAAAGTTGCAGATTACGGCAGGCCTTCGTTATCAAGTCGTCAGCCCAATAAAGGCGACAAGAAGGGAGGAGTGGATATCGGATACGTGGTGTATTATCAATATCCGATAAGAATAATTTTACTTGGCTGTAAGACCTGTGCTTTGATATGGCATAGCCTTGCGATACTTTTGTTTCCGTAGTCATTCGAGATAAAGATATGGCCCAATGTATATACGAAAGGTAGAGCGTCTACATTATTGTATTCGTCTGAAATATATGCCTATACGTACTTGGGGAATTTAGAAAACAAGTTTATGCAAATGAGCGATAAAGACTTCGATGCGAAGCGACACTATTATAATGAGCTAATCCTACAACTCCTCTGGGAATATCTGCGAGAAGTGGGGCAAGAGCTACGTTTCAACCAACTCATGTATATCCTCAATGGTACGGAGGACTACTTCTACGAAGAGCCCGAAGATACCTTACTTCGCTTCCGTGATAGGCTCAAGCAGATTGGAGGGGGATAAATATTCGGTTTAGTACTTCAGATGGATCCTTCGTAGAGGTTCTGGAGTGAGTACTGGAATGTAGTCTGATAAGCAATATGTTTAAGCACCTGATGCCAATGGCTAGACTTGGCATCAGGATTCTTCCTATTGCGTGTAATCGGAATAATATCATATCTTTGTCGAGTCTAAGCTGACTATGCTGAGTGTAGGGCTACTCATTAGGCAATGCCCTTATGTAATAGGTAGCATTGCGATGGGAGTAGCTACCTCCTCTTATGGCTTTCGATGCGGGAGAGGTGCGGTGGGCTCTGCCTAAGTCTCTAGCTTATTATCCCTTGTCTCGCTCTACAGCAGGTGTAGATGCTTAGATATCATATTCAAATATTCTCGTATAGTACTCACAAACAGAGTATCAAATCATTAAACACTAATACCTAATGATGTCTTTACTTAATTCATCGGGTATGGGAGGCTTCTGCCGGATAGGAGCTCTAGGGGCAGCCACTGTAGTGGTGGCGGCCAGCTCGCTATTTGCGCAGAACAATCATACCGTCAAAGGTGTCGTCAGAGATGCCAAGAATGAACCGCTAGTAGGGGTAAACGTACGCGTTAAGGGCTCTAACCAAGGGGTTGCTACCAATCTTGATGGAGAGTTTACTCTACTCGGTATCAGTAAGAATGCAAGCTTAGAACTTTCGTATGTCGGCATGGAGACCGTTACTGTCGCCGTCGCTGGTAGGACTAGTATCGAGGTCGTGATGAAGGACAATACAGGCCTCCTCAGCGATGTAGTAGTCGTAGGTTACGGTCGCCAGAAGAAAGTCAATCTAACGGGTGCTGTATCGAGCGTAGATGCCAAGGCTCT
This sequence comes from Porphyromonas sp., assembly GCA_034091595.1. Classification (GTDB taxonomy): domain Bacteria; phylum Bacteroidota; class Bacteroidia; order Bacteroidales; family Porphyromonadaceae; genus Porphyromonas. The sequence goes on from JAXFXP010000071.1 coordinate 3,516, forward strand.
CGCCTCCCGTCCTGCACAGAATGTGTCTCAGGTGCTACAGGGTATGGTACCTGGTCTCAACTTCTCCGTGGGCAATGGCGGGGGAGGCCTTGACAGCCGTATGAATATCAATGTGCGTGGTGCTGGTACTATCGGAGCAGGATCTAGCTCTAGTCCTCTAGTGCTCATTGACGGGGTAGAGGGTGATATGAATACGCTATCCTCTACCGATATCGAGAACATCTCGGTGCTCAAGGATGCCTCGGCAAGTGCTATCTATGGTAGTCGTGCAGCCTTCGGGGTAATCCTGATTACGACCAAATCTGGGCGTGAGGGACGTAGCCGTGTTAATTACCACGGTAGCGTGCGTTTCTCGACGGCTACACAGGTGCCAGAGATTATGGACTCTGAGATGTTTGCCAACTACTTCAATCGTGCCTCTACGAATGCAGGCTCGTCGGCTATCTTCTCGGAAGAGATTATGGACCGTATCCGTAAGTTCAAGAACGGAACTATTGAGGAGCAGTACAAGTATGGTACAGAGTTTGTCCCTAACGATGGTGAGTTTTGGTCTAAGTACACCAAGGGCTGGGCAAACACCGAGTGGTTTGGCTATTTCTATGACAAAAACGTGCCTTCGCATGAGCATACAGTGAGTGTGAGTGGAGGAAACAAGAGTCTGAACTATTATATCAGTGGTGGGTTGCTGGACCAGAAGGGTTTGCTCAAGGTAGCAGATGATAAATTTAATCGTCTTAATCTGACAGCTAAGGTTGGCGCAGATATCACTAGCTGGCTCAATATTGCCTATAGCTACCGCTGGACGCGTGAGAACTTTGAGCGTCCTAGCTATATGGACGGGCGCTTCTTCCACAACATCGTACGCCGATGGCCTACCAATGCTATCTATGACCCTCATGGCAACCTGATGCCTCACAACGAGGCGATACAGGCCATACATGGAGGTCGCTACAACAAGGTGGTAGACTACAGCAATCAGCAGCTTATACTGACAGCCAAGCCTATCGAAGGGCTGACACTACGAGCTGAGAATAACTACAATACAACATACTACAACGACCACTCCGAGATACTACCTATCTACTGGTATGATGACAAGAACAATCCCAAGGCAGCTAACTGGTTCGACGGGCACGCTCCAGGGATGAGTGAAGTTACGGAGTACACGCACAAGAACGACTTTTACTCGGGTCGCTTCTACGGTGAGTATGCTCGTGAGTTGGGTAAGCACGACTTTAAGGTCGTCGGTGGTTGGGACCTCGATGTCAATAATCGTCGTACGCTCAGAGGGAGCAAGAAGGACCTCATCACCCCCGAGGTGCCAACGCTGAATACGGCTACCAACGATAAGCCTGGCCTAGGTGGAGGCTACAACCACTGGGCTACGATGGGCTTCTTCGCTCGTGCCAACTATGCCTATGACAGCCGTTACCTTCTAGAGGTATCGTTGCGTCGTGATGGCTCTTCTCGTTTTGTCGGGGATAAGCGCTGGGCAACCTTCCCTTCCTTCTCTGCAGGGTGGAATATCGCTAACGAATCTTTTTGGGAGGGGCTACGTGGTACCGTATCTCTACTGAAGCTCCGTGGCTCTTGGGGAGCGCTGGGTAACACCAATATCAATGCCCTCTATCCTTGGTTTCAGGCTCTATCAGTACAGCCCGCGAGCAACAATACTGGCTCCAATTGGCTGATTAATGGCAACCGCCAGATGATTAGCTCGGCCCCTGGTATTGTGTCTGACGCTCTTACTTGGGAGCGTGTAAGCTCTTGGAACTTGGGTCTAGATTTTGCTGCCTTCAACAACCGCCTACAGGGTAGCTTTGACTACTTTGTCCGTAATACATTCGATATGGTAGGCCCCGCAGCGCCTCTTACCTCTCTCCTTGGTACTGGGCAGCCATCTGTAAACAACGCAGATATGCGCAGCCGTGGATGGGAGCTAGAGCTACGTTGGCGTGACCGCATTGGGGATTTTAGCTACGGAGCTAAGCTGATACTCTCGGATAACATTGCAGAGGTGACCAAGTATTACAACCCCACGAATACGCTCAGTACCTGGTACACCGGCCGTCGAGTAGGGGAGATCTGGGGGTATACCACCAAGGGTATCGCTCAGACTAATGAGGAGATGACAGCGCATTTGGCTACTGCTAAGCAGACTGCACTGGGCAACAACTGGGCCGCTGGGGATATCATGTATGCAGACCTCAACGGAGACAATGAAATCAATGCTGGTAGTAACAAGCTGGGAGACTCTGGCGACCTCTCTATAATAGGTAATAGTAGCCCACGCTACAGCTATAGCTTTACGGCTGACGCTGCCTGGAAGGGCTTCGACCTGCAGATCATGCTACAGGGTGTGGGTAAGCGCGACTTTTTCACAGACCAGCCTTATTTCGCGGGTGCCAACCACGGTCAGTGGCAGAGTGTCGGATTTACTGAGCATTGGGACTTCTGGCGTCCCGAGGGGGACCCTCTAGGGGCTAATACAGGAGCTTATTACCCACGTGTTGCTTTCGGTTCATCGGGCAAGAACTTCAAGACGCAGACCCGCTTCCTACAGGATGCTTCGTATCTACGTATCAAGAACCTTCAGCTAGGATACACGCTCCCAGAGCAGTTTACACGCAAGTTTGGTGTAAGCTCACTCCGTGTGTACACCTCGGTAGACAATTTAGTAACCTTCACCAAGCTATCCAAGATTTTCGACCCCGAAGGCCTTGGCGGTGACTGGGGTGCTGGAAAGCTTTATCCGCTACAGCGTACGTGGTCATTTGGTATAAACGTAGGTATCTAATCTCCAATCAAAGACTAAACAATATGAAATCAACAGTATATAAAGCGTTCGTTGTAGGAGCCTTGCTCGGGGTAATGCCCGCCTGTAGCCTTCTCGATCGTGAACCACTAGACCAGATTGGTCCTAGCAATTTCTATAGTAGTGCCGAGCAGCTCTCGAGCTTTACCATTAAGCTCTATGATGCCTTCCCTAATAACATTGGAGGTTGGACCGCAGGTATCGCTGCCTGGGACGACGGCACAGACAACCAAGCTGTAAAAGATGGTCCTAACCAAGGTATGTTTAGCCTTGATGCCTGGAAGGTGCCTAGTGAAGGTGGTCTTGGATTCAATACAATACGAGATATCAACTACTTCATCGGGGTAGTGGAGGATAAGATGGCCTCCAACGCCATTGCTGGCAATGCTACCGATATCAAGCATTACTTGGGAGAGGCCTATTTCTTCCGAGCCTACCATTACTTTGGTAAGCTGAAGGCGTATGGAGATTTCCCTATCGTCAAGGTTGTCCTCGGAGATACTGAGGAGGTGCTCAAGGAGAATGCTAAACGTCAGCCACGCAATCAAGTAGCACGCTTTATCCTAGAGGACCTCGATAAGGCACTTACGCTACTGCGTCCGACTACTCCAGGCAACCAACGTGTTAGCCAGCAGGTAGCACACCTTTTTCGCAGCCGTGTAGCTCTGTACGAAGGTACTTTTGAGCGCTACCACCGTGGTAGTGGCCGTGTGCCAGGCGATGATAAATGGCCAGGTAAGGACAAAGAGTGGAACAAGGGCTTCCAGATTAACCAAGAGGAGGAGGTGCGCTACTTCCTTACCGAGGCAATGAAGAGTGCCAAGCAGGTGGCCGATGGGGCACAGCTGACCAATAATACTAAGGTGCTTAATCCCGAGAGCCCAACGGCAGAATGGAATCCTTACTTCCAGATGTTTGGGAGTAATAACCTAGCGGGATATCCCGAGGTATTGCTATGGCGTCAGCACTCCCGTGCAGCAAGTGTGCTACACCACCAATCTGCCCGTATTCTCACCGGGACTAAGACAGGTTGGACGCGTAGTCTTGTGGAAAGCTTCCTTACAGAGGATGGAAAGCCTCTGTATGCAGTACGGGGACGTAGTGATAAGACTATCAAGGAAGTTAAGGCTGGCCGTGACTATCGTCTGCAACTCTTTATGTTTGCGGAGGATGATGTACTGCGTTTCGTAGGCTCTACTATAGATCGTTTTACGAATGCACAGTTGCTCGAAAGCTCAGAGACTAAGGAATCTACGGGCTACCGTCAGCGTAAGGGGCTCAAC
>JAXFXP010000072.1:0-8816 GCA_034091595.1 Porphyromonas sp.
TGATGTGGGTAATAGGCATAGTTGTAGATCGTTGCCATCGTGCCTATTTGGTCGAAGCCTTCGACGAGCATTCCCTCGTGGTCGAGGTCCGTGAAGCCCATAGGTCCCTGTAGCATATCTTTCTTGTGCTTCTTGGCCCACTTGATGACAGCGTCGAATAGGGCATCTACGACCTCGTCGTCATTGATGAAGTCTACGAAGCCAAAACGAGCATTATTCTGATTCCATGTTTCGTTGGCTCTGTGGTTGATAATACCCGCTATGCGCCCTACTATCTCGCCGTCTCGATAGGCGAGGAAGTAAGCAGCCTCACAGAACTGGAAGGCCGGATTAGTACGAGGATTGAGGGTCCCCAATTCGTCCTTTATAAGTCCAGGAACGTGATAGGGGTTACCCTTATATAGCTTGAGGTTAAACTCTACGAACTTGCGCATGTCCGCCTCACTATGGATTTGCCTTACTTCTACTGACATATTAACTTTGTAGTTTGATTGATACAAATTTACTCATTATTATTAGATACGCATAATAGTATGGCAGATTGGAAAGACCGCCTCGGGGTACTCTATAGTACCAACCCCGACTATCAGTACGTTACAGACCAAGAAGATGAGGCTACAACACTCCCACCTCAGCAACAACGCCTGCGCATAAGTCTGAGTAAGAAGCAGCGAGGAGGCAAAGAGGTAACTTTAGTAGAGGGCTTCGTGGGTACCCAAGACGATTTGCAAGCCTTAGGGAAAATGCTCAAGACCAAGTGTGGCGTAGGTGGAAGTGCCAAGGATGGGGAAATACTCGTGCAGGGTGATCATCGTGCCCGTGTACGTCAGATCTTGCTCGAGCTAGGCTATACGCAGACCAAGGGCGGGCAATAAGCAGGCTCCGCTTCATTCAGGCTATATGATAGTTGGACCTCTGATGTTGTTGTTTGCATCGTAGCTTGGTCTTGCCTTCGTGTATACGCTGATGTACACTTGTTCACTAGTTGCTGTACGTTCGTTCATATGCGCTTGCCCAGTCTGCGCTGTCTTTTCCTGAAACTAGTTGACAGTTTAGGTCGTCGTCGGACTGATAACGTTTACAGTTTCTAGGGAGCCGTACTGAAAGCGTAGACAGTCCCCTGCGTTACGAGGACGAAGATGCTGCTGGGTTCGGTTTATAGTGTCAAGTTTGTGCTGGGATTGAGACAAGTTGCAGAGATACTACTGGTCTTGTGTAGCTCAGGTATCAGACAGGTTGGGTTGCCTTTGGCGTATGCAGAGTAACAATCCTGAGGCACTGCGGTGCCCCATAGAGGGTAGTCCAATGGGCTACCCTTCTGCTTTCTTGCTCATTCGTTAGATAGTATTAACTTTGCAAGACTGTTATGTAATTAAGATTTACAAGGACCAATTGTATTGATTTAGAATATGAAGAATTTCGTAGAAGAGCTCCGCTGGCGTGGTATGATACACGATATGTTTCCTGGGACGGAAGAATACCTCCTCAAAGAATGCGTATCTGGTTATGTAGGCATAGACCCCACGGCAGACTCACTACATATAGGACACCTAGTGGGTGTGATGATGCTCCGCCATCTGCAGCAGTGCGGACATCGCCCTTTGGCTCTTATAGGTGGTGCTACGGGTATGATCGGAGACCCATCGATGAAGAGTGCCGAGCGCAATCTGCTAGACGAAGAGACGCTTGCCAAAAATATTGCGGGTATCAAGCGCCAGTTGTCGAAGTTCCTAGACTTCGATAGCGATGCGCCCAATGCGGCTAAGCTGGTGAATAACTATGACTGGACCAAGGACTATAGCTTCCTCGGCTTCATCCGTGATATCGGTAAACACATTACCGTAAACTATATGATGGCTAAGGACTCTGTAAAGAAGCGCCTTAGTGGAGAGGGTGAGGGTATGTCCTTCACTGAGTTTAGCTATCAACTACTACAGGGGTACGACTATCTACACCTATATCGCCATGAGAACTGCCGTCTACAGATGGGGGGTAGCGACCAATGGGGTAATATCACTACAGGGACAGAGCTGATACGTCGCAAAGAGGGTGGCGAAGCCTACGCCCTAGTATGTCCGCTGATTACCAAGGCAGATGGTGGTAAGTTTGGCAAAACTGAGAGTGGCAATGTATGGCTCGACCCTGAGCGCACCTCTCCGTATGCATTCTACCAGTTTTGGCTCAATGTGAGCGATGCTGATGCTGGTAAGTATATCCGTATCTTCACCACGCTAGGCAAGGAGGAGATCGAGGAGCTCGAGCGTATACACGCAGAGGCCCCACATCAGCGTACGCTGCAGAAGCGTTTGGCAGAGGAGATAACTGTGCTTGTACATAGCCGAGAGGACTATGAGGCTGCTGTAGAGGCCTCGGGTATACTCTTTGGGCAGGGTACTAAGGAAACTCTACAGCGTCTGAGCCCAGATATGTTCCTCTCTATCTTCGAGGGCGTACCACAGTTTGAGGTTGCTCGCCCAGCACTAGAGGCGGGCGTTAAGGCTATAGACCTATTCACAGAGCAAGCCGCCGTCTTCCCCTCCAAGGGCGAGATGCGTAAGCTCGTGGCTGGTGGTGGTATCAGTCTTAACAAAGAAAAACTAGAGGACCACGAGCGTCTTGTTACCACGGCAGACCTGCTAGCTGACCGCTACCTCTTGGTACAGCGTGGTAAGAAGAATTATTATCTCATTACAGCTATCTAGCAACTTGCAAAGCCGAAATAATATCCTCGCTCTTGTGGGGGAATATACGCAGCTTATGGGGCAGACGATGACTCTGCCTCGTAGGTGGCGTATGTTTTATCGTAGTCTCATACGTGAGATTTACCAGCTTGGGGTCGATTCTTTAGGAATCGTCTTCATCATATCTTTCTTTATCGGAGCTGTGATAACTATCCAGCTCTCTATTAATATCCAGAGTCCGCTTATCCCTAAGTTTACGATTGGTTACTCTGCCCGAGAGATTATTCTCTTGGAGTTCTCCTCGACGCTGATGTGCCTGATACTTGCAGGTAAAATAGGCTCTAGTATAGCCTCCGAACTAGGGACAATGCGTGTGACGGAGCAGATAGATGCTCTAGAGATAATGGGCGTTAATTCGGCCAATTATCTGATCTTGCCCAAAATCGTGGGGCTGGTAGGCTTCGTACCAATACTCTCCATATTCTCTATGGTTACAGGCATTGGTGGGGGCTATCTGGCTACTTATCTGGTGGAAAATCTACCGACCAAGGACTTTGTATATGGTCTGCAGCTGATGTTCCAGCCACACTTTATAGTCCACTCTATCGTCAAGAGTATGGTCTATGCCTTCATCATCTCCTCCGTTGCTGCCTATCACGGCTATTGTGTCAAAGGTGGAGCTCTGCAGGTAGGTAAGGCAAGTACGGATGCAGTGGTGCGTAGCAGTGTGCTAATACTGTTTTTCGATATGCTACTAACAGATCTAATGCTGACTTAGTGATGATAGAGGTAAGGAACTTATACAAAGACTTCGAGGGTAAGGAGGTCTTGCGTGGTATTAGTACCACCTTCGATGAGGGCAAAACTAATCTCGTTATTGGGCGCTCTGGAGCGGGGAAATCAGTATTCGTCAAATGCATGATTGGGCTAATCAAACCCACGCAGGGTGAGATTCTCTACGATGGTCGAGACTTGGCGCTGATGAGCAAAAAGGAGCTACTCTATCTCCGTAGAGAGATGGGTATGCTCTTCCAGGGGAGTGCTCTCTTTGATAGTATGACGGTGCTAGACAACGTAATGTTTCCTCTGGAGATGTTTGCCAACGATACCCAAGCGCAAAAGCGAGATCGGGCGATGATGCTCCTAGAGCGTGTGGGGCTGCGTGAAGCAGCTGATAAATATCCCAGCGAGATTAGTGGCGGTATGATGAAGCGTACTGCCATAGCTCGTGCTTTGGCTCTTAACCCGAAGTATCTATTCTGTGATGAACCCAACTCTGGTCTTGACCCCAAGACCAGTAAGGTGATAGACCTATTGATACAGGAGCTGACGAAGGAGTTTGGGATTACAACCATCGTCAATACCCATGATATGAATACGGTGCGTTCGATAGGTGATAAGATACTGTACATCCACCACGGGCGCAAAGAGTGGGAGGGGAGTAGTGCTACCATAGAGACAGAGGGGACAGAGAGCTTGATGCACTTCATCAATGCCAATCTAGACGCCTAAGTAATAGATAATCAATTTGTAAATAATGAAAAAGTCGATACTCCTAAACCTTCTGATGATGCTGGTCGTGGCGGTCTCGGGATTCCTAATAATCGCTTGGGGACTGGACTTCTATACCAAGCACGGTCAGAGTGTAGTGATACCTGAACTTAGAGGGAAGTTGCTCCCTGAGGGCATAACTATGCTGGAGGATGCTGATCTGCGCTATGAGATCGTGGACTCTATCTACGACAAAAAGGCTGTGCCTGGCAGTATTATAGAGGCTTATCCTAGCCCCGGGGGGCGTGTCAAGCCACAGCGTATCATTTTCCTAAAGGTTTATGCTATGGCTCCACCACGCATACCAGTGCCTCACGTCAAGGACATGTCGGCTCGTCAAGCGCTAGCTCTATTACGAGGTTTGGGCTTCGAGAATATCAAGGAGCGTTCTGTGGCTGGTGAGTATATCGGCCTATGTCAGGGCATTACTTATGCTGATGGCAAACCACTTAAGGTTGGGGATATGATTAGCAAGGAGACTCCTATTATAATGCTCATCACCGGCCAGATGCAGATTGATAGTATTCGCCTAGATGACCTCCTTGCGGAGGATAGCCTAGCGGGTGTATCCTCGGCGATATCTATTGGCGACTCTACCAAGCGCAAGAAGCAAGATGTTCCTGAGGATGAGCCTCAACCCGAACCTGAGCAATTTTGGTAATGAGCCTAAGTGAAGAAGAACTATTAGCCAACGAGCTATCTCCACTGCAGGGTGCAATAGAGGAAGAGCTAGACGAAGAGTACAATGATCCGAGCCTACGGATAGACGATACTCCATCGGGACTATATGACAGTGAGGGTAACCCTCTCTACGAGCACTTCCGCTGTGTCGTAGACCCAGGACAGAGCCCTGTACGTGTCGATAAGTTCCTAACCGATAGGATGAATGGCACCAGCCGCAATCGTATACAGCAGGCGGCTGATGCTGGCTTCATCTTTATCAACGACAAGCGTGTCAAAAGCAATACCAAGGTAAAGCCTTGCGATGTTATTACCCTACAGATGCGCCGTCCGCGCAAACATCTGGCTATCATTGCAGAGGATATACCTCTAGAGGTTGTGTATGAGGATGAAGTACTAATGGTTATCAATAAGCCAGCAGGTATGGTCGTACACCCTGGCTTTGGCAACTATACAGGCACGTTGGTCAATGCCTTGGCCTACTATCTGCAGGAGGACCCTCTATATGACCCTGAGGACCCTAATGTGGGGCTGGTGCACCGTATAGATAAAGATACGAGCGGGCTGCTTGTCGTGGCCAAACGACCAGAGGCCAAGGCGCATCTAGCGCGTCAGTTTTTCGAGAAAACGACACATCGCTCCTATAGAGCGCTTGTCTGGGGGCGCTTCGATGCCCCAGAGGGTACAGTACGTGGGAATATAGGACGCGATAGTACGGACCGTCTGCAGATGAGTGTCTACCCCGAGGGCAGTGATAAGGGAAAGCCTGCAGTTACGCATTACACTGTGCTGGAGGAGCTAGCTTATGTCTCGTGGATAGAGTGTCGCCTCGAGACTGGGCGTACACACCAGATACGGGCGCATATGCGTCATATTGGTCATACGCTTTTTGGAGACGAACGTTATGGTGGTGATAGAGCCTTGTGGGGCAATCAGTTCAGCAAGTATAAGCAGTTCGTAGACAACTGTCTCAAACTCTGTCCTCGTCAGGCTCTACATGCCAAGACCTTAGGCTTTACGCATCCTACTACGGGCGAATATATGAGCTTCGATAGCGAGCTCCCCAATGACCTAGAGCAATTGCTGGAGCGCTGGCGGACTTATGCTGCGCAGGTCGATGAGCGTTAGTACAGATTAGTATAATCCGCCTCAGAGAGTGCTTCTTTCTGAGGCGGATTTGTGTATGTCAGATTTATTGTGTTACTTTGCGAAGTACAATCGAGGTTTTTCTGTCGCGCTGACGGATAGCCATATGTTTAATACAGAATAAAGATATCGCCTATAGAGTAAACGTTACGCTTTGTTATAAATAATAGTTCACAAGTCCCACCCACTAATAATAGGTACGACTATGAAAAGATTTAAGCAGTACAGCGATGACCAGCTTATCGCTCAGTACGCCCAAGGTAGTAACGAGGCCTTCGATGCCTTACTCGTGCGATATGACGCATACCTACACGCATATATCAGATACTCGGTGCAAGACGAGGATCTAGTCGAAGACATCTTCCAGGATGCCTTCATCAAGGTGATGACCACTGTGAAAGCAGGTCGTTATACTGAGTCTGCACGCTTCAAACAGTGGCTGACACGTATCACATATAACCTAATAATGGATAGCTTCCGTAGGCAGAAGAGCGAAGCCCGATTTGAGCCCTTCGGAGACGAAGATGAGGCTGATGCTGCATTCCGTGGTATATCCTCAGACGAGCTTAATGGGGAAGAGCTTATAGTCTACAACGATAAGATCAGCGAGCTCTATGCCAAGCTGGAGCTACTACCTGCAGACCAGCGAGAAGTAGTACAGCTGCGTATGTGGGAGGACAAAAGCTTCAAGGAAATTGCTGAGCAGACGGGCGTGAGTATCAATACAGCTCTAGGTCGTATGCGCTATGCGCTCATCAACCTACGTAAGCACCTAGCCGTAGCCAACTAATAGGCTAACCTTGCATGCAGAGGCTGTAGCAGCTGAGACTTTATCTATAGGTCTCGCTACTACAGCCTCTGCTGTTGGGTGATAATACCTATCTTTGCAGCTATGAACGCAAGCATATATCTATACACCTATAAGGCAAGCACAGCACGTGTGGTAGCCGAAATATCAGATATACTAGAGGGGTATCTAGCGTCGGTCCAGGCACAGCTGTTGCCTAGTCCTTCCCAAGCACAAGACACTACTTGCTGGGATATCAGCTCTCGCCCACTGAGCAGCGGGGAGCGCCATAGTCTTTTCTCAGCCCTATTGGGCTATATACGTAGAGAGCCAGTAGCGCTTTATTGCCGTAGCGAAGGAGCCAAGCCTATTAGGCGTATTGTGGCGGACCTAGATGGTTGCCTTGTCTCGGAGGAACTGCTAGTACGTATTGCTCAGGAGCAAGCCGTATACTCAGATACTATAGCAGCGATGACGGGTGCTGTAGACTTCGAGACGAGTTTCCGCAAACGTGTACAGTGCGTCCGTGGTATGACGGCAAGCCAGCTAGAGGAGCTGGGTAACATAGTAAACCTAGCACCAGGTATCGAACGCTTCTGCAGATTTACAGAGGGTGAAGATATTCGCCTAGAGCTAGCCAGCAGCAACCTTACGCCCTATGTGCACACCTTGATGCTTCGGCTGGGAGCTAGTGATTACATTGCTACAATGCCAGAGATGAGTGATGATGAAATTTTGGATGGGACACTATCTATTCCTGTCGTTGATGCCCGGTCGAAGCGTGATTTTGCTCTACAGTCTCCTGGTCGGGATATTACTCCTGAGTCCACGCTCGTCATAGGAGACGGAGCTAACGACCTAGAGATGCTCTCAGCTACAGCACACGCTCTGCTCTATTACTCTGCTATAGACAATAGCCTGAGTATCTCCGACATTGTCGCTGACCTATACTTCAGACCCTAAACAAGCTAATAATGAAGATTTACTTATGTCCTAGCCCAGAGCTGTATCAGCTCTACCATCGTCCTGGTGCTAGTGTTATTATTACAGATATATATAGAGCCTCTACAACCATCACCACTGCGCTAGAGAATGGTGCCCAGCGTATGCTCCCTGTGGCAACGGTGGAGGAGTGCCAAGAGATAGGAGAGCGTCTAGGCTACCTAATGGCGGCCGAGCGCAATGTACTACGTTGTCCTTTCGCTCAGCTAGGCAATGACCCTCTAGCCTATATTCCCGAGCTCGTGGGGGGTAAGACTATTGTTATTACTACTACCAACGGTACGCGTAGCCTGGCCATTGCCCGAGAGGCTGGTGCCAGCGAGATTCTCATCGGGAGCTTTCGCAATCTACCACGCACGCTAGAGTATCTACAGGGCCGAGGATGCGAAGAAGTCATCGTATTAGCTGCTGGATGGCGTGGGCAGATGTCTACCGAAGATAGCCTATATGCAGGTGCACTAGCAGCACGAGCTAAGACGCTCGGCTATGGTGAGCCAGCGGGGGATGCAGCCGTGATGATTACGAGCCTTTGGACGGCCTATTGTCAGGAGCCCTCAGGACTACTCGATTATATCCGCAGTGCCGAGCACTATCAACGCCTAGCTAAGGCTGGACATCTAGATGCTGTGGCCTATTGTCTAGAGGAGAGCGAAGCGCCTGTTATCCGACTAGAGGAGGACGGCTATCTGTATCCTATAGCGTAGTAAAGGCAAAAGTTGTACCTTTGGGGCACTAAAATATAATCATATGACTCCTACTATTATTGGGGTAGCCGGAGGCTCTGCCTCGGGCAAGAGTACCCTCGTAAGACAGCTACTCGAAGCATTCGCAGAGGAACAGGTAATTACGCTCTGCCACGACTTCTATTACAAAGCCCATAATGAGCTTAGCTTTGAGGAGCGCACCCAGCTCAATTATGATCATCCAGATGCTTTCGATACGGATATGCTGATAGAGCATATACTTAA
>JAXFXP010000073.1:0-15219 GCA_034091595.1 Porphyromonas sp.
CTAAGGGTATCAATATCATGGAGTTCTGCAAGCAGTTCAACGCCAGAACCCAGGATCAGGCTGGTAAGGTGCTACCTGTAGTAATCACCTATTATGCTGACAAGAGTTTTGACTTTATCATCAAGACTCCTCCTGTAGCTATTCAGCTCAAGGAAATCACTAAGCTGAAGAGCGGTTCTGCTCAGCCTAACCGTAATAAGGTTGCTGAGGTTACTTGGGAACAGGTGCGTGCAATTGCTACAGACAAGCTCGTGGACCTTAACTGCTTCACTGTAGAGTCTGCTATGAAGATGGTAGCTGGTACAGCACGTAGTATGGGTATCACGGTAAAGGGTGAATTTCCTGGATAATCAATAACGAATCAAAGAACATGAGCAAACTGACAAAGAATCAGAAGATTGCTTTGAGCAAGATCGAGCCAGGGAAGGCCTACACACTAGCAGAAGCTGCTGCTCTTGTGAAGGAAATTACCCTTACCAAGTTCGATGCCTCTGTAGACGTAGATGTACGTCTAGGCGTAGACCCACGTAAGGCTAACCAGATGGTGCGTGGTGTAGTAACTCTACCCCATGGTACTGGTAAGCAGGTGCGTGTACTAGCCCTCTGTACTCCTGATAAGGAAGCTGAGGCTAAGGAAGCAGGTGCTGACTATGTAGGTCTAGATGAGTATATCGAGAAGATCCGTGGTGGATGGACAGATATCGACGTTATCATCACTCAGCCCGCTATCATGGGTAAGATTGGTGCTCTCGGTCGTGTCCTTGGTCCTCGCGGTCTGATGCCTAACCCTAAGAGCGGTACTGTAACCAATGAGGTCGGTGCAGCTGTTAAGGAAGTTAAGAGCGGTAAGATCGACTTCAAGGTAGACAAGACGGGTATTGTACACACCTCTATAGGTAAGGTGTCATTCTCAGCTGAGCAGATCAAGGAGAATGCTGCAGAGTTTATCTCTACCCTAATCAAGCTGAAGCCAAGTGCTGCCAAGGGTACTTATGTGAAGAGTATCTTTATCTCTAGCACGATGAGCCCAGGCGTGAAGATTGACCCTAAGTCTGTAGAAGAATAACAAGTAAGGAAAGACAATGAGAAAAGAAAATAAGGCAGTTGTAATCGAGCAACTCAAGAGCTATCTCGGCGAATATCCTCACTTCTACCTCGCAGATACAGAGGGTATGGATGCAGCACAGACTGCACTACTTCGTCGCAAGGCTAACGCAGCGGGCATCAAGGTTGTAGTTGTTAAGAATACGCTTCTACGTCGTGCACTAGCCGATACGGGAGACTTCTCACAGCTACAGAGCGCTCTTAAGAAGAATACGATGGTACTCTTCTCAAACGTAGCTAACGCTCCTGCGAAGCTCATCAAGGATATTATCAAGGAAAAGAAGGATGCAGCCAAGATCAGCCTCAAGGGCGCTTACGCCGAGACTGGTTTCTATGGTGCAGACCAGCTAGACGCACTAGTTGCTATCAAGAGCAAGGAAGAGCTCATCGCCGACGTGGTGGCCCTCCTACAGTCTCCTATCCGCAACGTGCTCTCTGCGCTTGAGAATAAGGACAGCAAGGGCGAAGAGGCAGCCGCTGAGTAATAACGAAGCCTCAACAAACAAATCAAGTAAACAACGAAAATATCTAAATAATTATGGCAGATATCAAAGCTATCGCTGAACAGCTAGTAAACCTAACAGTAAAGGAAGTAAGCGAACTCGCAGCTATCCTCAAGGACGAATATGGCATCGAGCCCGCTGCTGCTGCAGTAGTAGTAGCTGCTGGTGGCGAAGCCGCTGCAGCCGAAGAGAAGACCTCTTTCGACGTAATCCTAAAGAGCGCTGGTGCTGCTAAGCTCCAGGTTGTAAAGGCCGTTAAGGAACACTGCGGTCTTGGTCTCAAGGAAGCTAAGGATCTCGTAGACGCTGCTCCTGCTGCTGTGAAGGAAGGCGTAGACAAGGCTACTGCTGAAGCTGTGAAGGCAGCCCTCGAAGAAGCAGGTGCTGAAGTAGAGCTTAAGTAACAAGCATCACCTGTGTAAGCACAGGTCATAATGGTTGAGATTCCCCGTAAGGGGAGTCTTAACCCTTTTGTGTCTAATAATACTTAGTACCTTTTTTACTCCCAAGATGGCCTCAAACCAGAATAAAAAGCGAATAAACTTTGCATCGATAAAGAATCCGTTGCAATTCCCCGATTTCCTCGAGGTTCAGCTCAAGAGCTTCAAGGATTTCTTCCAGCTGGATACGCCGCCAGAGCGTCGTAAGAAGGAGGGTCTGTACAAAGTGTTTGCCGAGAACTTCCCTATCGCAGATACTCGCAATAACTTTGTACTTGAGTTCCTAGACTACTATGTCGATCCTCCCAAGTACTCTATCGAGGAGTGCCTTAGCCGTGGGCTGACCTACAGCGTCCCTCTCAAGGCTAAGCTCAAGCTCTATTGTACCGACCCAGATCACGAAGACTTCGATACCGTAATCCAGGACGTATTCCTCGGCCCTATCCCCTATATGACAGAGTCGGGTACGTTTGTCATAAATGGTGCCGAGCGCGTCATCGTTTCGCAGCTACACCGCTCTCCTGGGGTATTCTTTGGTACTAGTATGCACACTAGCCGTACGCAGCTATACTCGGCACGTATTATCCCATTCCGTGGGTCGTGGATAGAGTTTGCAACGGACGTAAACAATGCGATGTATGCCTACATCGACCGTAAGAAGAAGTTACCCGTTACGACGCTACTGCGTGCTATCGGGTACGAGACGGATAAGGATATCCTAGACCTCTTCGACCTCGCTGAGGAAGTGAAGGTGAGCAAGGCCACACTCAAGAAGTGCGTAGGACGCAAGCTCGCCGGACGTGTTAATAAGACCTATATCGACGACCTTAGCGATGAAGATACAGGTGAGGTGGTGTCTATCGAGCGTACTACGGTACTTATCGACCGCGACGTAGAGCTGACTGAGGAGCATATCGATGCTATCCTAGAGTCGGGCAATAAGACTATCCTAGTGCACCGTGAGGATAAGCAGACTGGCGACTATGCCCTTATCTTCAATACCCTGCAAAAGGACCCATGTAACAGTGAGCACGATGCCCTCTATTACATCTATAGACAACTACGTAATGCTGAGCCTGCCGACGAAAACAATGCACGCGAAGTCATTACGAACCTATTCTTCTCAGACAAGCGTTACGACCTCGGAGACGTTGGTCGCTATCGCCTAAACAAGAAGCTAAACCTGACGACAGACCCAGAGGTAAAGGTACTGACGAATCAGGATATTGTCGAGATCATCAAGTACCTCATCGAGCTAGCTAACTCTAAGGCTCAGGTAGATGACATCGACCACCTCTCTAATCGCCGTGTGCGTACTGTAGGGGAACAGCTCTACAACCAGTTTGGCGTAGGGCTAGCACGTATGGCGCGCACAGTGCGTGACCGTATGAATGTGCGTGATAACGAAGTCTTCACCCCCGAGGACCTTGTGAATGCCAAGACCCTCTCTTCGGTGGTTAATTCTTTCTTTGGTACCAACGCTCTGTCTCAGTTTATGGATCAGACGAATCCGCTGGCAGAGATTACGCACAAGCGCCGTATCTCGGCTCTCGGTCCTGGTGGTATTAGCCGTGATCGTGCTGGCTTCGAGGTGCGAGACGTACACTATACGCACTACGGTCGTCTCTGCCCTATTGAGACACCAGAAGGTCCGAACATCGGTCTTATCTCTTCGCTCTGTGTATATGCCAAGATAAATGACCTCGGCTTCATCTCTACGCCCTACCGTAAGGTTAATAATGGCGTAGTAGATTTTAGTGAGGAGGGTCTAAGCTACTATACTGCGGAGGAAGAAGAGGAGATGCTCGTAGCTCAGGGTAATGCCCCTGTAGACGAGAAGGGACGCTTCACTAATGATCGCATCAAGGCACGTCTAGAGTCAGACTTCCCTGTGGTTAGCCCAGAGGAAGTGCACCTAATGGACGTAGCGCCCACGCAGATCGCCTCTATCGCAGCCTCACTCATTCCATTCCTAGAGCACGACGATGCCAACCGTGCACTCATGGGCTCTAACATGATGCGCCAGGCTGTACCCCTCCTTCGCCCCGAGGCTCCTATCGTAGGTACCGGTATCGAGGCTCAGCTAGTACACGACTCTCGTACGCAGGTAGTGGCCGAGCGTAGCGGTGAGGTCGTATTCGTAGACGCTACTACCATCCAGGTAAAATACGACTGGACGGATGACGAGCGCTTCGTGAGCTTCGATGAGGATATCACGACTTATCACTTACCCAAGTTCCGCAAGACCAACCAGAGCACGACTATTGACCTACGTCCTATTTGTCAGAAGGGGCAGCGTGTCGAGGAAGGCGATATCCTAACTGAGGGTTACTCTACCCAGGGTGGTGAGCTCGCTCTCGGACGCAACGTTCAGGTAGCGTATATGCCATGGAAGGGTTACAACTATGAGGACGCTATCGTGCTTAACGAACGTCTCGTACGCGAAGACTTCTTCACCTCTGTACACGTAGACGAGTACATCCTAGAGGTGCGTGAGACTAAGCGTGGCCTCGAAGAGCTAACGCAGGATATCCCCAACGTTAGCGATGATGCTACCAAGAACCTCAACGCTGATGGTATCATCCGTGTAGGGGCTCGTGTAGAGCCAGGCGATATCCTTGTGGGTAAGATTACGCCTAAGGGTGAGAGCGACCCAACACCAGAAGAAAAGCTACTACGTGCTATCTTCGGAGATAAGGCCGGCGACGTGAAGGATGCCTCACTCAAGGCAACGCCTTCGCTACGTGGTGTGGTTATAGATACGAAACTATATTCCAAGGTCCTCAATAAGAAGGGGCGCAATGAGCTCAAGGAAGCTCAGGAAGCCCTCGACGAAGAATACAGCAAGAAGCAAAATACCCTCAAGGCTACATATATAGAGAAGCTACTTAAGCTGACCGATGGCAAGAAGGTAAAGTCTGTCAAGGACTATCTAGGTACAGACAAGCTCAAGGCTGGCTCTAAGTTTAGCAAGTCCGAGCTAGAGGCTCTGCCCTACAACGAGCTAATGCTCGGTGAGTGGACAGAGGATGCTGCTGTCAATGACCTAATCAACAAGACAACAGTAAACTACCTCAAGCGCAGCAAGGAGATTGACAGTGAGCTTCGTCGTAAGAAGCTCGACGAAACCATCGGTGACGAGCTACCATCGGGTATCGTGCAGATGGCCAAGGTGTACATCGCCAAGAAGCGCAAGATTCAGGTAGGGGACAAGATGGCCGGTCGCCACGGTAACAAGGGTATTGTGTCTAAGGTAGTACGTCAGGAGGATATGCCATTCCTAGAGGATGGTACGCCTGTAGACATCTGTCTGAACCCTCTAGGTGTGCCTAGCCGTATGAACCTCGGTCAGATATTCGAGGCTGTACTAGCTTGGGCAGGGCGCAAGCTTGACTGCAAGTTTGCTACGCCTATCTTCGATGGTGCCTCTCTGGAGGATATGAACGAGTGGACGGATAAGGCAGGTCTAGCCCGTAATGGTAAGACTTATCTCTACGATGGTGGTACGGGTGAACGCTTCGACCAGCCAGCGACAGTGGGTGTAACTTACTTCCTCAAGCTCGGGCATATGGTCGATGACAAGATGCACGCCCGCTCTATTGGTCCTTACTCGCTCATTACGCAGCAGCCACTTGGTGGTAAGGCTCAGTTTGGTGGTCAACGTTTCGGGGAGATGGAAGTGTGGGCCCTGGAGGCCTTCGGTGCTTCGCACATCCTACAAGAAATCCTTACCATCAAGAGTGATGACGTGCAGGGACGTAGCAAGGCTTACGAAGCCATCGTTAAGGGTGACCCTATGCCAACGCCTGGTATCCCAGAGTCTCTCAACGTATTGCTCCACGAGCTTAAGGGTCTAGGTCTTAGCTTTACCCTCGACTAAAAAGTATTCTTGGCTACTAGGCACGTGCTCAGAGAGCCGTGCCTAGCTCTAAGCCGAGAACAATATCTTAGCAAGAACTATGGCATTCAAAAAAGATAACAAGATAAAGAGCAACTTCTCGAAGATTACTATCTCCTTGGCCTCTCCCGAGGAGATACTTGAGAATTCCAGCGGCGAAGTCCTCAAGCCTGAGACGATAAACTATCGTACCTACAAGCCCGAGCGTGATGGTCTATTCTGTGAGCGCACCTTCGGTCCTGTACGAGACTTCGAATGTCATTGCGGTAAGTACAAGCGTATCCGTTACCGTGGCATCGTCTGCGACCGTTGTGGCGTAGAGGTAACTGAGAAGAAGGTACGCCGTGAGCGTATGGGGCACATCAAGCTGGAGGTCCCCGTAGCGCACGTGTGGTACTTCCGCTCGCTCCCCAACAAGATGGGTTACCTCCTAGGTATCTCTGCCAAGAAGCTCGAGAGCATTGTCTATTACGAGCGCTATGTGGTGATCCAGAGTGGTGTCTTAGGTGAGCGCGTGCAGCCCCTAGATGTCCTCACGGAGGATGAATATATGGAGCTCCTAGACCGAGTAGAGGCTGAGAATCCTCAGAATGAGCAGCTCGATGACACCGACCCAAGCAAGTTTATATGTAAGACTGGTGCTGAGGCTATCTATGACCTCCTATGTCGTCTAGACCTCGATGCTCTATCTTACGAGCTCCGACACAAGGCAAACACTGATACTTCGCAGCAGCGCAAAAACGAAGCCCTCAAGCGCCTCCAGGTAGTAGAGAGCTTCCGTCAGAGCCGCGAGGTAAATCGTCCTGAGTGGATGATTATGAAGGTGCTGCCCGTTATTCCGCCCGATCTCCGTCCTCTAGTACCTCTCGATGGTGGACGCTTCGCTACGAGTGACCTCAACGACCTATATCGTCGTGTGATTATTCGTAATAACCGCCTCAAGCGCATGATCGAGATCAAGGCTCCTGAGGTAATCCTCCGTAACGAGAAGCGCATGCTTCAGGAGGCGGTAGACTCGCTCTTCGACAACTCACGTAAGTCTAGTGCTGTACGTAGCGACAACAACCGCCCACTCAAGTCTCTCTCTGATAGCCTCAAGGGTAAGCAGGGACGCTTCCGTCAGAACCTCCTCGGTAAGCGTGTAGACTACTCTGCACGTTCGGTAATCGTCGTAGGCCCTGAGCTCAAGATGCACGAGTGCGGTATCCCTAAGTACATGGCGGCTGAGCTCTACAAGCCTTTCATCATTCGTAAGCTCATAGAGCGTGGCATCGTCAAGACGGTGAAGAGTGCCAAGAAGATTGTAGATCGCAAGGAAGCTGTAGTATGGGATATCCTAGAGCACGTTATGAAGGGACACCCTGTCCTCCTAAACCGTGCCCCTACACTGCACCGTCTGGGTATCCAGGCTTTCCAGCCTAAGATGATCGAGGGTAAGGCTATTCAGCTGCATCCGCTGAGCTGTACGGCCTTCAACGCTGACTTCGATGGTGACCAGATGGCTGTCCACCTCCCGCTGAGCAACGAAGCTATTCTAGAGGCACAGATGCTAATGTTAGCCTCTCATAATATCCTTAACCCAGCGAACGGTGCGCCTATTACAGTGCCTTCGCAGGACATGGTGCTCGGTCTGTACTACATCTCTAAGCTACGTGCTGGGGTCAAGGGTGAGGGTATGACCTTCTACGGTGCCGAGGAAGCTACGATTGCTTACAACGAGGGTAAGATATCAATGCACGCACCCATCAATGTATACGTCGATGACGTTGTCGCTGGCGAAAAGGTGCGCCGCATGGTGCAGACCTCTGTAGGTCGTCTGATGGTGAACGAGTTTGTGCCAGAGGCTGTAGGTTACGTCAATGAGACACTCGGCAAGAAGGCTCTACGCGATATCATCGGTAAGGTAATCAAGGTTTGCGGGGTAGCTACGACAGCGAAGTTCCTAGATGACATCAAGAATCTCGGTTACTATATGGCCTTCAAGGGTGGTCTATCCTTCAACCTCGGCGACGTAATCATTCCTGAGGAGAAGAGCACGCTTATCCAGGAGGGTTATGACGAGGTGAACCAGATTATGATGAACTACTCGATGGGGGTTATCACCAACAACGAGCGCTACAATCAGATTATCGACACCTGGACGCATATCAATGCTAGTCTCTCGGACATCGTTATCAAGCACCTCAAGGAAGACCAGCAGGGCTTCAACTCGGTGTATATGATGATGGACTCAGGGGCTCGTGGTAGTAAGGAGCAGATACGTCAGCTCTCTGGTATCCGTGGTCTGATGGCTAAGCCTCAGAAGAGCGGTAGCGAGGGTGGACATCAGATCATCGAGAATCCTATCCTCTCGAACTTCAAGGAAGGTCTATCGGTGCTTGAGTACTTCATCTCTACCCACGGTGCTCGTAAGGGTCTTGCTGATACCGCCCTCAAAACGGCGGATGCCGGTTACCTCACGCGCCGTCTCGTAGACGTTTCGCAGGATGTGATCATCAACGAGGAAGACTGTGGTACGCTACGTGGGCTAGTAGCTACAGAGCTTAAGAAGAATGAAGAGGTTATAGCCTCTCTATATGAGCGTATACTCGGTCGAGTATCGGTACACGATGTGATTCACCCACAGACGGGCGAAGTACTCGTACACGCTGGCGAAGAAATTCGCGAGGACGCTGCTGAGGCTATCGAGAAGTCGCCCATCGAGCAGGTGGAGATCCGTTCGGTACTGACCTGCGAATCTAAGAAGGGTGTTTGTGCTAAGTGCTACGGTCGCAACCTCGCTACCAACCATATGGTACAGCGTGGCGAAGTGGTCGGCGTAATCGCAGCACAGTCTATCGGTGAGCCAGGTACACAGCTGACGCTACGTACCTTCCACGTCGGTGGTGTGGCCTCTAACGTGGCTACCGAAAACAGCGTAGCTGCCAAGTTTGATGGTATCCTATCATTTGAGGAACTACGCGCTGTAGAGGTGGATGTTGCCAAGGGCGAGAAGCCTTATCGCGTCGTAATCAGCCGTATGGCCGAGATGCGTATCATAGACCCCAATACGCAGATTGCGCTCGTTACCGTAGCTGTTCCCTATGGTGCTCAGCTCTATTACAACGAGGGCGATACCGTGGCTAAGGGCGATCAGATATTTACCTTCGACCCCTTCAACGCTGTTATCGTATCCGAAGTGGCTGGTAAGGCCTCATTCGAGCATCTCGTGGAGGGCGTAACCTATCGTATCGAAGCTGACGAGGCCTCTGGTCTGCGTGAGAAGATTATCATCGAGAGCAAGGACCGCAACCTCGCCCCAGGCATCCAGATCCTAGACAAGGCTGGTAACCCTATTAAGAACTATAACCTCCCTCTAGGAGCGCACGTAGTCAAGGAGGCTGGCGAAGAGGTTAAGATCGGTGATGTACTCGTTAAGATTCCTCGCTCTGCCAGCAAGGCCGGTGATATCACGGGTGGTCTACCACGTGTTACTGAGCTATTCGAGGCCCGCAACCCATCTAATCCCGCAGTCGTTGCTGAGGTCGATGGTGAGGTTATCTTCGGTAAGCTCAAGCGTGGTAACCGCGAGCTGATCATCAAGCCTAAGATTGGTGCAGAGAAGAAGTACTTGGTACCGATGTCTAAGCAGCTGTTGGTACAGGAGGGCGACTTCGTACGTAGTGGTACGCCACTCTCTGATGGCTCTATCACGCCTACGGATATCCTTGAGATCAAGGGCCCAACGGCAGTACAGGAGTACATCGTTAATGAGGTACAGGACGTATATCGCCTGCAGGGTGTGAAGATTAACGACAAGCACTTCGAGGTAATTGTACGCCAGATGATGCGTAAGGTTGAGATTGTAGACCCAGGGGAAACACTCTTCCTAGAGCAGCAGATCGTAGACAAGCTAGAGGTGATGGAAGAGAACGACCGCATCTGGGGCAAGAAGGTAGTAGTAGATGCTGGCGATAGCGAAACGCTCAAGCCAGGTCAGATTGTTACCCTGCGTCGTTTGCGCGATGAGAACAGCCAGCTCAAGCGCCGAGACCTCCGCCCTGTAGAGGTGCGTGATGCCAAGCCAGCTACTGCTAAGCAGATACTTCAGGGTATTACCCGTGCTTCGCTGCAGACTAAGAGCTTTATGAGTGCGGCTTCCTTCCAGGAGACGACTAAGGTGCTCAACGATGCTGCCATCAACGGTAAGACTGATACCCTCGAAGGCCTCAAGGAGAATGTGATCTGCGGACACCTAATCCCTGCTGGTACTGGTCTGCGTGACTACAAAAAGATTGTAGTAATGCCCAAAGACGAATACGAGCGTGCGCACGCCTCAGCAGAGGAAGAACTCCTCTCCGCTGAATAAGTAGGAGAGTAATCAATAGAGCAGCAGGGGCTGTAGGATATATATCCTGCAGCCCCTGCTGTTTTTGTATAGTAGCTTGTGCCACTTTTGCGATTAGCGCATCTCGCAGAGCTCCGAGGGATAGCAAGCCGAAGCGGTTTAGGGCAAAGTAACAACGGTGCTCAGTATCTGATGTCTCCATTCGCATGGCTTCTGCAGGGCTTGTCTCTGCTGTTGATTCTGTGGTATTACCTCACTGAGAGCGTATGATGCCCTCGGGGACGTATTTTTTACTCCATAGGCTATGTGTTATATCTTATTGGTTATTAGGCGTTAATGCGTTTGTCTTGATGTCCACGGTAGAGTGAGTTAACTTGAAATTTATCAATATCGCTTGCGATATAAGTAAACTTGCTTACCTTTGCGTCGTAAGCGATATAATTGATTAATGGATATGAAACAGAACTTATCAGCAGTAACATTGCTGCAAACGATCCTCAAGGGATTGCTCGGTGGGGCACAAATGCACTTCATCCATGCACAACTAAATGAGCAGAGAGGTTTCTCCAAGCTCAGCAAACGTATGCTTGAGGAGTACGAAGAGGAGATGGCAAGTGCAGCCCAAATAATGGCGCATATTACTCGCCTTGGGGGAGAGATCAAGCACGAGGTAAGCACCTTTGAGATTTATACCAGCATCGAGGAGCAGATACGTCAGGAGGCGAAACTGCAAGCGATCGCTGTAGAGGGACTAGAGGAGATGATCAAGTCTACCACGCTAGACCTTGCCACAGAAAACTATCTCAACGAGTATTTCGACGGAGAAGTAGAGCACAACACTTGGCTACAGCAGCAGGTAGCACTCATAGATACGATCGGGATACAAAACTACCTCACCACCCAACTCTAGCGCTATGGAGCAGACGATATTTGACTTTAAGGCTCGTGATAGCCGTGGGCAAGAGCTAGATCTAGGAGAGTACAGGGGCAAAGTCCTCATCATTGTCAATACTGCCAGCAAATGTGGGCTAACCCCTCAGTTTGATGCCCTAGAGGCATTATACAAGCGGTATAAGGATCAGGGGCTTGAGATCGTAGGCTTCCCCTGTGGGCAGTTTGCCAATCAAGAACTGAGCAACGCAAACGATGCTCACGAGTTTTGCCAACTCAACTATGGCGTGAGCTTCAAGATTATGGAGAAGATCGATGTAAACGGTGAGCATACGCACCCTGTGTTTGCTTTTCTTAAGGCTAAGACCAAACATTGGCTATGGGGTAGTCGTATCAAATGGAACTTTACGAAGTTTCTCATTGCTCGGGACGGGACGACCATCAAGCGTTTCGCTCCCTTTAGCAAGCCTGAGACAATGGAGGCGGATATCCGTAAGGCGCTAGGCTTGTAGTGGCAACATGATGAATGAAGATATGATGAAACTCGATAATCAGCTTTGTTTCCGTTTTTATACGGTCTCGAGGCTGATTACTCGGGCATATCAGCCCTTCCTAGATAAGCTAGGGTTGACGTATATCCAGTATGTCGTGATGCTCGCCTTGTGGGAAGAAGACCAAGTGCCGATTAGTGCTCTTGTCAAACGCTTAGGCCTGAATACGAATACCCTCACCCCCCTGCTCAAGCGTATGGAGGAGGCTGGCTTGATACAGCGGACTCGGAGCAAGGTGGACGAACGCTCTGTAATCATAAGCTTAACGGATAAGGGAGCTAGTATGTATGAGCAGGCTCAGTACATTCCTGAGGAGATACAGAATAGTTTGTCTGAGGATAAGCTATCCGAGCAGGAGTATTTAGCCCTGCGAGACCAGCTCGATCGTCTCATCTTGCTTTTGAATAAGTAGCAGGATACGCTTTATTTGCGACCATACGTTATAAATAATCCTAAATATACGGAGCCTGTAGCCTTTATTCCCTAAGGTTACAGGCTCCTTCTCTATTCACCTCTCATTGCTGCCGTTTAACGGGCCATTGCACAATCTCAGGGCTGGATTATTTCCCCAATCCTGGTCTACTAAGGCTGTGCCTTGATGGGGGATATATACCTTCATGATAGGGGTATGACCGGGAGCAAAGACGCTTAATCCCTGCTCCTAGACAGACCGCTACTCTAGCCGAAGGCTGCAGAGTTTTGTAAAATAGCGGAGAAATGCGTATCTTTGTTTAATACAGATTTTTACTCAGAGAGGGAAATGACTCTGTCGGTATGAGCGCTATGGCAATGTGCTAGATAAAGGAATTAGGCGAGCATACACAGACACAGAGATCGATGAACCTAAGTCTCAAAGGTCTAAGAGCCTGCTCATCATCGATGAATCCCAGTTTATCCTCATCTCAGGATTTGAGGCTAGGGGATTTCCCTATTTATCGACAAATAATATCAATGAAATTACAGAAATCAACGTTTACTCCTGCAATTGCTTATCCAGGACTTGCAGTCCTGCTCCTGCTATCGGCTCTGTGTGCCTTTTTCCCCGATTGGACAAATAGTATGCTCGGTACTGCTCAGTCCGCTATCTACAAAAACTTGAGCTGGCTATATATCCTCCTGGTGTCTCTTTTCTTTGTCTTTCTTATGGTCTTGGCCTTCAGTAGGCTGGGCAATATACGCCTAGGTGCGGATAACTCTACTCCGCAGTATAGCTTCTTTTCGTGGATAGCAATGCTGTTTGCCGCCGGCATGGGTATCGGGCTGATGTACTTCGGGGTAGCGGAGCCTATGTCGCACTATGTCGACCCAGCGCTACCAGACATTACCAACCCAGCTAAGAATGCTCAGCTGGCGACCTTCTTCCATTGGGGGGTACATGCATGGAGTATCTTTGCGATTATGGGGCTTATACTAGCCTATTTCTCTTCCCGCTATAAGCTACCACTCGCCATACGCAGTGGGCTCTACCCATTGCTCGGTGAGCGTATCAATGGCTCTATCGGCAATGTTGTGGATATCTTCGCATTGGTGAGTACTTTCTTTGGTATTGCCACCTCGTTGGGCTTCGGGGTATTGCAGCTGAATGCTGGGCTAGTGCATCTGGGTGTGCTACAGGAGTCGAGCTTTATCTTCCAGTGTATTATCATTCTACTTGTCAGCGCTGTAGCCATCGCTTCGGCTGTCGCTGGGGTGAATAAAGGCGTGAAGCTCCTGAGTGAGATCAACCTTAGCATGGCTGTTTTGCTGATGCTTTTTGTCCTAGTCCTAGGGCCTACAAACTTTTTGCTGAGCGCTTTTAGCGAGGGGGTCGGCTATTATATCAATCAGTTTGCAGATCTTACGTTTAATACCTATGCTTTCGAGAAAGACGGACGTAGCTGGTTTACCAACTGGACGATAATGTACTGGGCTTGGTGGATTAGCTGGGCCCCTTTCGTAGGGTTATTCATTGCGCGGATTTCTAAGGGGAGGACAATTCGTGAATATATTACGGCCGTACTGTTGGTCCCCTCGCTGTTTATTTTCTTGTGGATGACAGTCTTTGGTAATGGTGCTATATGGATGGACCAGAATGTCGCAGGTGGGGCTCTGTCTGCATTGGCGGGCAATCCGGATATACTGCTTTTCCGTTTTTTCGAGCAATTCCCTCTAGCGACTCCTCTGTGTGTGTTAGCCTTGATGATGATTGCTATCTTCTTCGTAACCTCAGCAGACTCTGGGATTTTGGTGATGAACAGTATCGCCTCAGGCAATAAGTCTAATGCTCCCAAGTGGCAGAATGCCTTCTGGGGTGCTCTTCTCGCCCTTATTGCTATGTCGCTCCTCTATGCTGGGGGGCTAGCTTCCTTGCAGACGATGACTCTTGTGACAGCCCTTCCCTTCGGGATTATCATGCTTGTACTCTGCGTAGGCCTTCTCAAGGCTCTGCGTACAGATAGCCTATATCACAGTGCTACTATCCCATACGGTAGCCGTAGCTGGGATGGTAGCCAATGGCGCCAGCGCCTCGACCAGGTACTAACCTTCGCACAGCGCACAGATATACAACGCTTTTTCTCCGATAAAGTGTACCCCGCATTCTACGAGTTGGCAGCAGAGTTGGCAGCACGTGGTATCAAGGCTGAGGTCTTGACCAGCAAGCGTGGCAAGCTATCGGCTGAACTGTTGATCGCACATGAGCAGGTGTGGAACTTTCGTTATGGGGTAGCGGCCGAGAAGCGAAGCATCTCTAACTATATGCTGGAGGAGGATAATACGCCCGATGCAGACTCCGACCAGCACTATATCCCTGTTACTTACTACAGCGATGGACGAGCGGGCAACGACATACAATATCTAAGCAAAGAGGAAATTATAGCTGATGTATTACGCGAGTATGAGCGCTATATCAGCATCGTAGCGGATGAGCAGAAGGCGATGATGTTTGTGGATAAAGCCAAGTACGGAGGATAGGCCATGGCATGGGGCTATGTGGCCTGTATGTATTCTCGGCTGTTTCTCATTAGTATAGACAATAGCCTAGGATTTTCCTTTTGTTGAGGGCTGCCTGTAGCTCGCTAGGTAGGTCCCTGTGCGCTCGCATGAATTCGCATATCGTAGAGGTTGTAACCTAGGTTACACTTTGGCTGCTTGGGAGGATGTACTTTTGTAGCAAACTTAAGTAAATGATTTATCACTAGTATGAGCAATGCAATGTTTTGCTTCCAGTGTCAGGAAGCTAGTAAGGGTGTAGGTTGCACCATCAAGGGTGTGTGTGGCAAGGAAGCCAGCACAGCTATGTACCTCGACCTCCTCAAGTTCGTTACCAAGGCCGTATCTATCGTGAGCACTGCTATGCGTGAGGCTGGCAATGCTGTCGATGGCGAGGTAAACCACTGGGTTACCGAGGCCCTCTTTACGACTATTACCAACGCCAACTTCGATGACGAAGCCATCCAGCTGCGCATCGCCAAGGGTATAGCCCTACGCAATAAGCTGATTGCCCAGGCCCAGGCTGAGGGCGTAA
>JAXFXP010000074.1:0-18992 GCA_034091595.1 Porphyromonas sp.
GCATTGGGTTGCCCCATTCGGAAATCTGCGGATCATATCGTATGTGCCAATCCCCGCAGCTTATCGCAGCTTATCACGTCCTTCATCGCCTCCGAGAGCCTAGGCATCCACCGTCTGCCCTTATCTGTTTTGTCGCCTATCCCTATCCAATCAAGAATAGAGAACGGTTGTATACTTATTGTTTTTGCTCTACGTTGTTTTCTCGTTTCTTCTACTAATCATGTCAATGATCGCTAATGCCGTCTGCCGAGGCGCTAACCTCCGAAAGACTGAGCTATTATATATAAGGAGTGGACTCGCTTACTCTAATAGGCTCGCTTACTGTCGCTCCGAGACCCTCTCGACCGCTCGTCTAACAGGATGTCCCTCTCGTTTGCGTCTGCAAAGGTAATACATATTTCCCTTTCCCTCCAAATACTAACAAGAAAAAGTTGCACACGCTAAGGCCCGAGTTGCACTTACTAGACCGATTTACGAGGGACTTACACAAGAGAAAGTTTTTTCACACCAGCTAGGCTATAGCCCCTAAGCGAGCAACGAATCGTCCCCTAACTAGTGGACATGTGGCCGCCTAGTAGGCGGGCAAGTCGTCCCCTATTAGGTAACCATTCGTTCACCTACTAGTGTACTCAGGCATAGCTAGAGCCATGGGCGGCTTTTGCATAATAGCAGGCTTGACATATCTGTTGAGAGCCATCGAAGGCACTCTATATATGCACCACGGAGGGCATACCGCTATGCGGCATACCCTCCGTGGATGTGGCTGGGACTAGTCTGTGGCTATATCCCTGCACCTACTCATAGAGCTTACTTAGGTCGTGCTACGATAAGCACACCTCCGACGAGTTTCTCATCTTTGACCTGAGAGAATACGATCCAAACACGCTCCTCTGTACTCTGGACAACCTCAAGCTCTGGAGTCTCCAAGACCGTAGGCGTACTGTCATAAGCTGATTTGAACGATATACGCCCATTTTGCTTGGTCCCTACGGAGAAATCACCCTCATAGCTTAGGTCAAGAATTGTCTGATAGTTGCCCCAACCTTGCTGAAAAGCAAAGGCTGTACGACCATCTACAATGGTGAATTTGGGCTTGCCATACTTCATATAGGTAGTATAGTTGGTACCATCGAATAGGAAGAGGTCTCCAGTCTGAGCCTTTATCACCTCTATCTCCTCTGAGGTATAGTACTTGGTCGTTACATCGACCTCCACGTCTACCGTAGCTGTAATGCCCATAAGGTCGGTAATCGTGATGGTAGCACTGCCCTTACCCATAGCAACGATAGAGATGGCACTATCGCGTATATAGTTGATGCGTACTACCTTCTCATCACTGCTCACGGCCTTGTACTCACCATTGCCTGCTAAGACATTGATGAGCTTGGGAGCCCCTTCGTTGCCGAGCTTAATAACATCGGTTATCTTCTCTACATCAAGTTTTATCTCTCCATATCGGGAGCCTATAGAGACACGCTTGTATGCACCACTAGCATCGGAGATAACGATACCCCCCCAGCCCTTGTCTTTGCTTAGGATGTTGATCTTGGTGCCCTCTATTGTAGCCTCTACGATCTCTGGGTTCTCGCTAAACACTTTGTAGGCTCCTCCTCCTGAGAGAATTTCGACAGTCGAGGTTTCGCCCACAGCGACCATCAGCTCCTCAACGTTGGTTTTGATCGGAGAGGCCTCTACCACCTCCACACTCTGCGTAGGAGCATCTTCCCGACAAGAGGTATAAGCCCCCATAATGGCTAGCGCTAAGGCTACAACAATCCATTTATTCTTATTATTCATAACTATCATCCCTTTTGTTCGTTACCAATCCTTCTTGTATGGCTTGCCATCGTAGGCGAGTTCGTCATCATAAAAAGCACGAGCAATGGCCTCCAATGAGGACTTCTGTCTCCACGAGAATGAGTTATGGAATGGATTGAGAGCAAACACCATATGCGTACGATAGCCATTCTCTCTCATTCGTCTCAGAGACGATTCGTTGAGGATGCTGCGGCCTAGGTTGTACTCCTGCGACTGCATACCCCAGCGCTCCTTGGGCAAGCCAGGGAAAGAGTTTGTAAGAGGCTCGGTCCCTCCATAGTCGTGCAGGGCATAGTCGATATATTTACCTGGCTCTACCCCATCAACGGTATATAGCATAGACGTACGGCTGTATACGTACACCTCTACGAGCTTGTCTCCTATAGCTTTTTTCGTCTCGTAGCATAGACGAGAGGCAGCAGTAATGCTAGGCGTTACGAAGCCGGGATAAGCACCGTAGGCCGAGTATTCATCATCGAAAAACACACCATCTAGCTCGTAAGCGTCTAGCACAGCCTTGAGCTCCTGAGCGAAGAGCTTAGCCCCCTGGTCTGATAGGTTAGCTACCCCAGCGCGGTCGTGATTACCGAGGATACCTAGGATAACCTTAATGCCCTTATCCTGGAGTGGCTTTAGGTACTTCTCTCTGTTGTTTAGGATATGAGATACGTTGGGGTTATTGTAGTTGAAAACACGCCCTGTCTTCTCGTCATAATTGATATTCCCAGAGAACAGAATTACCTGATTAAAGAGAGGCTGTCCGGTTTTCTTGAGCGTAAAGCAGAGGTGGCTCAGAGGGTTAGCGTCGTTGACCTCCATACAGCTGATAAGCTCCATCCCAGAGGCTTTGTCGACACTTGGCATCTTGGTAATATCCTTGACCAGGAGGACAAAGTCCGAGAGCTTGGCACCGGCAGCAGCACCGGCAGAGCGCAATCCGCTGCCCGACACTCTAACACGCAGAGGTATAGCATAGGTCCCCATGGCTTGAAGCGTCTCTGCAGAGCTGTAGCTCAGCGCAATGGGGGCAGACTGACGCTCCCCCTTGGCAACAACAGCCTCTTTGGCAAAGGTTACCAGCTCCTCGGGTAGAGCGGGATACTCTGTATTATTCGCAGCGTTGTAAGTCGCCAACACCTCTGGGGCATACTCCAGCACGAGGGATACATCCTGTGCCTGTGCCTGATTGAGGTTGACGAACATATTCATCTTGCCCTCCTTGTTTAGCAGCACAGTATCGGCTGCCATAGAGCCATATTGGCTACTGACATAAGCGATGGTCTCGGCTACGCCTTCGTAGCGCTCCTCAGCAAGAGGTCGTAGCTGTATCTCATCCTGGCTACAAGCCACGGTAGCGAGAGCTATAGCAGCAAGAGCGAAGAACGACTTTACTCTATTGGTATACATAGCAATTGTGTCTTAATTACGGTTCATTATTTCACTACAGGTAGAGATACTGGCGCCCACTTGAGGTCTCCACGCTTGGCTGTAGCATGGTTGCCATTGGCCGTATGGTCTTTGACGGTACGAGTGCCCTCATCATCAAACTTCCAGTACGCCACCAAGCCCTCAGAGGCTGGGTCTACGCTATAGAAATTGTTGGCTATCTCCTCCTGGGTACGTACTACATTCCAGATGCGTGCCTCTGAGATTTCGCCATTAAGGTCTCGGTCATCAGCATACGAGCGTCCTATCTGGAAGCTGTTGCTAGCCAGAGATACTCGCCCTACGTTTTTGGTACCCTTGGACTGTAGTTTGCCATCGACATAAACGATCATCTCGCCATTGGTACTGTCGTACGTAAGCGCCACATGTACCCACTGGTTGGTAGGGAGCGTCTTGGTATCATCCTTGGATGGGAAATTGCCATTGTTGGTAGCTATCTGGATCTGGTTAGGATTGAAGTTAGCATCCCCAATACGCATCAAGAACTGCCCCTCGATGCCCATCACCGTACTAATCATCTGATCGAAATTGCGCACCCTAATCAGAGCTTCCATCGTCAGCTTCTCCATGCTTCTGAGAGGCTCGGGATTATTCCACGTTATCTCTAAGTGGTTGTTCTCGATGTCAGCAACAACGTTGATGAGTGCCCCTGCACGGAATACATAATAATATACCGAGGCAGACGATAGTAGCTCGACCTTATCAGCCTGAATGCTGACAGGCAAGACGTACTGCTTGCTACGGTCCAATGCTGCCAGCCCCTTAAACTCCAACGTAATAGGAGTAGAGGATGTCAGCCCTCTGAGGATAGTAGCCGTACGTGCCTCTGGTAGGGTGTAGCACTCCTCGGGCAATAGCTCGGCCTGGGCGTAGTAAGTCTTGTTGTAAGTGGAGACCTTGGCTGCATCGACCTTGTACGTCACCTTGATGTCCTCACTAGCAGGGCGGGCAAGAGAAACTCCGAAGCTCTTGCTAATAGCGGCCTCGCTGTTACCCTTGATGACAGTCTCTGAGACCATACCTGTGCCCTGGATGTAGCCTTTGTTGTCAAAAGTCTCTAGCTTTTGCTCCCCCTCACAGGCCACTAGGCTAAAGAGCGAGAGCGCTATACAAGCATACTTATTGATGAACTGCATATTTACTTCTTGATGCTAGGGTTAATAATAGAGATTGCCTCACGTACCGTGCCGTAAGTAAACGCTGGCTGATAATAATCGTTACCGATGTTGTATATAGCCAGACCCGCCATGCTATAGCTAGGCTGTACCTCACGCACCCAACGGGCAGCCTCGAGGATAGCACTCTTTGTCCCCCAGTAGCCTGTCTTATCGTCCGCCTTATCTAGGCTGAATGTGCTTACTATAGGTACAAACTTGTGTGCAGGCACCTGCTCTACGCTGGCCTGTGCTGCTAGGAGAGCAGCCTCTGTCTTGGCTGTCATAGCACGAGCATCTAGTAGGACATACTTAGCACGCTCCAAGACCTCCTGGCTAAATATATTCTGAGGGTAAGCCTGTAGGAGTATCTCCTTCTCGGGGTTGCGGCTGGCCCAGTCTAACGTCATACCGATGAAGATATTCTCGTAGCTGGTATAAACTTGCCTCTCGAGAGAGCTCATATAGAGCTTGTTCTTACCGGCATAAGCCATAACGATACCGTCGTATCCATACTTACTGCACCAGGCTAAGCTCTTGGCCACAGAGTCTACCAAAAAATCGTTTAGGCTCGGAGTATAGGTCTTGCCTGCATTCTCCTCGGCCATCTCGAACTCTTGGGCTCTCCGTGCGTGCTCCATTTTGATAGCATCGAAGTCGATAGTATAGAGCGTTTTGATACCCTTCTGCTCTCGGTTAGCTTTTATCTCCTCAGCATCAAGCTCTGCGATATTTGTTGGCGAGGTGAGGACTACATAATCGAGGCTATCAGGTATCGCTGAGATACGATGAGCCTGTGTAGTAGGCTTCTCTCTGCTATTGTCTAGGTAAGCAATCGACACCTTATGCGCCCCCTGCTTGTAGGCACGTAGGTCTTCGAGATACGATTGGTATAGAGCTGGATTTTGCTCAGCGATACGAGGCTCTTGTATCTTTATCGCCTCCACATCGTTATCACAAGCAATAGCCGCTAGTGCGACAAGGCCTAGCGCTATGGCCTGATACACTTTTGTTATCTTATTCATAATACACTACGATAAGTCCTGATTAGTTCTTCTTTGCCCACCATACATCAGTAGCCATATTATCGGCCCCCTGTAGCATGGTCGTTACTGCCACCGTATAGTTCTGGGCATTGTCCGTACGCTCTGTCTGAGGATAAGCTAGGCGACGAGCCCCACGAGCCCCTACGACAGTGCTATTATTGACGGGCGAGGGCATCAGGCGTGGATAACCTGTACGGCGGTACTCAGACCAAGCCTCGAGGCCAAGCGGGAAGTTCGCAATCCACTTCTGCGTGATAATCTGCTCTAGATTTATCTCTTGACTGCCCGTTTCATCCCAGGCAATCTTCACAGAGGAGACACTTCCCGTGTTGCTGAAGCTTGGGTTAACAGGGTCCCTATGTGCCTGAGGCTCGGCTGCTGCGTTACTAATGTAGCTATCTGCACCATTAACCCCCCATTGCTCAAACGAGAGCTTGATACCAGCCTCATAGAGCTCCTTAGCACTTTGGCCACCCACATTCCAGCCATATAGCTTGGCCTCTGCTCGGAGGAAAGCGACCTCGGCAGGATTCATCCAAACGACAGGAGTACTGGTCTCTAGTTTATAGTTGGCATATTGCTTCTCGGTGCCATTACCTGGTATCTGCACGCCATTACGCAGACCGATATATCCGTTATCAACCGCAGGGAAGGTAGAGGGCGTAAACATTGCCTCACGACGGGGGTCGCTATACCCATTCATATACGAGGTAATGTCTGCCGAAACACGAGAGTCTCCGTTGTTCCACTGATACATCACGACATAGAATGGATTGGTAGTTGCTGGCGTAAAGGCAGCCAAGCCGTCTAGCGTCGTCATCACGCCATCGGGATGATTGACAGCAGCCTCGACGTGTGTCTTGGCCTTCTCCGGAGCGACTTTGCTAATGCGCATCGCCAAGCGCAGTTTGAGTGAGTTAGCCAGACGTAGCCATTTGAGTACAGAGCCACGATAGACAGGGTCTGCATCTGGGCTGATGACGCTGTTTTTGTGCTCGGTAAGTACTGCTATAGCCTCATTTAGCTCGGCAAACATACGGTCGTAGGCCTGCTCCTGAGAGTCGTATGGGGCCACAATCTTCTTGTCGGCACCCACGTGGGTATAGGGTATAGGCCCGTAGGCATCTACAATGCGGTGCATCCCCATCACCTTACACACGAGAGCGATGGCTAGAGGCACTGGGTCTTGCGTAGCACTCTTCACCTCATTGTAGTTAATCATCACAGAGGAGATCTGGTCTACGAAAAGCACCTTGCTCCAGTTCTCTTCGGGGTTGTACTGAGCAAAGTTTTTGCCATTAAACCCTGCGTTAGAGTCAGACAGGTAGCCTCCATAAGTCCCCCCTAGTAGACACTCTGTAAACTGAGAGGTATTAGGCTGGATGGGAATAATTGCGGCCTGCAAGTTTTGCATAGCAGATCGGAAGGAGTAACCATCACGAGACATCTGCTCTTTGGTAGCCCCGTAGGGGTCTCTATTATAATCCTCGTACCCAGAGGTGCATGAGCTACCCAACAGGAGAGCGCCTACGCCTGCTACGATAAGAGTCTTTTTATACTGTATCATACGAATTAGAATCTTAGTTTGACGTTGAAGCCCACGTTGCGTGTGCTAGGCATCATGAAGTTGTCTATACCTTGGTAATAGTTACCCGTAGAGGCCGTTGACTCTGGGTCGAATGGAGCCTTGCAGTACAACATAAGCAAGTTGCGCCCGACCACTGAGAGTGTAAGATCTCCGATACCGAAGAACTTATTTTTGCGCAGTGTGTAGCTGAGGGCAGCCTCCTGTAGACGTATGTTGGTAGCACTATATGTGTAGAACTGAGGGATACCACTCTTGGCTGCAATAGTGCCATACCATAGCTCCGGAGAGACATGGTCACCACCATTGACGACTACAGAGCCTCGGTCTCGAGCTGCAGCGCTAGCCTCTGACACCCCGTATAGGTCTAGGGCTGCCTGCGTAGCAGAGTAGACAATCCCCCCGAAACGTGCTGACACCAAAACGTCTAGACGTAGGTCTCCGTAGGAGAAACTATTGCGGAAGGCCATATTGCTCTTGGGGAAAACCGAGCCTAGGAATATGTCCCCGACGTTGTTGTCCGTAGCAGGTCTACCAGCCTGATTGAGGTAGACACGGCCATTGTCGTCTCGCTGTACGTCAGAGAGAGAGTACAGATCTCCGAGCGTGCCCCCCTCTTTGAGGATAAACTTAGCTTGGGAGAGTCCTCCTACATCCAGGCGGTCTTTGTTGATAATATCCCCTGTCTCTGGATGGACATAGTTGCGCACAAGCTCATCAATGCGGTTGCGGTTGGCACTAAACGTATAGGACGTATTCCAGCCAAACTTGCCCCACTTATTGTCGTAGCTTACTGATAGCTCTATCCCCTTATTGGTCACGCTACCCGTCTGTATATACATCTTGCTATACCCCGAGGAGACTGAGATGCTGGGGTTGAAGGTCTGATTGTATGTGCGGGTATGATAGAGAGCTAGGTCAAAGTTGAGATGCTTACCGAGTCTGGCCGTAATACCAGCCTCCCACGAGTCTGTACGCTCACTCTTGAGGTTATACATCGGATAGACAGTCTGCGTCTTCCACTGCTTGGTGCCATAGTCCCACGTGTAGGTAGGATTGGCATAGTTACGAGGGAAAGGAAGCCCCACAGAGGCATAGGAGGCTCGTAGCTTGAGGTAATCTACAAACTCAGGGAGCCGAAGCGCCTCAGAGAGTATTACAGAGGCACCCACCGAAGGGTAAAAGAATGAGCTCTGTGATGATTTGGGTCCTGCCAGCATAGAGGGCCAGTCATTACGCCCTGTCAGCGTGAGGAAGTAGGTGCTCTTCCACCCCAGCTCAGCACTACCAAATACAGACTGCGTCTGCTCTACATAGCCTCTCTGCTCACGAGCCATGCGGCTGTCATCGAGCTGGAAGACGTTGAATAGATTGGGGATAAGATCCTCACGTATAGGACCTCTGTTGTCTAGTACATCCTGCCTAATATCAGTGATAGAGGCACCGACATTGGCCTGTAGTGATAGCTTACCATCGAGTACGCGCTTATTGGCATTTAGCAACACATCTGCATAAAACTGCTTGTCGTCGCTACGCTCATTGCGGTAGTACCCATTTTTGGAGCCCTCAGAGATAGTAGGCTCCGTAGTGCTATATAGCTTGCGCTCGTAAACGGTGTTGCTGTTATCTACTCGTACACGGCTAGAGGCGCTGAGCCAGTCTGTAAACTTGTAGTTGAGCCCAGCACTAAGCATATAGCGCTTCTTGTCGCTCTCCGTGAGGTTGCGGTAGTTAATCCAGTAAGGATTCTGCCCCGTAAACTCATCAATACCATAGGGCCAATGCTGTACATAGATACCACGAGAGGCATCGTAGCGTTCGTACATCCTGACATCCTCCCAATCTGCACCACGAGGTAGCAGGTAGGCAGACACCAGCGGGTTGGCATAGGTCCCTTGGTTAATCATATTGTAGTCGCTCTGCATCACGTAGCTTAGCCCCACATCTAGACTGAGACGATCGTCGAGCATAGAGGTGGTATTGCGAAACGTGAAGTTGTAGCGGTTGTAGCGGTTATTGGGGACAATCCCCTTAGAATTGACAGCACTTGCAGAGAAGTAGGTCTGATTTTTGTCGCTACCGGCAGAGAGCGTTACGGCCTCTGTCGTAACGACACCTGTGCGGAAATAGTCTCGTGCAGGGTCATAGGGTCTGAAGGCTGTCTCCCCCATAAGGCGTCCCCAGCTTTTGGACACCTCTGCGACCTCACCCACAGAGGTACCAGTGCCGTATCTATTCTGGAACCTAGGCAATACAAAAGGCCTCAGGAAGTCTGTATTCTGCGAGACTGTTACCTCTAGGCGTCCTGCCTTACCCTTCTTAGTCGTGATGACGATGGCCCCGTTGGCAGCCTTAGTCCCATACAGAGCAGCAGCAGCGGCTCCTGTGAGGACGCTCATAGACTCGATATCCTCGGGATTGATGTCTGCGACAGATTCGCTCGCACCTCGCGAGTCAAAGCCTTGTCCTCCCTCGCCCGATTGGTTGTACATAGGGACCCCATCGACCACATAGAGGACATTGCTAGACTGCTCGATCGAACGTGTACCACGCATAACGACCTTGGAGGCACCACCGACCCCCGAAGAGCTCGCATTGATGTTTACACCTGCTACCTTGCCCGACAATGAGTTGATGAAGTTAGCGTCCTTGCTAATCAAAACATCGCTGCCCTTGACCTGCTGTACATTGTACGATAGGGCCTTCTCACTACGCTTAATCCCTAGAGCCGTAACGACTACGGTCTCGATGACTTTGCTATCCTCTCTGAGGACTACATCGATGACCTTACGCCCAGCAATATCTATCGTCTGGGTTTCGAAACCCACGTAAGAGATCGCTAGCTTGGTTACCCCCTTGGGGAGGTTGACAATGTACTTACCATTGAGGTCGGCTACAGTGCCTGCGTGAGTTGCGCCTACGGGGACTATCTGTGCCCCCATCAGAGGTTCGCCCTTATGGTCGCGTACAACCCCTGTTACTCTATGTGTGTCCTGCGCATAGATAGCACTCGTAGTAACGAGAGAGGCAGCGACACAGAGTATCGATTTTGTAAATACGCTCATTTATGATATGGTTTTATATATTGTTCCTTGTCTACTATGAGTAAAGACTTGTGATAGCGCCCGCAAATGTACAAGATTTGACCAACAATCAGAAGAGCTATCAGCACATCACCCTAATTAAAATAAACACAAAACTTTTAATAAGCTATTGAATAGATAGATATATAGGATTTCGCACAACATCCAGAGAGTATAAAAGACAACGAAAGAACGCTCTTTTACTTGTCTTTTTGTCAAATCAAAGCCTTATAGATAGCTAATACCAGAGAGCCAAGAGAACTTTTTGTAAGCTCGACAGCATACCCAGACAAGCTCCAGGAGGCAAAGCCCTGCAGGCACAGCTGATCGTAGTCAACCTATAGACAGCAGCAACGACGACTAAACAGCAGATGACCAAGACAGCAAGCTATAGCCCCGCAAGGGAGCGAAGGGCTGGCTACAGACCTAGCGCTCTCTTAGACTCCGAGCGTTCGGATGTCAGTAACCAGACATCCACTAACGCCTGACAAGCTATTCAGCCACGAGTGTATGGGCACTGCTCCGAAGCCCGCAGAGAGCACAGTTTCCTCAATCGGGATACTTTGATTAATTTTGTACGATTATTATATTACATAGGCATGGAAGACAAACAGCTGATACTCGATAAGCGCTACCTGCGTATGGCCGCCATATGGGCGGAAAACTCCTACTGCAAGCGCAGACAAGTAGGCGCTCTTATCGTCAAAGACAAGAGCATCATCTCGGACGGATACAATGGGACACCCTCGGGATTCGAAAACGTGTGTGAAGACGAGGACGGACGGACCAAGCAGTACGTCCTGCATGCCGAGGCCAACGCCATCACCAAAGTAGCCGCCAGCACCAACAATTGCCACGGAGCCACCATCTACGTTACTGATGCGCCCTGCATAGAGTGCAGCAAACTGCTCGTGCAGTGTGGTATCCAACGTGTCGTCTACAGTCGTGAGTATCGCCTACGCGAGGGAGTAGAGCTCCTAGAACACGCAGGCATAGAGGTCGTCTGCATCCCGATGAACCTAGACCATCTAGATAACCCCAGCGCTTAAAATCTATCATACATCGCATAGATAATATGCTCAAGAAAATTCTCATAAGTATTGTGGGCTTTTTAGCCCTCTGTATCGCCTATTTCGCTGGTCTCTATGCCAAGCACAGCACGGACAGCACCTCGCAGGTGCTCGGTGTACTAGAGCTCGTGAAGGACCACTACGTAGACGAGATCAATATTGACAGTATTGCACAAAAGATAACGCCCATCGTGCTTTCGCAGCTAGACCCTCACTCCTCTTACCTGTCTGCCGAAGATGCTCGAGCCGAGCAAGAGGCCCTAGAGGGGAGCTTCGAGGGAATAGGGGTACAGTTTAACCGCCTCAAGGATACCGTCATTGTGTCCCGCGTGCTAGAGGGGGGCGGTAGTGCCCGTGCCGGGGTACTAGCAGGCGATCGCATCCTACGTGCCGACAGCGTTAGCCTCATCGGCAAGGACCTCAGTAACGACAAGGTGATGAAGACCCTAAAAGGTGCTGGCGGCACTGTAGTCAACCTGCATATCCTACGTCGTGGCGAACCTATGACGCTCAAGGTCGTACGTGGCCCTATACCCGTAAGCAGCATCGACGCTAGCTACATGATCGGAGACAAACTTTACGTACGCATAAACCGCTGGGGGGCTATTACCCACCAAGAGTTCCTAGATGCCTATATCAAACAAAAAGATAAGGTCAAAGGGGTCATCATCGACCTAAGAGACAATTCGGGGGGCTACCTCGATACCGCTGTAGAGCTAAGCAAGGAGTTCTTACCCAAAAACAAGCTCATCGTTTACACCGAGGGCAAGCGCTACCCCCGCGAGGACTACAAGACCAAAAGAGACGGAGCCCTGCTAGACATCCCTCTAGTGGTGCTTATCAACGAGTTTAGTGCTAGCGC
Organism: Porphyromonas sp.; assembly: GCA_034091595.1. GTDB lineage: Bacteria > Bacteroidota > Bacteroidia > Bacteroidales > Porphyromonadaceae > Porphyromonas. The sequence goes on from JAXFXP010000074.1 coordinate 12,065, forward strand.
TAGCGAAATCTTCGCTGGAGCTATGCAAGACCACGACCGCGCTACTATCATCGGGCGTCGCAGCTTTGGCAAAGGCCTCGTGCAACGCTCATTCCAGCTACGCGATGGTGCCAACATCCGCCTCACCGTAGCACGCTACTATACTCCTAGCGGACGTAGCATACAAAAAAAATACACCAACGGCAGTGAGGGTGCTAGTGCCTATGCCCAAGAGCTAGAGGAGCGCTTCACCCACGGTGAGCTCTATAATGCCGACAGCGTAACGATCGCCGACAGCACCAACTACTACACCAGCGGAGGGCGTATCGTCCACGGCGGTGGTGGCGTAACGCCAGACATCTTCATCGCTAGAGACAGTACAGGTTTCAACTCATACTACATGCGCGTCGTAGCTAGCGGTATGCTACAGCGCTACGCCTTCGACTACGCAGACAACAACCGTGATAAGCTACAGAGCTTCCGCAGTGCCGATGCCCTACACCAATACCTCAGTGGCCAGGGACGGCGCATACTCTACGACTTCTCGGCTTATGCACAGCGCAATGGTATAGAGCCACGCAGCAGACTGCTGGAGCAGAGCGCCACACTCATCGGGGAGCAGCTCAATGCTCTCATAGCCGACAATGCTTCGCTCGACCAAGGCATATACTACAAGTTTATCAACCTGCGCTCTGCCGAGCTAAGCAAAGCTCTAGAGCTACTCAACAAGGGGACATGGCGCCCAGCACCAACCAAAGCCAAAAACAGTGAAGCAGGCACTAAGACAAAGAGCTAGGGAGCTTGGCAAAAGTCTCAGCATAGAGGAGCGTCAGCGACGCTCTGCCTCGGTCTACGCTCAGCTAGTAGAGCTATTAGAAGCCTTTGACTATCAGCGCATAGGCATCTATATGCCCATGCATGACGAGCCCGAGCTGGGAGGCCTCTACGACTTCCTAGAGCTAGAGGGCAAAGAGCTATATCTCCCCCGTGTCATCGACAGCGAGCGCATCGTCATGCTACGCTACCGCAGTGGCGACACGCTAGAGCGCAACGGACGCTTTGCCCTGAGAGAGCCCGAGCTGGTAGCCGGCCCCATGCCTGAGCCTCTCGATGTAGTACTTGTGCCTGCTGTCCACTTTCACAATGGCTATCGCCTAGGGCGTGGCAAAGGCTATTACGACCGCTACCTCGCCGAGCTACGCCCTCGGTACCTGATTGGTCTCAGCCTAGGGCTTCTGGGGCAGGCCCCATTTTGCCCCGATCCATGGGACGAAGCTATGGACTTCGTCATTCAACCCAAAACAAATGACACAGACAGATAATAACGCACGTATCAGCCCCCTAAAGCACGCTGCTCAGATGGGGCTAAAGCTAGGAGGATTTCTCATGCTCGTATACATCGCCGGGATGTACACACCCAGCTATCCCTTCCTAGTTTTATTCTTCTTGCTCGGACTTATCGGAACGCCTTTTTATGCCTATCGTCTAGGCCTACGCTTCCGTGCGCTAATCCCCGAGGAACACCCCTATCCCTTTGCCCTAGCTTGGTCGCATGGCACTCAGATGTTTATCTTTGCGGGCATCATACTCTTACTCCCGACCTATTACTACTATACCGCTGTACTGCCAGCACAGCTACCTGTACTAGAGAGTATGCTGTCGGTGGTCTATCAGCGTAACCCCGAGCTAAAAACAACGCTATACACGGCCTACGGAGGCGATCCCCTAGCACTTATATCTGGCCTAGCTGGGCGAGAGCATATCTGGGGACTGCTCTGGTCTGGCTTTAGCAATACTGTCTTCCTCGGGGCTATCGTTAGCCTCATCAACGCCCTTATCCTCAAGCGTCCTGCACGCCCCACTCATTAGAACTATTACAATTAAGGTATGGATATATCTGTTGTCGTCCCCCTCTACAACGAGGCAGAGTCACTCCCCGAGCTAGAGGCGTGGATACGCCGTGTGATGGCGGAGCATCAGTACAGTTACGAGATCATCTTCGTGAGCGATGGCTCTACCGATAGCTCGTGGCAAGTAATCTGCGACCTGCAAGCCAATAACCCTGCCGTACGTGGGGTAAAATTTCGTCGCAACTACGGCAAAAGCCCAGGGCTACAATGCGCCTTTGAGCGTGCTCGAGGCGAGGTCGTCATCACAATGGATGCCGACCTACAGGATAGCCCTGATGAAATCCCCGAGCTATACAGGATGATCAAAGAGGAGGGCTACGACCTCGTCAGTGGGTGGAAGCGTAAGCGCTACGACCCCGTGCTGAGCAAAAACCTGCCCAGCAAACTCTTCAACGCTACAGCACGCCGTCTCTCAGGCATACACAATCTACATGACTTCAACTGCGGACTCAAGGCCTACCGCCTAGAGGTAGTAAAGAACATCGAGATCTACAACGATATGCACCGCTACATACCCTACATGGCCAAAAACGCTGGTTTCTGCCGTATTGGAGAGAAAGTAGTACAGCATCAGGCGCGCAAGTATGGCGAGAGTAAGTTTGGTCTTAGTCGCTTCTTCAATGGTTACTTAGACCTCATTACACTCTGGTTTACTTCTACTTTTGGGCGCAAGCCTATGCATTTCTTTGGCCTCGGCGGTAGCCTGATGTTCCTAATAGGACTGCTGTCCTTGGCTGTAGTACTCGGGGATAAGCTAGTACATATCCTCAGCAATACGCCTGCGCCACTCGTTACGGACCGCCCTTACTTCTACATAGCGCTTACGGCTATGATCATAGGCACACAGCTTTTCTTAGCAGGCTTCCTCGCTGAGCTACTCAGCCGACAAAACCCCGAGCGCAATACATACAAAATAGAGGAGGAGATATAGGCCATGAATGCCAAGCTACGTAGCCTACTAAAGTCCCTAGGCCTGCTCGACCTATGGCTAGACTATAAGCAGCGCCCTTACATAGCACTCAATGCTCAGACAGCCCGTCTATGGCAGAGCAAGATGGAGGCCTATCAGAGAGGCAAGCTCCCGCAGCTATGCCCCGAGGCTCTACGTCCCGAGCTCGTCGGCAAGCCTATCATATGGCAGTTCTGGGGGCAGGGCTTCGACGAGCCATTGCCCGAGGTCGTACAGCACTGCTTCGACTCGGTAGACCGACACTGTGGCGAATACCAAGTCATCCGCCTATCCCTACAGACCCTATCCCAGTACATCAGCCTACCCGACTATGTATTCAAACGTCTAGAGAGTAGCGAGAGCTATCAGTATGCCTTCCTGGCCGATCTGATACGCATCGCCCTGCTAGCAGCTTATGGCGGGGTGTGGATGGACGCTACTATATATGAGCGGTCCCCTGCCGAGCTATGCGACAGAGGCGGGCTTCTTTATGTATGAGCGTAGTCTCGATGAGTCACCTGCTATGCAGCAATACTTTAGAGGGACCTATTATCCCTACTGGGGCTGGCGTGAGGACTTCGAGGTACGTTGCCTTAATGCCTTTATCGTCGCACAGCCTAGACAGGCTATCAGCATAGCACTATACTCGCTCCTCCTAGCCTATTGGGAGCAGGAGGCCGAGGTGCATGATTACTTTTTCTTCCAGGTGCTGTACCATCAGCTACGCCTAACGGGGCTATATCCTCGTAGCAGAGCTATCGTTAGCGACTGTCTACCGCACTTACTCGGAGCAAGCCTCTGTGATGAGATCTGCCCCATAACAACAGAGACTGCACTCGCCCGTACCACTATCCACAAACTCAATAGCAAGGGCGAAGACCTGCCCAAAATGCTTCACTTCCTACGCCATCAATAATGCAGAGCAAACTCTTTCGTCTAGCGCTACTCTCCCTCGCTGGCACTACCCTCATATATTTCTGCCGTAGCTACTTACTGCAGCAAAAAGCCTCTAAGCCTCAGTACACGCAGCTCAGTGGTGAGATCTTCCACACATTCTACAACATCAAGTACGACCTAGGGACCGACTATTCGACGAGCGTAGACTCTACATTCAAAGCCTTTAGCCACTCGCTCAACCCCTTCGACTCTGCGAGCCTGATTAGTGCTATCAACGACAACCGCTCTACACAGACAGACTCTATGCTCCGCCACGTATGGCACGCAGCGACAGAGATAAGTGAGAAAAGTGGCGGTAGCTACGATGTTACCTGCTCACCCCTTATCAACGCCTGGGGCTTTGGTTATGGCAATGAGATGGAGCTCGACCCACAGGTCATAGACAGCCTGATGAGCTTCGTAGGCTACAAGCGTATACGCCTCGAGGGCACAAACATGCTCAAAGACGACCCTCGTAGCTCTATCAACTTCTCCTCTATCTCCAAAGGCTATTGCTCCGACCTCGTCGGCGATATGCTTGCACGCAAGGGCGCACAAAACTATATGGTCGAGCTAGGCGGAGAGATTGCTTTCCGTGGCACGAACCCTGAGGGTAAACCCTGGCGCATCGGCATCAATAAACCCATCGAGGACAGCACCGGTATGGTGAGCGATCTAGAGCTTATCCTGACGCTAGACCGCCCCTCAGGAGGGCTAGCGACCTCGGGAAACTACCGTAACTACAAAATCATCGGCGGACGCAAGCGTGTCCATACCATAGACCCCCGCACAGGCTATCCCATACAGACCGAGGTGCTAAGTGCTACCATACTAGCGCCGAGCTGTATGCTTGCAGACGGCCTAGCTACGGCATGTATGACTATGCCTGCTGATGCAGTGCCTGCCTTCATCAAGCGTTTCCCTGGTGTCGAGTACCTACTCATCTTAGGGGACGAACAGAGGGGGGGCTTCCGCACGCAGATGAGCGATGGTATGCGCCGTCTAGTGCATGAGCCCTAACCGTAATACTACTCTGCTATGGCCAAGATACTTGTCGATGCCGAGCGCAGCAAATACCCACACTCCGGTGTGGGTTTTTTCGCCTCCTGCCTCGTAGCCGGGCTACACGAGAGCCAGCTACAAGCCCCACTCAAGGAGCAGCTTATCTACTACACCCCCCGAAGCTATACCCCCGAGGGACACATCCGTAGGCACTACGGATGGCATCGGCTACTCAACCCTACGAGCTGGGACTGCGCACTCATACATATCACGCATCAATTGCAGACCTATTTTCCACAAATATGTTCGCACACACGCTGTATCCTGACCCTCCACGATCTCAACTTCCTCTACGAGGAGCTGAGCGCCTCTCAATATGAGCGACGCCTCTCTATGGTCCGTCTTAACCTACAGCGAGCAGATGTCATTGTCTGTATCTCACATTTCGTCAAAGCCTGCCTAGAGGAGCATCGTAGCTTGTTTAAGCTAAAGAGCAATGTACGCATAGAGGTCATACACAATGGCATACGCCTAGAGGACGAGGGCGAAAGCCAACCAGCAGCACTACAGCTACCCGAGGGCAGCGAGTATATCCTCTCGATAGGCGTACTGCAACACAAAAAGCAGCAGCACACCCTCGTAGACATGCTTGCCCACCTGCCCGAGCATCTACACCTAGTACTCGTCTACAGCGATACGAGCGATTACGAGTCTAATATCCGCTATAGTATAGCTCAGCACCGCCTAGAAGGGCGAGTACACTTCCTGCGCAACGTTAGCAGCGCTGAGAAGTGTTATCTACTACGCCATTGCTTGGCCTATATGCATCCGTCTACGGCTGAGGGCTTCGGCATACCGCCTATAGAAGCGATGTATGCGGGGCGTCCTGTCTTCCTCAGTCGCTCCACGAGTCTACCCGAGATAGGAGGCCAAGAGGCCTATTACTTCCGCTCGGCACACCCACTGGTGATGGCCGAAGACTTCCGACAAGGCTTGCAAGATTATGCCGAAGATATAGCAAAAGCCGAGCGTCTAAGAGCTTGGGCCAAAGGCTATGACTATCGCCGCATGGGTGCCGACTATCGGCGTCTATACGAGGAAACCTTAAGCATTCTTCCCCATAAGAGCTAAGCCTTAGTAGAGACCTGTACATAGCCCAAACATACCTTGCCCTCAGGACTTATCCGTATAGAAATAAGTATCTTTGTAGGCATTGCACACGAATAAAAGCGTACTACATATATGAATTGGAAACGATTTAACCTACTAAACGATGCCCTTGGCTGGCTAGTAACGGCCATTGCAGCCATCGTTTACCTCATGACCATAGAGCCAACAGCAAGCCTGTGGGACTGTGCCGAGTTTATCGCCTGCGACTACCGCCTAGAGGTGGGGCACCCTCCTGGAGCACCCTTCTATATGCTGGTATACAACGTCATCTCACAGCTAGCACCCGATGCTAGTCAGGCCGGGCTATATGCCAACGCCACCAGCGCTATCATCTCGGCACTCTGTATCGGCTTCCTTTTCTGGACGATGACGCACCTGCTGCGTCGCCTGATTACGCCCGAGTTCAGACGCGACAACCCTGCCGTACAGGGCGAAGGCATAGGCCTTAGTATCAGCCTCTCACAGGCGCTCGTCATTTTCGGTGGGGCAGCCTCAGCCTCTTTGCTCTACACTTTTAGCGACACCTTCTGGTTCTCGGCAGTAGAGGCCGAGGTATATGCCTTCTCTTCGCTCTTTACTGCAGTGGTATTCTGGTTGATGTTCAAGTGGGACGAGCGTGCGAGCGAAGAGGGTAGCGACCGCTGGCTTATCTTGATAGCCTATTTGATGGGGCTCAGCATCGGTGTGCACTTGCTAAATCTCCTATGTCTACCAGCGATGGCGCTGATTTACTACTACCGCAAGTCTCAGCTACCTACCTTCTGGGGCGCTGTAGGCGCTGTGCTCGTGTCCTTCGGCCTCATCATCGCTATGATGTACGGTGTGGTACAGGGTGTCCCCAAGATGGCTGGTCGCTTCGATTGGCTCTTCGTCAATGAGCTAGGGATGAGCTTCAACTCAGGTCTATACACTTACCTCGCCCTACTGCTCATACTCCTAGCAATCTCCGTTTATGAGGCCCACCGCTCAGTACAGCGTGGCG
>JAXFXP010000075.1:0-11060 GCA_034091595.1 Porphyromonas sp.
ACATTCGGACTCGGTCATTTACACGAGTAAACTCCCTTCGCCCTCAGTCCAGGCGCCTTCTCAGGCACGATTGCTCGCCTCGGCATAGCTGGAGTAAACTCCGCTCTGCTCTCGGCTTACGCAATCCTTGCGATTACCGCATTCTTCAAAGTCTAACAGAATAACAAGCACAGCTCGTTATTCTGGAACCCGTGTAGCGGGTTCACTAAGCAAGCGCTTGCGTATCAGGGTCAGTGCCTGTCGGCTAATGCCTAGGTAACTAGATAGGTCTGTGATAGATATGCGAGGTAATAGGTGCCCGAAGTACTGCCGGAAGGTGCGGTATCTGTCCTCGGGATTGTGGATGAGTAGGCACTCGGTGTGTGTCAGCAGGCGGGTGTATTCGTACTCTAGTAGTACCCTAAGTAAGCGCTCTACCTCGGGCTGACGACGGCTCATCTGTAGTACGTAGTCGTACGAGAAGGCCACAGCAATCGTCGGCTCGACTGCCTGGAAGGTGAAGTGCGATACCTGAGGTGTCTCTAGAGAGGTGTAATGCGTGGCGAAGTTGCCCTCGGGGATGAAGTTGATGGTGATATCTTCGTCGGCAGTAGGATAGTAAGCGCGTACTAGGCCCTGCACAATCATAAAGGCATCGGTCTGCATACTACCGGCAGTGTTTAGGGGCTCGCGTCTCCCGAAACGAAGTACTCGCCAGCCGAGTGAGAGCTCATCAATCAGGGTGTGGCTTAGGTGAGGGCATAGCTCGGCAAGTCTTTCCCTACAATATCTGAGTACTTGTATATCGTCCATAATCAGGTGCTTTGTATCTACAAAGTTCGGCGTTTTCTGCGATATAAACGTGTCCATCCTCGGGATGAGTTGCGTTTGAGTCCCTCTCCGATGGGGCGCAGGATAGTTTCTTTTGAGGCACTTGCTCCACTAGTGCTTCTGCTGTAGGAAGAACACTTATATTTGTTCGTGTTAAGTAATAGAATGTATCTCATATGGCTGAAGAGACGGGTTGGGAGGGGCTAGGCTGGTTCCTGATTATCATGAGTTTGGGCTACGGCTTTTTGATTATTCTGCGCATGATTGTGGCAGGCTGGACGCTGACGTGGCTTGTGCGCCTACTGTCGGAGCTGCGCTCTACTGTGCGCGAAGGGGCTACGAGCGAGGGCGCAACCCGTATCGAGCGTGCGCTCCTAAGGGTGATGATAGGTGTGGGACTATTTTTCCTTTATTTCCTTGTCTGCTATATGTACCTCGAGGACCTAGGCGAGGCTTTCTGGGAAACCATCTTTACCTCAGAGCATCCAGAGGTTTTCTTTGTATCTCTTGCCATTAGCACTGTAGCGCTATTCCCTATTGCACTCGTAGGGCTAGCCTTTTATGGTCTCGTGTGCGGCATCAGATCTCTCTGGCGTAGACCTAGGGTAAGTGGAGATTAGCCCCCAGGCATAGCCGGCTTAATAACTTGCCATTTGGTTTCCTAGTATCCGGCCCTTTGGCCACCTAATAGGTGGACGATCGTCCGCCTATTAGGGGATGACTTGTCCGCCTATTAGGTGGCTATAAGCCCCATGAGTAGTAGATCTCCGTGGAAGTATGTGGGCAGCCTTTGCTCGCTGCTATTATGGACATATACCTTGGCGGTAATCACTCCTAAGGTATTTATTGGTGTGTTAGCCTTGGCCTTATTGTGGTAGGTGCTTATTCTCCTCTAGAGTCTGTATCTTTGTGCTTATGATAGATGCCCAGACCAAACAGCGGATCCTCGATAGTGCCAATATCCTAGAGGTGGTATCGGACTATGTTAGCCTGCGCCGTAGTGGTGTGAGCTACGTCGGGCTATGTCCTTTCCATAGCGACCGTCGCCCGAGTTTCTATGTATCGCCCAGCAAAAACGTATGTAAGTGCTTCTCTTGCGGTGAGGGCGGTAGCCCCGTACACTTTATCATGAAGCACGAGCAACTCTCGTACAACGATGCCCTGAGGCTCTTGGCCAAGAAGTACCGTATCGAGATTGTCGAGCGCGAAGAGACGGATGAGGAGCGTGAGGCTGCCAATGAGCGTCAGAGTCTTTTTATCGTTAATGAGTATGCGGCTCAGTTCTTTGCCGACCAATTGCAAAACTCTGAGGAGGGGCGCAACGTGGGGCTTGCCTACTTTCGTGAGCGAGGGATACGCCCAGAGACGATCGAGAAGTTCGGTTTGGGTTATTCGCCTGAGAGGCGAGACGAGCTGACCCGCCGTGCGCTCGAAGCGGGCTATCCGCTAGAGCGCCTTGTGGCCACGGGCGTGAGCATTCAGTATGACGACAAGCCACCGCTAGACCGCTTCCGTGGGCGTGTTATTTTCCCCGTACGCAATCTCAGTGGGCAATACGTTGCCTTCGGTGGGCGTGTGATGAGCAAGACGGATAAGACCGCCAAGTATGTCAATTCGCCCGAGAGCCTTATCTACTCCAAGAGCCGAGAGCTGTACGGACTTTATTGGGCTAAGCAGGCCATCAGTCGTGCTGATAAGTGCTATATGGTGGAGGGCTATACGGATGTGTTGTCTATGCATCAGGCGGGTATCGAGAATGTGGTCGCAAGCTCGGGTACGGCTCTGACTGTACAGCAGATACGTCTACTTAGGCGCTTTACGACGCATATCACGGTACTCTACGATGGCGACCGAGCGGGTATCAAGGCGGCTATGCGTGGTATCGACCTCTTGCTCGAGGAGGGTATGGAGGTCAAGGCCGTCCGTCTACCCGAGGGCGAAGACCCCGATAGCTATGCGCAGAGCCATTCGGCAGAGGAGCTGCTCACCTTCTTACAGGGAGAGGAGACGGATTTTATCCACTTCAAAATACAGGAGTATTGGGAGGATATGCAGCGTGATGCTAATCTGCGCGCCACGCTGACTGCCGATATCCTGCAGAGCATTGCACTAATCCCCGATGCCATCCGTCGTGCTGTCCTTATTCAGACGAGTGCAGCGGAGCTGAGGCTTGACGAACAGTTGCTCTCGGGTGAGGTCGCTAAGCTACGGGCCCAAGGGCTACGGGCTAGTGGGGGCGAGCCTGTAGGGGGGCAGCGTGGTGTAGGGATGCACCAGCCACAGCCTGTACCTAGCTTTACTCCACGACCCTCGGGGCAGCCTAGCGCTTTAGAGCCTATCGCCACTACAGCGGACGGCCGTGGCCCTTATCGCTACGAGCTAGCCCTATTGCGCTTATTGATGCAGCGTGGAGAGCGCTACATTCTGCCTCTAGTCCAGACCGATGAGGGATATCAGTATCAGCAGTATCAGATTGCCTCTTTCGTAAGACAAGAGCTGGAGCTTGATAATATTATGGAGGACCTATCGCCTGTGTGCCAGGAGATTATCCGAGAGGCTACTGAGCATAGTCTGCCACAGGGAGCTGGGAGTGCATCGCTATTTATCAACCACGAGCAAGAGGAGATACGCCGTTTGGCTGCAGACCTATTGGCGACCGACCTAGCGCAGCATTATCAAGAGGACGAAGAGCCTCAGGATTATAAACTAGCCAATTACCTGCTTCGACTGCAGGATGCCACGAGCGAAGCCGAGCGTGCTCAGGTGCAGGAGCAGCTAGATAGCTATCGCGAGGAGCTCGGCCTTAAGCGGCAGCAACAAGATGCTCAGACTGTGCAGTGGGAGCTAGACCAAATCCGTATGGCTATCGTACTAGAGAGCATCCGCAGCATACAGCAGCGTATGATCGAGGCTGAGCGAGTAGGGGATACTACTTTGCTCGTGGAGCTAGTACAGCAGCTTCAGGAGGAGAATGCCTTCAAGCTTGAGCTGGCACAAGCCCTCGGTGAGAGAACAATTAAGGCCTAAAAGCCGTTAATATAGAGTGTACGATAGTGCTCAAAGTAGCATTGATACTAACCTAAGTAACGTTTAACGTATGAGAAAGAATATCCTGACCCTGGGGCTGATGGCCCTGATGAGCCTGGGAGCAATGGCTTGCACGTCTAGCCCTTCTCAGGCCGGCAGTGTGGCCGTAGCACAGACGGCACAGACAGACAAGCCTGTTAAGAATATTGATGCCAAATTTATGCGTGAGCATATATTTGATTATAAGGCTAACCCTACGAAGTTTGTCTTCAAGGGTAAGCGCCCTGCGATCCTTGACTTTTATGCTGATTGGTGCGGGCCCTGCCGCCAGCTGTCACCTCGTCTAGAAGCACTGGCTAAGAAGTATGCAGGCAAGATAGATGTGTATAAAATCAACGTAGACAACGAGACTGAGCTCTCGCGTGTCTTCGGGGTACAGAGCATCCCGATGCTGCTCTTCATCAAGCCTGACGGCTCTACACCTTCGGTGTCTCAGGGTGCCCTCAGTACGGAGCAGTTAGAGGCCGAGATACAGGCTTTGCTGAAGTAGTTTATCCTTACGGATTAGGAAAACCAGAGAAATATGAGTTTTATGATTAGTTAAGCGTATTGTGCTTAATTATTCTCTGTATAATGCACAAAGTGCCGACACGTAATAGCGTCGGCACTTTGTGTCTTTATGGGGTGTTAGTTTTCGTACATTTAATTGGTAATTTGTGTTATCTCTTGCTCTTTTTGTGATGAGAGTTTGGTCAATTGGGGAACTCTTGTTACATTTGCAATAGAGGGACATTGCGACATTTATCAGGATGACTGATAACGTTGCGACTCGCGATAGGCATTGAGAATATCTTACTCTTCTATGCGTCATTTATGCCTATCGTATAGAGGGATTAAGCAGCGAAGCAACTTATTATCTTGCTGTGCATACTCAGCAAGGTGTCTCTTGAGTTTTTTTCATATCATTGTGTTCATTGGTGGGGGTGTTCGGGAGGATACCCCCGCTAAGTTTCTGTCCCCTTTATAAATCAAGGGGAGGGTGTTTACTCTTTGCTAATGGGTGAGCTATGGCACTGCTATATTAGCGGGGAGCCAGCAAGAGGAGCTGTAGAGCGTGTTTCTAAGGCTACGCAAGACCAGTCGAAATGTATTTAGCACAGGTGCTTGTGACTAACATAAGGCCGTTGCTCGGGCTCAAGGCGGCTATAGCTGCCCCCTACAGGGCCATGCTGTAGGGGCGAGGACGACTGTCGTTGGCCATCAAGGGGTCGAAAGCTGAGGCAACGATGCGTACAAAAGCTAGCCCCTCAGGTGAAAGCCTAAGTTCCTCGGGGGATATCGAAATAAGCTTATCCTTCGCTAGCTCGTGTAGGAGCGCTTCGTCCCGATATAGGCTCGCGTGGAATTGCTCTAGGCTTAGCCCAAGTGTCTGGGCAAGCTCTGCCCAGCGTGCATGTCCGTTGCACATCAGTGAAGCGATGACCTCCCCGGCTATTTGTTCGCTTTTGCCTAGGGCATAGCCACGCTCCAGTGCTAAACGACCCGAAGCGATACACTCTAGGTAATGTCCTATGCTCTTGGTATTCTGGGCATAGGCTGCTGTTAGCTGGCTGATAGCCGTAACACCGAAGGCGTAGACCTGCCCCGTAGTTGCTCGGGTGCAATAGCCCTGGAAGTTGCGGTGTAGCTGTCCTGTCTGAGCCGCTGTGTAGAGAGGGTCGTCTGGTCGTACGAAGTGGTCTAGCCCCAGAGCCTTGTAGCCCGCTGAGAGGAGCAAGGCTTTAGCCCGAGCAAACATCTCGGCCCGCTCGTTGCTCGTCGGCAGCCCGAGGGCTTCTAACTGACGCTGTTGCTCTTTGACCCACGGCACGTGCGCATACCCGAAAGTTACTAGGCGATCGGGGGCTAGCTCTAGAGCGCGACGGATATTGTCCTCGAAGCTTTCTGTCGTTTGCCGAGGTAGGCCGTATATTAGATCTAGATTGATGCGTAGGCCCTTGGCTCTTAGGAGTGCAAATATATCCTCGAAGCGCTCCCTGCTTTGGGCTCTATTGACGGCCTCTAGTACCTCTGGGTGGAAATCTTGTACACCGATGCTTACACGGTTGAATCCAGCATTGATCAGCTCCTGCCAAGCCTCTAGAGAGAGGTAGCCTGGGTGGCATTCGATGGCCACCTCTGCCTCTGGGGCGAGAGGGAAGTAGCTCCGCAGTTTGTCATTAATCTTGGCTAGCCAATGCAGTGGCACGGCTGTGGGTGTCCCTCCACCATAATGAATCTGGGTAATGGGTCTGGTCTTGTCTAGGTGTCGGCAGACGAGGTCTATCTCGTCTAGTACAGCCTGCATATAGGCTTCGACTCGTGGACGTGACTCCATAGCATAGGCATTGCAGGCGCAGTAATGACATAGCCTAGGGCAGAAGGGGATGTGTATGTAAAAAGACAGCGCTCGTATGCCCTGCGTATTGCTGCTCTCTAGAGCATTTATGTAGTCCTCACTGTCATAGTCGGGCGCGAAAAAGTTGGCGGGGGGATAGCTCGTATAGCGTGGGATAGCCCTATTGTATTTGCTTATGAGGTCTTGCATAGTAGCGGTAGTAAATGTAGAGAAGTGATACGAGGGCGAGAGCCAACTCGATATAAAAGAAAGGGATGTAGCCTAAGGCTCCTGATAGCTTGCCGCTGAGGCTGGCCACTACGAGGCTACTGAGGTGTAGGAGGACGATCTGTAGAGTGAAGTCGGTCCCCTCACTACCTGGGCGAACATTGTCCATTGCCACCGAATAAAGCATCACCGTACCTGCACCATAGGCGCTCCAGACAGCTCCGAGGCTAAGCATCACCGCCCATAGTCCCGTTTGTCCTGCCTGTGCCAGTAGAGCGACCACAAGGGCGGCTAGGACGATAATCCCGGCTGTCAGGTGTAGGCCCTTAGCGCGGCTCATACGCCTTAGGTAGCGTCCGGCTAGGAAGCTAGCTGCGAAGCCGCATCCAGCCCCATAGAGGCTAAAAAGCCAAGCGATATTACCGAGGCTATAGCCGGCATCTACGAGGTAAGGCTTCAGCATGGCCATAGTCCCTACGAGCCCTGCATTAAAAAGGATGAGCATCAGACTATGGCTCCGTATACCAGAGCGCCTAAAGAAGCTAGCTATGCTACCCAAGCCAACACTAGGTGCTGGATGTCCAGAGCTGAGCTCTCGTGGGCTGAGGGCTTCGTGGTAGAGTTGTAGTGGGATGAGCAGGACGAGTACCACTAGGGCCAGCAGCGCAAACAGGAGTGTCCATCCTAGGTAGGTATAGACAAGCATTAGGACTCCTCCACCGAGGATAGTCCCTGCGAATTGCCCCATAGCCTGTAGCCTATTGGCCCGTACTGTGTCTTGACCGAAGCTGCGGCTCGTGAGGGCATCTGTGGCGATGTCTTGTGTCGCCGAGCATACGAAGGCTAGGACGACGAGGGCGAGTAGGAGTGGAAAGTGTAGCTCCAGTCTCAGGAAAGCTACGAGTATGAGGCATAGAGCGTAGCATATTTCGCTTCCCCATATCCAACGCTTGTAGCTCGTGAGGCTATCGCTATGCTTGTCTATGAGCGGTGCCCAGAGGAGTTTGAGTATCCATGGTAGTTTGACGAGCTGTAGTAGCCCGATGGTAGCGAGGGAGAAGTGTTGCTGCCGCATTACCACGGGGAGGAGCGTGCTGATGAGGCTCATCGGAATGCTCTGCGCCACGTATAGGGAGAAAAAGGTTAGCTGTTTATGCCAAGGTTGCTCCTGCATTTATTCTATGGGATATCTAAAGTCTAATGAATTTGGGAAAACTAAGATAAGGCTTAAATGCCAGCCACGGCTGGCGAATGCCTTAGGAGCGGTAGGTGGAATGTGGGGTATTTAGCCCATTTCTCTCTTGTATACCAGCTATTTATGTTCTTTTTAGCCCGTAGGGCTGTTTGGCTCTATCGCTCTGATATCCGCCATACTTGTCTCTTTTTGTGTCTCGGTCTGTACATAATTGGCCTAAATCTCTGGTGTCTTACTCCTGTCCCGCTTTGCCTTAAGCCGAGGATATTTTAGCACTCCTATTTGACTTTTGCAGATTGGCTCGGTCTTAATAGTATAGCCCCAAGCTTACTAGTAAGATATGAGCAGACAGACAATGAACGACCAAGAGCTTACGGAGCTCCTCGACAGAGAGCGCACCCAAGGTTTCGCTCATCTTGTAGCGGCTTACCGCGAGCGTATCTATTGGCATATACGCCGACTTGTCGTCCTGCACGAGGATGCGCTCAGGATGCCAGCCAGGAGACCTTCATTCGTATTTACCGAGGTCTAGATAAGCGTCGTAGAGAGAGCAGTCTGTGTAGCTGGATATATACTATAGCTACGGGTGAGGCTCTGCGCTTGATAGAGCTCCGAGAGAATACCCAAGCAGGAGACTCTCTAAGGCGTGTTAGACGTAGTAATAGGTAGAGTGCCTGTTGTAGAATTTGCCAGGCAAGTGTGATATAAGTAACTGTGGGCTGTAGCGTGATTGTTCGCTACAGCCCGCAATCGTTTATTTGTAGTTTTTAGGCGGAGCTAGTTGGCGCTTCGGCTTAGCTAGAGGTTGCCCTTAGAGCACGGCCTATGGCGCTTATCAGGGCATATAGAGCTCAGAGAGCGAAAAAATATTTCCTCTATTTGCTCTACATCTGTAGAGGTTTAGGCTGTTTGCTTAATTACTTTATAGATAATGTATTATGTTGTCTGCATCATATGCACTGGAGTGCTGTGTGAGGGGTGATTTCTTGCGTGTATGCTTGGTGGCTGTGCAGTTTTTGTTGCGGAATATGCCGAAATTGTTATACCTTTGCAACAACAATACAGCACAAGCATCTTTGTTCGAAGGCAGGTACATGCCTTCCACACTGTACCTGTGTCGTTACGTATTAATGTTGCATAGATTATGACAGTAGCGAAGCAGATTGTATCGAAATATCATCCCTTAGGTTTATTGCGTTCCTAGGATAGTACCCCATAACAAAGGTAGAGGAGTATTTCGCGTACCGCCCCACATGGCCCTTACTATGGGCTTGCCGCAGACCAAAGAGCTGCCACGGTCCGGCTATCGAGTGCCTTAGTAGGACGTGTGTAACATAACACATCGTCAGGGCGGTACGCACCTCTATCGGGAATAGTTGATTTAGCATAATAACACCAACGCCCAAACCTCTACAAGGCGTTCCTCTGGTGCGCAAATCTTTGCGTATAGTACTGATATTCCTCTCTCAGCAAAGAGGGGCAGGGCTCGTATTTACCCAGTGGTTAGAGAGAGGTTACACTCTAGATGAAAGATAGACGAACAAATCTACTATCACTCCTGCGGCAGGGGGAGGTAGTACGGACAGGGTTCGGCTGCTTGTTACTTGGTGCCCTGAGCTTGTCCGCTCAGGCTCAGACGGAGCAATCCCCCAGCGACTGCGTAGAGGGTCTTGCCCGCAGGTCTAAGACGAAGACCCTGAGTATTTATACGGAGGGCGGACTATCGTGGGCCTCGGGCCTATGGTATCCCAACGTCGATGCCAAGCGCAGTTATAAGCAGTCTCCTGCAGTTGGTGCTGGTATAGACCTCACCATCCGCCCTTGGGTCCGTGTCGGTGCCGAGTACCTATGGTCTCGTTACCGTCGTGAGCAACGTATGTCAGCTCTGGACCCCGCTAGTATGCCGAGTAAGGCATATGGCAATTACGTCGTAAACTACCACAACATCAAGCTTGGCGGAGGTGTGAACCTCATGGAGCTGTGGAGCAAGAGACGTGCCCAGTGGTTTAATGTGTGGCTTAGCACGGGGATCGGTTATATGAATGCCCGAGGCAATGAGTATGGTCTCTATCTGAGCAGCACACGCAGCGAAAATGGGCAAACGAGCCCAATCAGCGGCAACCTGAGCCTCAGCAATGAGTCGAACGTTACTATTGAGAGTAAGGTCCTAGCGAATAATCAACACTCGTCATTCCGTCGATTTTATATCCCAGCGTCGCTACACTTGGAGTTTGACCTGACGAGCCAGCTAGCCCTAGGGCTCAAGGGCGAGGTAGACTGGTTGCTAGCCCGCAAGGCCGTAGCACCCCGCCAGCTGGCTTTCGCTCTGGCCACTGTACGCTATAACTTCTCTATGAGCAAGGCCAAGGCTCTGAGCCATTACTATGGAGCCGAACTGGGCAAACTAAATACTCAGGTGAATGACCTGCGTCATCAAGTAGCTACCGAGCAGGCTCGCTCTAGTGCCGCAGAGATGTCGCTACGTCAGGCCCAGGAAGCGAGTGCCGAACTGCAACGTGAGCTGGACGAATGCCGAGCTTCCAAAGCTGAGGTAGCTAGCGAAGTGCTGACACACTTCGTGCAGTTTGCCCACAACAGCTCTTATTTCGACCGCGAGGAGCGTGAGCGCTTAGTGGCCTTCGCTCAGAGTGTCAAGGGGCGTAAGCTATCGCTCATAGCTGAGGCTAGTACGCCAGGAGACAAGGTTTATAATCAGCTGCTTAGCGAGCGTCGCCTGCAGAGAGTTATCGAGGCCCTTATTGCCGAGGGCTTTGCTCCCGAGGATCTTATGCCTCAGACTGCTATTGGCGAAGATAAGGGTATCCCTACAGCTGAGGGACGACGTGTAACGATCACGGTAAACTAAGCAACATCTCAAAAGAACATCTAATAGGTAACAATCAATATGAATCAGAAATCAGCAACTAATCGCATCCTAACTGTCGTGTGCTCTGTAGCTACGCTGCTAGGCGCTACCTCGATCTTTAGCTCTTGTCAGGAGGATGCACCACAGATTAATCATACAGTAAATATCTCTGTAACCAACGACTTCTCCAAGGTTGTAGAGGCTATCAATAATGGCTCGCTCAAAAACGAAGAGGCTATCGCTAAGCTCAGCACAGCTATCAACAAGATGGGCTCTGATCAGAGCGCTAAGCTGGCTGCTATCACTGAGGCTATCAACTCTGCGAGCAACTCGCTCAGCACCAAGCTGGCGACTATCGAAGCGGCTCTCAAGGCTCAGAGCCTCACACTAGAGAGTAAGTTAGGGCTCCTACAGCTAGCTGTAGACAAGCAGACGCTCAAGCAGGAGGAGCTAGGCAACAAGTTGGCGATGGCTGTTGACCAACTCGGTAGCAGTGTGGGCGAAAGACTGGCGGCCATTGAGGGCGTTATCCAGAGCAGCTCCGCGACTCAGGCGAC
>JAXFXP010000076.1:0-2249 GCA_034091595.1 Porphyromonas sp.
CGACGATATGGCTATGTATCTACTAGAGGAAGCTCGTGTAGCTACAGTGGCTGGCTCTGCCTTCGGCAGCGACGACTGTGTGCGCCTTAGCTATGCCACCAGCCGAGAGGTACTCAGCGAGGCTGTGCGCCGTATTGCCGAGGCTTTGGCCTAAGCCCATCTAAACCTCTATTAAACAAAAAATGTCTAAGCAAGACTACCAACAAGACCTAGATGCCGCCCTACGCGTACTGCGTAGTGGCGGTATTATTCTATACCCCACAGATACTGTATGGGGCATTGGCTGCGATGCCTGCAATGCCGAAGCCGTAGCCAAGATATACGCCCTCAAACAGCGTGCCGATAGCAAGAGTATGCTTGTACTAGTAGATAGTATAGCCGCTCTCGAACGTTGCGTTCCCGAGATACCAGATGTGGCCTATTCCCTTATAGAGTTTGCCACACGGCCACTTACTATCATATATGACGAGGCCATAGGTTTAGCCCCCAATCTGGTGGCCGAAGATGGTAGCATAGGTGTGCGCGTTACAGGTGAAGAGTTCTCAGCACAGCTATGCCGTGCTCTACGTCGTCCGCTCGTATCCACAAGCGCCAATATCAGCGGTCAGCCGACACCAGCTGTCTTCTCGGCTATCAGCCCAGAGATTATAGCTGGGGTAGACTATGTGGTACAATACAGGCAAACCGACAACAGTAAGACGCCTCCCTCGCAAATTATCAAACTCGGCAAAACTGGCGAAGTTAAAATTATCCGTCCCTAAGGCTAACAGATATTTAGGGAACTAGACACTACCAAATCAAGCTATGATATTAGTTTTCGGAGGCACCACAGAGGGTCGCCTCGTTACACGTGTACTCGATGAGAGTGGA
This sequence comes from Porphyromonas sp., assembly GCA_034091595.1. Classification (GTDB taxonomy): domain Bacteria; phylum Bacteroidota; class Bacteroidia; order Bacteroidales; family Porphyromonadaceae; genus Porphyromonas. Next base: position 871 of record JAXFXP010000076.1, read on the forward strand.
CACGAGTACTACTACTCTACCAAGGGAGAGCTCCAAGAGCTAGACTTCGTACACGGCAAGCGCATCAGCGGAGCCATGACAGAGGAGCTCATCGTCGACTTCATCCAACGCCACGATATACGTCTCGTTATAGATGCTGCCCATCCTTTCGCTGCGGTGCTACACCAAACAATAGGGCTGGCTACAGCTCGCACGGGTACAGCCGTAGTCCGCTACGAACGGATCTATCCTCAGAAGCAGGAGGGCATAATAGAGTGTGATAGCTACGAGGATATGATAAATAAGCTGGAGGCACGGCCTTGCCACCGTTTGCTGGCCCTAACTGGAGTAAATACCATCAAGCCCCTCAAGCCATTCTGGACAAAGCACGAGAGCTATTTCCGTATCCTTGACAGAGACGACTCTCATGAGAAAAGCGATGCCGAGGGCTTCCCTCGTGAACGCCTATTATATTGGAGGCTCGGGGAGGAGCAAAACGACCAAGAGATATTCGACCACCTGCAACCCGATGCTGTAGTAACCAAAGATAGCGGCACTAGTGGATATTTCGACGAAAAGCTAGCCCCCGCCCTACGAGCCGGGGTACCAGTCTATGTACTCAAGCGCCCTGCCCTACCCGAGCACTATCAGTACGTCTATGGGCCTGTAGGCTTACGCAAAAAGGTAGAGGCACTAGTCCCAGACTTTTTCCCACTCAAAACTGGCTATACGACAGGCACTACTGCCACGGCAGCCACTACAGCAGCACTCATAGCACTCACCACAGGACAGCACCCTAGTGAGGTAGAGGTCGTATTACCCTCTGGCGAACGTGTAGTACTGCCTATAGATGCTGTAGAACCCACTGAGCAAGGCTATCGGGCTATGATGCGCAAGCGTAGTGGCGATGACCCTGATGTAACTCAAGGGGCTGAGATATGGAGCGAGGTTGTACTCCGTAGCGACAGCGAAGACATACGTTTCCTGCAGGGTCTAGGTGTAGGCACAGTTACCTTACCTGGGATAGGTATCCCCGTTGGAGAACCAGCCATCAATGCCACGCCTCGACAGATGATGCGAGAGGCCGTACGCAGAATAATACCCACAGGTGGTGTAGATATTACTATATCGCTCCCCGCTGGTCGCGAGCTGGCTGAGAAAACTTTCAACCCTCGTCTGGGTATTATCGGTGGTATCTCTATTATTGGTACCTCTGGTGTGGTGAAGCCTTTTTCGCTAGATGCTTTCGTAGCCTCTATCGTTCGCCAAGCCGAGGTAGCTCTGGCTCTAGGAGCTGATACTATTGTTATCAATAGCGGAGCTAAGAGCGAACGCTATTTACGTGCCGCATACCCCAAGCTCCCCCCACAGTGCTTCGTTCAGTATGGCAATTTCATAGG
>JAXFXP010000077.1:0-9932 GCA_034091595.1 Porphyromonas sp.
ATAAGGAGTGTTACTCGCTTACTCTAAATAGGCTCGCTTATTGTCGCCCCGAGACCCTCTCGACCGCTCGTCTAACAGGCTGTTCCTCTCGTTTGCGTCTGCAAAGGTAATACAAGTTTCTCTTATCTTCCAAATAACGACAAGAAAAAGTTAAACAAGCTAACGCTCGACTTGCAGCTACTGGCCCGATTTACGAGACACTTACAAGGACGAAAGTTTTTTTTCGCTCAGGCTAGGCTATAGCCCCCATGCGGGCAACGAATCGTCCCCTAACTAGTGGACAAATGGCCGCCTAATAGGCAAGCGATCGGCGACCTATTAGGCGGGCAAGTCGTCCCCTATTAGGGGAACGAGTGGACAGATAGTAGGTAACCAAAAGACGCAAACTACCCCGCCAGAGTCGTACGTGCGACTTTGGCGGGGTGGTCAATATGAGACTATTGGCTGAGCATGCTATGCTCTAGCGGAGCATCTCGCGATACTTGCGGTCCAGCTCCTTGCGTGCAGCTTCACTCGGGATGAAGTTCGGTGAACCCTTTAACTTCTCCAAGAGTGCTTTATCTTCCTTAGTTAAGGTCTCGGGAGTGTACACATTCACATTGATGAGCAGATCTCCTCGGCGATTATAATTCACCTCGGGTAGTCCCTTGCCACGTAGGCGTAGTATCTTGCCACTCTGCGTGCCAGGCTCTATCGTCACACGTGCTCGTCCGCCGACCGTAGGCACCTCTATCTGCGTCCCGAAAGCTGCCTCAGGCATCGAAATCAGGAGATTGTAGATAAGGTCATTGTGGTTGCGGATGAGATTGGCATCCTCTTCTTCCTGGATTACGACCAGCAGGTCCCCATTGATACCTCCCTCAGGAGCCGCATGTCCCTGCCCCTGTACAGTGAGCTGCATACCCTCCTCTACGCCAGCAGGGATACGGAAAGTTACCAGCTCCTCGCCCAGCTCTATGCCCTGCCCGTTACAGTGAGCACAGGGCTTGGTAATTTGTTCGCCCGAGCCGTGGCAAGTCGGACAGGTCGTCTGCGTCTGCATACGCCCGAAGAGGGTATTCTGCACCTGCATCACTACCCCCTGCCCACCACAGGTAGCGCAGGTACTCTTGCCATTAGGGTCTGTGGTGCGCTCACCATGACACTTACTGCAGAGCTTTTGCTTCTTGAGCTTGAGCTTCTTCTCTACGCCCTGGTCAATCTCCTCCAGCGTAAGGCGCACTCGGACTCTGAGGTCTCCGCCCCGCTGACGCTGACGGCCACCACCGAAGCCACCAAAGCCACCGAAGCCGCCACCACCGAAGATATCACCGAAACGGCTAAAGATATCCTCCATACTCATACCACCGAAGCCACCGCCACCACCAGCAGCGCTACCGCCTACGCCAGCATGCCCAAACTGGTCGTAACGCTGACGCTTCTGTGGGTCGCTGAGTACGTCGTAAGCCTCAGCAACCTCCTTGAATTTCTCCTCGGCCTCCTTATCGCCTGGATTTTTATCGGGATGGTACTGGATAGCAAGTTTACGATACGCCTTTTTGAGCGCATCATCACTGGCCGAACGTTCGACGCCTAGTACCTCGTAATAATCTCTTTTTGCCATTACTTTACTCCTTTATATCTGATACATGCAGGAGAAGACTACTGCCCTACTACCACAGAGGCATGGCGTAGGACCTTATCTCCGAGCGTATAGCCTTTCTTGACACAGTCGATAACCTTACCTTTGAGCTCCTCGCTAGGGGCCGGGAAAACAGTGATCGCCTCGTGCAAATCTTCATTAAAAGGTACGGCCTCCGTCTCTATCGCGCGAACACTCTGCTTGCCTAGGTAGTCAATAAACTTGCTATGGATAAGGCGCATCCCCTCACGCAGTGCCTCTATATCCTCGGCCTGCTCCATATTAGCAAGTGCTAGATCTAGGTCGTCTATAACTGGGAGTAGCGCCAAAAGCACCTTCTCACCTCCGTGGAGGATCAAGTCGCTTTTCTCCTTAAGTGTGCGCTTACGGTAGTTGTCATACTCAGCCATAAGGCGTAGGTGAGTATCTTTTAGCTTAGCATACTCCTCCTCTAGGCTTGGACTAGCCGCTGTCACAGCCTCTGCCGTTGTGTCTGCCGCAGGTGCAGTTTCGTCAGCTTGAGTCTCTAGTGCCTGACCTTCTGTCTGATTATCGAGCTGCTCTAGCTCGGGATTGGTGTTCGTTTCTTCGTTCATAATGTTTTATCGTTTATGCTCTCTAGAGGGGCAATTACCATACCACTGAGCCAGGGGAAAGCGTGGATACTAGGCAGAAGCTATAGCCCTACAGTAAACAGAGCCATCCGTAAGCATCCTAAACAACACAGCATACACAGAACATATCTATCGCCTTGGCTCCCACCCATAGGCTTACTCAGGATATACTCCTGTTTTCATCAGAATAATTGTAGGTCTACAGATTAATATAGACCTTTGCGAGCAGTAAAACAGCAGACAGGATATGAAGATTACGGATATACTCTCCAATAAGCGCGTGAATCTATCGTACGAGTTCTTCCCTCCCAAGCGGGACTCGTCCTTCGACTCCGTGCTAGAGGCAGCCGAGACTGTGTCGAGGCTCAATCCGGCCTTTGTCTCTATTACCTACGGAGCCTCAGGTGGTGCTAGCCACAACAGTGTCCGCGTGGCCGATACCGTCAAAAACGAGCTGGGCATCACTACCCTCGCTCATCTGACGGGCACAACCCTCGCAGAGGGAGAGGCGCTAGGAATCCTACGCGAGCTCAAAAGCAAGGGTATAGAAAATATCCTCGCCCTACGTGGCGACCTCGTGCCAGGTAGTGAGTCGGTGCGCAAGCAAAGCTTTCACCACGCCTGCGAACTGATTCACTTCATCAAGCAGCATGAGCCAGGCTTCTGCGTCGGTGCTGCATGCTACCCCGAGGGACATATCGAGAGCCGAGACAAAAAGGAAGATATCCTCTATCTGAAGCTAAAGCAAGACTTCGGCGCAGACTTTCTGACGAGCCAGATGTTCTTCGACAACAATATTTTCTATAACTTTATGTACCGTCTGCGGGATGCAGGCATTACAATACCCATTGTAGCAGGCATTATGCCGATTGTGAGCTATGAGCAAATAAAGAAGGTTGGTGGATTATCTGGGAGCAACTTCCCTGCCTCGTTTATCAACATCGCAGATAAGTTTAAGTACAACCCTGAGGCCTTCCGCACGGCCATGATAAACTACACCTGTACACAGATTATAGACCTCATAGCCAATGGGGTAACAAACATACACATCTATACTATGAACCGTGGCGAAACAGCAGAACGTATTCACCACAACCTGGGCGCCATACTCAGCATCTAGCTGAGTGCCGAGGAAACACCTTACTGTGATAGCGGGGCGACATCCAGCCGAAAGGCTAGGTGCCGCCCAATTTCTTCACATAGCCTCTAGCATCTGCTTACCTTACTAGCCAACTAATAATTAGCGACTTAAGAGTATAGCTCATAAGTAGCAGAAAACTTTTTCGCCGTAGTGCTTGCATAATTGGAATAAAGGTATTACCTTTGCAGAGCAAATGAGAAACGAAACGCTTTCTTAGCTCAGTCGGTTAGAGCATCTGACTGTTAATCAGAGGGTCCTTGGTTCGAGCCCAAGAGAAAGCGCAAGTATACTAAGTGCAGATAACTTAATAAGTTGTCTGCACTTTCTCTTTGTTTATACTGCTAAGGAAGAAACAACCTCAATCCCCCAAGAGAGCTATACACAAGAGAGCGTAAGAGCGGTAGCCATAGACACGGCAGCCCCAGAGACCCTACAGGGCTACGAAAGCCGTCCCGCCCAAGACACAGCCAGGTGATAATCTGATGGATTATCACCTGGCTGTGTCTTGGTGTCCCGACCAATCGCGACCATAGATTGGCGCTCCCCTAGGAGCGATTGGCGGAGCGTATCGCAGCCTGCACTTGCTGAGCAATAGCCTTCATCCCCTGGACGGAGGGATGCCCATTAAGCTTATGGACATCCCGAAGACGTATACAGGGGACTCGGTAATGCGCACAGATCTGCTCAATAGATGTCTGTATCTCGGCTTTTAGGCCTGTATTTACAATGAAATAGACCTCTGCATTGGGGTAATGCAGCTGCAATAGTTGCAGCATTTTGGCCATAGCGGGGCGGAAGGTATATAGGTCTGCACGACGCCAATCGGCATACTTATACTCACCCAGGGGCACATCCGCCCAACTGTCATTGGTCGCCCCGAAGACAAGAATAATATCCGGATTCCCCAGCCCTGTAGCACGCGTAACGAACGAGCGATCGCTGTAGTCCTTGTCGTTGTAGCCGGTATTACAGATCGTGGCACCCGAATAGGAATTATTCACCCCAAGCTTATACCCACCCGACTTGATCAGTTGCCACCACCAAGTCTCTGTAACATCACTTACATCGGTACGCTCTTGCTTCTGGGCTGTATACCATAACGCATGCCCCGAGGGGTTGAAGCCCTCGAAGGTAGAATACGAATCCCCCAGGATAGCAATGGTAGGCTTAACCTGTGCAAACAACGCTGACGAGCTGCACAGCAGCAAGCTGAGTAATAGTAGTGTTAGCATTTTGTAGTGCTTCATATAACGTTGTATCATTTTACTAGATAGTCTTGATGAGCAGAGATAGCTGCTACATCTAATCCACCAACTCGAACTTTACCCTCTGGTCCCCTACGATCAGATAGAAATCGCCAGGCTCTAGTATACGCTCGCCCTTGGCATTGGGGAAGCTCAAACTCTCCATAGGGTCAAGCTCTAGCTCGTACACCACGCTCTGCCCCTTGGCTATCGCTTTTTTCTCGAAGTACTTCAGCTCCTTGACGGGGCGTGTAATGGAGGCGACGGGGTCATTGATATACCAATGCACCGTCTCTAGACCATCACGGAGGCCCGTATTGCTTACCTGAAGCTTTGCTCGGAGCTTTTCGCCACGCTTGATGCGTGTCTGAGATAACTGCAAGCTGCCATAGGTATAGGTCGTGTAGCTCAGACCATAACCAAAGGGGTACAGAGGCTCCGAGGAAATATCCCAATACTTGCCCTGCGTTGGGCGTGCCGACTGGCGGCGGTTGTAGTGGATAGGTATCTGCCCTGTACTAAGAGGGAAGGTTATGGCTAGCTTCGCCGAGGGGTTGACACGTCCGGATAAAATACCCGCCAAAGCGCCCCCCCCACAGATGCCAGGCTGCCAAGCCATGACAATAGCATCAACCAGAGGCTCTACTCCGATAAGGCCAACAGGACGTCCGGCCGTAAGCACCAATACAATAGGTTTACCCGTAGCTTTGACGCTCTGGAGGAGTGCCTGCTGATTGGCACGTAGCTCTATGGCAGCAAGTGAACCATTCTCACCGCTCCAGCGTGTTTTCTCACCAAGGAACATAAAGACGATATCAGACTGCTCAGCAGCAGCTACGGCAGCGCGCATCTCGGCCTCAGTATCCTTGCCATCGAGGTCGCAGCCTTTGGCGTAGCGGATGGTGCTAGATGCAAATTCCCTCTGCAAGCCCTCTAGATAGGTCTCTGCATCTCGTGATGTCGCCTGAGAGAGCCACGTACCCATGATATTGGCACTGTCGTTGGCCAGTGGCCCTATGACGGCAATGCTCCTGGGGTTTGCTAGGGGTAGTATGTTGTCCTTATTCTTGAGCAAGACCATCGTTTCCTCTGCAAACTGCTCTGCGAGCTTCTTGTCCGCTGGGAGCAGTACACGCTTGCTCTCGGGGATATCCTTGACATAGGGGCGCTCAAAAAGTCCGAGCCTAAACTTCACTCGTAGAATGCGCTTAACGGCATCGTCAAGTCGGGCCAACTGAACCTTATTCTCTCCTATAAGCTCCGCCAGGTGAGAGCGAAAAGCCCCATCAATCATATTCATATCTAGCCCTGCATTAATCGAGAGGCGAGCTGCATCCTTGGCATCGGCAGCAAAGCCCTGCGTTACTAGCTGTATAACCCCCTCCCAGTCTGAGACGATGAGACCGTCGAAGCCCCACTTCTCTTTGAGAATCTCGGTCATTGTATGATAGTTGGCTGTGGCTGGTATGCCATTGAGGTCATTAAAGGAGGCCATCACCGTCTGTGCTCCGGCCTTTACCCCAGCCAAGTAGGGCGGATAGTATAGCTCCCAGAGGGCTTGCTCGGGGACGTCTGTGTAATGGTAATCACGTCCGCCCTCGCTACGGCTATAGCCGATGAAATGCTTCAGGCAGGAAGCTACCTTAGTGGGGTCAGCGAGATTGCTACCCTGATAGCCCTCTACGGCACTGATGCAAAACTGCGCATTGGTATAGGGGTCTTCTCCATATCCCTCAGATACTCGCCCCCATCGTGGATCATAGGCAACGTCAATCATCGGAGAGAAAGTCCAGGCAATACCAGCCATACGTGCCTCTCTGGCCGCCATGCTACTAGCTCGGTGAGCCATATCGAGATTCCACGAGCAAGCCTGTGCTAGCGGGATAGGGTACAGCGTGCGCATACCATGTATGACATCTGCACCAAAAAGTATAGGTATACCAAGCCGAGACTGCTCGATCGCCTTCTTTTGGAAGGCATTGCTCGTAGCTGGAGTAGATATCTGAAACAGCAAGGAGCCAATCTCAGGGGGCGTATCCATCATTTTACGAGCAACATTGTTGGGGTTAAGGTCGCGCCCTAGAGTAAACTGAGTAACCTGCAGTATCTTCTCCTCGAGAGTCATACGGCTTAGCAAGTCGTTTATACGGGCCTCGATAGGCTGCTTGGCATCCTTATAGATAGCCTTCTGAGCCCGCAGAGACACTGCCCAGGATAGGAGTAGGAGAATGGCGAAATATTTCTTCGTCATATCATCTAGATCTTAGTCGTTACTACTTGAGGTCGAAAGTGAAGTGTACCTTATTCTTGCCCTTAGCCTCAGCACGCTCTATCTCTAGCTTATTACCCTTGATGCGACAGAGTAGATAGGACACATTGCTATTGATAAGGTTGGGGAAATTCATCAGTGCATTGGCCTGCTCTAGACTATTGTGGTGGGTATGCCCAGATAGCATCAACGAAACATTCATCTGGTTCAGCTCTGGTACGATTGTTTTGCGCAGATGCTGTGGCCCGTGCCAACTGCTGGCGAAGGGAGGTATATGAGAGAAGACAATCAGCGGACGCTTGCCTATACGCCCCTGAGCACGTAGTTTTTGTAGCCATCTAGCCTGTTCCTCTCTGTAGGCATCAAACTCCGCAATCTCTGAGTACTCGATATCGCTATCAGGCTTATCCTCTCCAGAGTCGATAAATAGATAGTCTACTCCTGCGATAGTTTTGAGCTGATAGTACTTGCCCGTAGACGTAGGGAAGTATCGGTATAGCTCATCAGCGAGCTTGCCACGTGTCTCATGATTGCCACGATTCATGTAGAGAGGGATAGAGGTCGCAAAGGTATTTACACAGCTATCCAAATAGCCCCCCAGGATATTGCCTACGCTATCAATCAGATTAGACATATCGCCATTTAGCACCACGAAGTCTACCTGGCCTACATTGGCAGCTTCGCAGAGCTCCTTCATGTCTGCACCACGCTCGTGGATATCATTCAGGACCAAGAAAGTCATATCACGCTTATCCTCTGGGTAGGTCTTGAAGCTGTATGGCTTTTGCTTATACACCACGGAGGAGGCCACTCGGCCATAGGTAGTGTAGTTGCTCCACGACCATCCTAGCAGTTCCTTGGTAAAGATACGGTAGTTGTATCTGGTGTCGGGGCTCAGAGTCTCTATGCGTACGCTGTGAATCGTGTCCGTCACAACACGACGCCCATTGAGCGTATGATAGTACTTGGGCTGCTCCTTGGCGTAGAAATGCTGGTCATCGTTGGGGGCTAGCTCGACCCAAGACAAGCCAGGCTTGTCGGTAATCCATGTGATGGTTACAGAGCGCGCATCCATATCACTAATCCACGGGCCATGAGTGATTTTGATAGCCTGGGCTGATAACGACAAGACCAGCGCCAGTAGCAACAGTAATATATTTCTCTTCATTTGAATTCTAAGGAATTAAATACTGGATATAAATCCGATGCTAAGGGCTCGGTGCCGCAGAGCCAAGCCTACAGACTTGGGCTCTATGGCCACGAGCTCTTAGGCTAAGCATTACTTCAGGTTGTTATTCAGCGAGGTGTCAGTACCTGGATATGGCGCATAGACAAAGCTGTCATCCCAGGGGCGCTGAGGTAGCTCCACAGCCTCCTTCACAAATACCCCAGGCGCCACCTCTATTGGTTCATTGGCCAGACGACGCTCATAGACCTTTCGGAGCTTACCTAGGCGCATCAGGTCATCACGGCGTGTAACCAAGGCACACCAGTAGCCTGCTACCTCCCAGCCGTGCTCCTGAGCTACAGCATCAGCGAAGTCCTTACCACTCATACCACTAGGGAGGGCCTCTAGGCCTGCACGCTTACGTATCTGGTTGACACAGTCGTAAGCCATAGCATTAGGGCTACCATCCGCTCTCGCCTGAGCCTCTGCATACCAAAGCAAGACCTCTGCATAGCGGATACTACGGTGGCGGTGGCTATCGGTACGACGTGTGCTGGGGGCTTTGGTATAGTCATAGTCGACCTCTCCATTACCGAGGGTAAATATAGTCATCATCGGGTGGTTCTCTGGGACGAGGTTCTTACCCGTGGCATCCTTAGCCCACCAGTCTACCAGAGTGCCATTCTTGAGGCGTATCTTGGGAGCATAGATGACATCCTTACGAGGGCCCTCGGGCATATCTTTCCAGAAGCGGATCTCTCCCCAGGCATCCCCCCAGCCTCCTACAGAGGCAAACAAAGAGGAGCTTGTCAGCTGAGAGTCTTGCGACCATCGGAAAGCAGCCTGATAGTTGATACCAACGACAGTCTCTAGGTTGTAGTTGCGGCTAGAGGCATAGACGTTCTTGAACTCGCTCTCTAGCTGATACTCATACTTGCCAGCCTTGACACCATCTATTACTTCCTTAGCCTTGGCGGCAGCCTGGCTATAGTACGTCGTCTCGTTGAGAGGCCAGCCAGCTCTAGCCATATACACGGCCGCAAGAGTAGCCTTGGCTGCTTGCTGAGTAATATATGTATTGGTACCGTTGAACTTCTCTGGGGCTTTGGAGTATGATGCAGGCAAGGTAGCCTCGGCCTCCTGCAGATCTTTCACAATCAGGTCATACACCTCTGCTACTGAGCTTGGGACCTTCTGGTAGTCGATCTCGTTGGTCAGATTGACGGGGATAGCACCAAAGATACGCACCAGAGTAAAGTAGCTGTAGGCACGCCAATACTTAGCTTGTCCGATGGCCACGTTGCGCTTGGCCTCGCTTACGGGCGTGCGGTCTGCGTTGTTGATGATGTAGTTGGCAGCCTTGATCACTACGTAGTAGCTATCCCAGCAGGCTGTCAGCCCCTTGTTGTTGTCAGAGGGGATAAAGCTATCAAACTCTACCGCAGCCTGCTTGTTGCTCACAGGATCTGTAGTGATGTCATCCCCCATCCACTGAGGGAGCTGAGCATTCGTCGATATTTGGGTTAGCATAACCTTGCTATACAGGGCGTATACCGACATATTGAGCTCTTCCTCCGTAGAGAAGTACGAGGTCGGAGCTAGCTTACCCTTAGGGTCCTCTGTCAGCGCATCACTACACGAGCTGAGCATCCCTACGCAGGCTAGGGCGGCTCCACATATTGTTGTTGCAAGTATTCGTTTCATCGTAGGTCGTTCCATTAGAAGTTCATCTTAATACCGAAGGTAAATGATCGTGGCTGGGGGTAAGCTCCGATATCAATACCAGCATCTACGTCTACATTGCTTGACGAGAATGCCGAGCTCGTAGGGTCATAGCCCTTGTAGCCGGTGATGGTAAATAGATTCTGAGCACTT
>JAXFXP010000078.1:0-4086 GCA_034091595.1 Porphyromonas sp.
GCTATCGAGGCAATTACGACTATTATCTACAGAAGCGTGAGGAGCGTATCGAAGCCGAAGCTGCCAGCGTAGCTCGTGCTCGTAACCTCTACCGTCGAGAGCTAGACTGGATGCGGCGACAGCCGCAGGCACGTGCTGGCAAGGCTCGCTACCGCATAGAGGCTTTTCACCAGCTAGAGACACGGATAGCAGGGCGAGGTCGTGGAGAGGCCGTACAGCTTACGGCTAGTGGCGATGCATACATAGGTAAGAAGATCTTCGAGGCACAGGGTGTCAGTAAGTCTTTCGGAGACAAGGTTATCCTTAGAGACTTCGATTATATCTTCGCACGACACGATAAGATTGGGATTGTAGGAGAGAATGGGGTGGGTAAGACTACTTTCCTGCGTATGTTACTCGGCGAGGAGCTACCCGATGCTGGGACTTTCGACGTTGGGCAGACTGTACGCTTTGGCTACTACCGCCAGCAGGATCCGCTTTTCGACGAAGAGAAACGCGTTATAGACATCGTGGAGGAGATAGCCGATACTTTCCGTGGTGCTGGTAGCCAGGGGCAAACGCTCTCGGCTAGCCAGTTGCTTACCCAATTCCTTTTCCCCCCGGACAGGCAGTATAGCCCTGTGTCCAAGCTGAGTGGGGGAGAGCGTCGTAGGCTGTACCTCTGTACTGTTTTGGTACGTCAGCCTAACTTCCTCATATTAGACGAGCCTACCAACGACCTTGATATCCTGACGCTCAATGTGCTGGAGGAATACTTAGCAACTTTCCCAGGATGCGTGATGATCGTAAGTCACGATCGTTTCTTTATGGACAAGGTAGCAGAGCACCTCCTTTGTTTCGAGGGCAATGGCGTCGTGCGGGATTTCCCTGGTAGCTATAGCCTCTACCGTGCTTGGTGCGAACACGAGGAGCAGAAGCGTGCAGAGGAACGACAGCGCCAGAGTGAACGTCAAGCCTCTACAGCGCCTACCAACGCCAAGCCTACGGGAGATAGGCGTCCCCCACGTCTAAGCTATAGTGAGCGTAAAGAGCTGGAGCAGATAGAGCAGCAGTTAGCCTCCCTAGAGACTGAGCAGCAGACGCTAGAGGCTATACTCTCGGGTGGCGAGGCTCAGCCTGAACAGCTAGTAGAGGCCAGCACACGCATCGGGCAGATAATGGAGGCGATGGACGAGCTTGTCCTCCGTCAGCTGGAGCTAGAGGAGAAAGTGGGATAACAAGAAACGCTTATGAATAAGAGCTGCTACCTACTCACAGCACTACTAGCCATCGTAGCCCTATCGTCCTGCCGTAGTACCAAGTATGTCGGTGAGGGGCAGTACCTACTGAGCTCGCTACAGATAGAGCTAGATAGTACGGCACGGGCCGACAAGTTACGTCCTCTGGTGCTGATGCCTTACCTAGGCCAAAAGACCAATACGAAGCTCTTCGGGGTCTTCAATTGGGGCTTGGGTATCTATAACCTAAGTAAGCGCGAGAGCAATGCCTGGCTAAGCCGTCGCTTGCGTGCTTGGGGTGAGCCCCCCGTTATATACAGCCAACAGGAGGCTGACTATGGGCGCTCCAGCCTAGAGAGCGCCCTCTACAATATGGGCTATCTAGATGCTGTAGTTACGCAGCGTGTAGATACGATTGCTCGTCAGAGGGTGCGTAGCGTCTATGCCCTCAGCTTAGGGCACAGACACCGTATTAGTCGGCACGAAGCCCAGATTGCGGATACTATGCTTCGGAGACTTATTACACCCCAGGATACGCTCCGACAAAAGCGCGACTTCCCAGGGGAGGTCTACCGCTCTTATCTAGACTCAGGTGCGTACCTATCTCCCGATGCTATGCAGGTCGAGCGCAAGCGTATTACGCAGATCCTCCGCAACCGTGGGCATTGGGGCTTTCGTGAGGAGTATATTCGTTTCGACGTTGATACTACAGGGCGTTACGAGGATACGTGGGTCCGTATGCGTATAGATACTACGAGTCGTCCCTTCCGTATTGGCAAAATTAACTTCTACCACGCAGTCCCTGAGGAGGAGCGCCTCAATGCTGAGCATAGCCAGTATGGGGGGCTGAGCTTCTACACCAGTGGGACTCATCGTCTTAGCCCTACACTTCTAGATAGTCGCGTGTGGTTGCGTCCAGGACGCTTGTTCTCTCAGGATATGCTGAGCCGTACATATTCGGCCCTCTCAGATATCCCGGCTATACAGTCTACGACCATCTCTCTATCTGTTGATAGTACGGCATCACAGCCTACGCTCGACTTAGATATTATCACACAGCCCGAGCGCAGCAAGGAGCTGTCAGCTGATATCGTTGGTACGCACACGGGGGGCAACCTAGGGGCTAGGGCTAGTCTTTCTTTCGGGCACAACAACCTCTTCGGCGGAGCTGAGCAGTTTCGTATATCTGGCAACATTGGCTACGAAGACCTAGGCTCGTCACGTAGTGATCACCTGGGCTACGGCTTCGAGACGTCCTTGCGCTTACCCAAGCTTATCCAGCCTTTCTGGTCTACAGGTAAGCAGCGCCCGCTCAAAGGTACTACGGACATTACCCTGAGCTACAACTATCTGACGCGCCCCGAGTTTCGGCGCAATATGCTCTCGGCCTCGTGGGGCTATAGCTGGGTCCCTTATAGACATCCGGCCTTTCGCTATGTCTTCAAGCTTTTGGAGGCTGACTACATGCACTTCGGATATATGGACGAGAGCTTTCTCTCTACGGTCCCAGACTACGACCGTATGCTCAATTACCGCAATCAGATTGTGCTGAGCTCATCGATGATGTTGAGTTACAATTCCCTTGCAGACTACCGATTAGCCTCTTCGCCTGTGCAGCACAATATCCGCTTGTATTTGCAGCTGGCAGGCAATTTGTTGACAACCTATTCTCGCCTTGTCGGGAGTAAGCGGGATGACTATGGGGCTTATATGCTGGGCGGTGCCAATATTGTACAGTTTTTCAAGGGGGAGCTAGACTATAGTGGCCTCTATCGCTTCGGTGGTAAAAATGCCCTAGCCTATCACGCTGCTCTCTCTACGGTAGTCCCTTATGGTAATAGTACATTCCTTCCGATTGACCTACGCTATTTCTCAGGAGGTGCCTCTAGTCTGCGTGGCTGGAGTGCGCGAGGCTTGGGCCCTGGCTCGATGTCTAGGAGTATCGGTTCATCCATATTTCACCAGGTCGGGGATATCAAGCTTGATCTGAGCACAGAGCTGCGCCTAAGGGTGCTACCTAGCTGGGAGCTGGCCCTCTTCGCTGACGCAGGTAATATCTGGACGATCCGACGCTATGCCTCTCAGCCTGGTGGGGATTTTAGCTTCGACCGCTTTTATCGAGAGCTTGCTCTCTCATCGGGACTTGGCTTGCGGTGGGATTTCGATTACTTCCTTCTTCGCCTCGATGCAGGTCTCAAGATCTACGACCCGCAGGCCGATGCAGGTCAGTGTTGGGTCATTGGTAAGCAAAGCCTGGGCAGTTTGCTAGGGCTTCACTTTGCCATAGGCTATCCTTTCTAACTTTATATGCCACTTACATTATGCTAATCAACGAGATTTTCTATAGCCTTCAGGGGGAGGGCATTAATGCTGGGCGCCCCGCCATATTTATTCGCCTTGCTAAGTGCAATCTACGCTGCTCTTTCTGCGACACAGACTTCGATCACGGCACTGAGATGACCGCCGAGGAGATACAGCAGGCTATAGAGGACTATAGCTGTCAGTTCATTATCTGGACGGGGGGGGAGCCCACGTTACAGCTGACCGAGGAGGTGCTGGCGCACTTTAGGGTCTTGGGCTACGAGCAGGCTATCGAGACCAACGGTACACGTCGGCCGCCCCGAGGACTCGACTATATAACATGTAGTCCCAAGCCCGAGGCTATGGCAGTCTTGCATCAGTCCTTTCCCAACGGAGTGTCGGAGTTTCGTTTTCCTATCGGGGCGGAGGGGCCTCTACCTCCTGCTATAGAGGAGCTCCCTTTAGCGAAGGCCTACCTTGTGAGTCCTATCTTTGTGGGCGAGGGGCAGGGTGAGCTAGATCAGCGTGCGCTTGACCGCTGTATCGACTTCGTCAAAGCTAATCCTCG
>JAXFXP010000079.1:0-24490 GCA_034091595.1 Porphyromonas sp.
CTAAGCTTATCGCAGATATGCTCTGTACTGCTGGTATCCACAGACTCATCACTATGGACCTGCACGCAGACCAGATTCAGGGCTTCTTCGATGTCCCCGTAGACCACCTATATGCCTCTACTGTCTTCGTA
This sequence comes from Porphyromonas sp., assembly GCA_034091595.1. Taxonomy (GTDB): domain Bacteria; phylum Bacteroidota; class Bacteroidia; order Bacteroidales; family Porphyromonadaceae; genus Porphyromonas. Next base: position 132 of record JAXFXP010000079.1, read on the forward strand.
GACTACATCAAAAAAACTATTGACCTAGAGAATGCTGTGATGGCTACACCAGACGTTGGTGGTGTCAAGCGTGCCAACAGCTATGCTAAGTTCCTTGGTATCCCTATGGTAATCTGTCACAAGCACAGAGCGAAAGCTAATGAAGTAGGCGAAATGCGTATTATCGGTGATGTACAGGGCAAAGATGTAATCCTCATTGACGATATCGTAGACACAGCAGGTACAATTACCAAGGCTGCAGACCTGATGATCGAGAATGGTGCCAAGAGCGTACGTGCTATTGCCTCACACGCTGTGCTGAGCGACCCTGCTACAGAACGTATCAATGCAAGCCATCTGACGGAGATTATCTTTACAGACTCTATCCCTCTACGTAAAGAGTCGGACAAGATTAAGATTCTCCCTATTGCTAGTACCTTCGCTGAGGCTATCAAACGAGTGATCAACCACGAGTCTATTAGCCTACTCTACTCTCTGTAGTAATTACCTACTAATATAAGTGCGGGTTATAGGTTCCGAGAACCTATAACCCGCACTTCTTATATTCCCTTTAGTCCCTTTGGACTAACGTAAACGCTTAGCCACTACGGACCAATCAATGATAGTCCATACAGCCTTTAGGTGGTCTGCACGCTTATTTTGATAGTCGAGATAATAGGCATGTTCCCAAAGATCGATGCCCATGAGCGATGTCCATCCTCGTGTTATGGGGTTATCACCTCCTGAATGGAGGCTTATCTGTAGCTCCCCCTTGTCATCTTGGCTAAGCCAAATCCAACCAGAACCAAAGAGCGTAGCTCCAGCAGCCTCAAAAGCTTCCTGAAACTTAGCAAAGCTACCCCAGCGCATAGCAATCATACGCTGTAGCTTACCCTCTGGTTTATCGTGCTTAGGCTTAGGGCTAAACTGCGTGAAGTAGAGGTTGTGGTTCAACACCTGCCCTGCATTATTGAATAGCGTCCCCTCGCTCTCCCTTACGATGGTCTCTAAGTCTGCATTAGCCCATTTAGTACCCTGGCGAAGCTTATTCACATTATTGACGTAGCCCTGCAGATGTTTGCCATGATGTAGTTCTATAGTCTGTTTACTAATAACGGGTGCTAGAGCATCCGTTGCATACGGCAGTGCCACCAAAGTAATGGCCTCACCCGTTGTCTGTACTTGCGCTACTGGCTGAGCCTTAGCGAATACCTGTGGTCCGAACCCTCCAGCCATCAAAGCAAGCCCTAGAGTGGCAATATGTATTCCTTTCATTCGGTGTAGTGTTATTGGTTTGATACTCGTAACTCTGATTAGGAGCTACATCTCACAAACGCAATATCCCCCGCCTTTATTATACAGACGGGGGATATTACTTAATATATAGTAGCTATCAAAGCTCGAGATCTAGACCGAACTTTTCTTCCCAAGGTAAGCCCTGTACCATGAGCTGCTCCATGAATGGGTCTGGATCGAACTCCTCGACGTTATAAACGCCTGGCTTGCGCCATAAGCCCTTCATAAACATTATAGCGCCAATCGTAGCAGGCACTCCCGTAGTGTAGCTTACACCCTGCGCACCAGTCTCCTGATAAGCAGCCTGGTGACTGCAGTTATTCCAGATATAGTACATCTGCTCCTTGCCATCCTTGATACCACGGATACGACAACCGATAGACGTTTCACCTGTATAGTTCTCTCCTAGCTCACCTGGATTAGGTAGAATAGCCTTGAGGAACTGGATAGGCACTATCTCTACCCCGTTGTACATAATAGGGTCGATACGTGTAATCCCGATGTTTTGCATCACACGTAGGTGCGTTAGATATTCCTGCCCGAAGGTCATCCAGAAGCGTGCGCGCTTAATCGTAGGGAAGTTCTTCACTAGAGACTCCAGCTCCTCGTGATAGAGCAGGTAGCTCTCACGCACACCGATATTGGGGTACGTCAGGGGCAAGTGCACTTCCTGTGGCTCTGTCTCTACCCATTGGCCATTCTCCCAATACTTACCCTTCTGGGTAATCTCACGAATGTTTATCTCAGGATTGAAGTTCGTAGCAAAAGCCTTATGATGGTCCCCTCCGTTGCAGTCCACAATATCTAGATACTCGATCGTGTCGAAGTGGTGCTTAGCAGCATAGGCTGTGAATACGCCTGTAACACCTGGGTCGAAGCCACAACCTAGGATTGCCGTGAGCCCAGCCTCACGAAACTTCTCCTGATAGGCCCACTGCCAACTGTACTCAAACTTGGCCTCATCTAGAGGCTCGTAGTTGGCCGTATCGAGATAGTGTACCCCAGCCTCTAGGCAGGCATCCATGATATGGAGGTCTTGATATGGGAGAGCCACATTGATACAGAGATCGGGCTTAAACTCCTTCATCAAAGCCACTAACTCGGGCACGTTGTCAGCATCAACGGCAGCCGTCTGAATCTTAACGTTCGTAATCTCACTAGCAATCTTATCGCACTTGCTTTTGGTGCGACTAGCGAGCATAATATCAGTGAAGATATCGCTATTCTGCGCTACCTTCTTGGCCACTACCGTGCCGACACCGCCAGCACCAATAATAAGCACTCTTCCCATTCTTCTCTTTCTTAGGTTGTTTATTTAGGTATTGTATCTTATCTAATTCGGTTGCTCATACGCACCAGCATTTCATCCTTCAGGACTCCACGGATGGCCATCAGCTGTAGTATCAAAGCCACCAGCGGCATAGAGAGCCATACCGTGATACCAACGCTTACGCCCTCGGGCACTAGATAGCCTAGATAAGCTACGGCACACAGGCTAGCGAGCAGTACAATGCAGTTGAGTACACTGAGGCGAAATTGGAAGGTACGCATCTTATATATAAGGATGCTAATGGCACTCAGGGCTATACTCACTCCCGAGAGAATGGCGACGAGGTAGTTAGACTCCGTAGTCTGCCCATCGGCCAGAGCTTGCACCCCATAGCTGTGCAGTGCGTACTCAGGCAACAGTTCTCCAGCGGCGGTATATAACAGTATAGCCTGAGTGCTAAACAGCCCCATAGCCACTATGGCCAATAGCCACCAAAGCGTCTGAATGCGTTGCCACATAAAAGATAATATTACTTCTTAATACGGCCTGCCACGTTGTGGTAAAGCTCACCATCCTCGTACTCCTTAGCTGCAATAAGCGTAGCCTTAGGCATACGTTCATACTGACGAGATAGCTCCATCTGCTCCGTATCTTCGTTTGCTGGTACAGTTTCTTCTGCGCCAATGGTCTGGAACTCCTCGAGCTTGCTATGTAGCTCCTGCTTAAGCTCCTGGCTGATTTGGTTAGCACGCTTAGCGATGACCATTACGGTTTCGTACACGTTGCCTGTGTCCTCACTCAGCTGCACCATATCACGGCTAATGGTATTGAGGGGAACGTTCTTTCGTTTGATGTCCATTCGTTTATATACCTTATGTTGTTCTTATTCCTTGACAAGTATCTTTGTCATTTTCTCATGTAGACGTGTTGCCTCCTTGGCAAAGCGACCCTCCGGAAATACATTCAGATAGTTGTAGTAATGGTCCAGAGCCTCACGTACACGCTCCTGTTGCTTCTCTTCGACACTGAGGCTGGCTTCCTCCGCTTTAGCCTTCAGGACGAGGAACATTAGCTCTTCCTTATGCTTGCTGTAGGGGTAGTCCTTCAGTGCATTCTGTGCCGTTATGACGCAGCTCTGGTAGTTATTCCCCAGATATAAGCCTAGGTTATAATAGAGCTTGGCTGATAGTAGTTCTTTCTCTGCCAGCTTGTCCTGTAGCTGAAAAAGCATTCCCTCTACCTCACGACGATACTGTCCCTGAGGATAGTAGTCGAGGTAATTCTGCAGGTCTTGGATAGCACTTACGGTAGCGCTCTGCTCTAGGCGAGCCTCGGGCGAAGCCAAGAAATTGCAGTAGCCTGCTTTGTAGCGTGCCTCCTCTATTTGCTCACCCTTGGGGTAGCTGGTATAATAAGTTTTGAAGTACTGAGCAGCCTCTGCCTCACGCTTGAGATGGAAGTAGCTATCAGCGAGGAGAAAAGTGCTCTGTGGCCCCTCACTGCTACCACTGAGGCTGGGGATGATATCCTCCATAAGTGTTACCACGCGGGCGTAGCGCTTCTCGTTGTAATACTTCTTGGCATACGAATAACGCTCTGCCACATCTTGCGACTTCTGCACTCTATAATACTCACCACAAGAACTCATTACCGTGGCGAAGCAGGCTAGGGCTAAAAACTTCTTCATCTTAACTAAACACTTCATCTGTATGATAATAACAGAAGTAGGTACAAAGATAGTACATTCCCTACAATAGACAATAAATCTTCGTGGGCGCATCTCCTGCTGTCAAGCGCAGCATACGTATTGGGGCAATCATACCAAAAGCATCTGTATATAGGAGTAGGACTCTAGTTTTTGCCTAGTAGGCCTATCAGCTGTACCAATACAAACTCTAAGTTGTACCAGTAAAAATTGCAGATTGTGCAGGTACAACTTAGAGCAGGCCCTGAGAGCAAGTGTAACACTAGGGATGGTATAGCCCCAGAGAACTGTGGTTTCATAATATTCCTCCAGGCTGTATGGATCAGAATTACAGGCAACCTCTGGAGGCTTAACCTATGCTAAGGACTAAGCCTCTCTAGGTAAATAAGGCCTCTAAAGACGAAGCTCTAGGGCGGAACCTATACGCCACTGTGGGGCGTGATAGCTGTGTACCTCTTGGTCGCTATAGAGCAAGTGTCTTTGGGGACGATATTCGTAAGCAGCTGTAACTGTACATCCTAAGCGTGGAGTTAGCTGTAGACGTGGCCTTAGCTGTACGCCAGGGAATACCTCCCCTCTAGTACTTAAGCCCAAACCCAAAGACACATCCAAAGAGAAAGGACTCGCCCCAAAGGAGAAGCCTCGCCCCCAGGCTAGATACACCCGCTGACTACGTGCAAAAATCTTCTTATCCTCGCTATCATAAATGTAATGCCCCTCTAGCATACCCTCAGCAGCCACAAAATATCGCCCATCATAGCTCCATCGTAAGCCTAAGCCCATAGCTCCACCATGTACCCCAAAACGAATACCCATCGACCACGGGATGTATATGCGCAAGTCTGTGTTTGGGAAATAGCATGGTGGCTCCTTATAAATATAGCGTCTCTTATAGAGTAGCCCCGAGAGCCAGTAGCCAAGCTCAGCACTGGCAATGCCCACTCCAGCCCCCACCATCACATCCCCAATCCAATGACGGTTGTTCATCATTCTGCCGACACCGACACCCGTAGCCATCAGATAGCCTGCTAAAGAGACCAGGGGATACCGCTGTCCGTACTCTAGGTGCAGAGCCGTAGCTGATAAGAAAGCCATCGCGGTATGGCCCGAGGGGAAGGAGTTGGCGCTAGAGCCATCAGGACGTACTACCCGTGTAAGATTTTTGGTCAGTGTTACACTGGTCATCATAATAGCTGCAGCCAGAGCATCTGCCGTCAGCAGCTGCCCCGTACTAGTGCTATATCCCTGAGTTCCGAATGTATGCAAACCTAACTGCATAGCCAAGGGTGCAAACTGCAAGTAATCATCATAGCGGTTATGAAAACTCGACAAGTAACTATTACGCTGGTCACGCACATATCTATTACTGACAGCATAGGGTAATGCCGTCATAATCATCGGAACGGTACTGAGTATGGTCCGCTTCATGAGAGACGATCCGTGAGAAGTCGTATTACATAGACAATGCGTACTTGTCAAAGAGTGTTGAACCGCAACCTCTAGACTTATACTATCCCCTGTAGCCTGTACAGGAAACACTAGTAATAATGAAGATATGACTGATAATGCAAGCTTGCGCATAGCGATACAATAGGCTTAATATTAATTATGCACGAGGGCAACTGCTAAGCTCCGGTAGCCCTCGTAACCAGAGGAGCTCTGCAGAGGTAATACCATAGCCCAAGGCTCTGAAGAATAGCCGACCTTCCCTTCTAGCAGCTCGAGCTGAATATCATCAGCAAAAAGATTAGCCACCAATATCTCGTTATCTGGATAGCGCTCTTTCAACCCGTGTACTAGCTCGTCCTGCACGCTGGGCTTACCGATTAAGCAATCTATCACGCTGCGTCCATCCTCCAATCTAGCCAACAATAGTCCAGCACTCCCTCCCCCGCAAACAGACTCCAGCACCAAGGCTCCTGTACTGTGGCGATACTCTGCTATAATCGCCTCTGCCTGCTGCTCGGTGTAAGTGATATGGCTCGTACCTCTATAATAATGACTCAATAGTCCTGCTGACGTAGGGCTAGCGATGGAGGTATATCGGGCAGATAGCCTTGCCTCTACATACAGAGCCCATGAGGTCGTCCAGCGTGGAGCAGCATCTACTAAGGCAAAGTGCCGATGATAATAGCCTCTCAGCTCTTCGCTCGCGGGGATAAGTATCAGCGCCTCTGTCCCTCTAGCTCGCTCTGTCTCTATAACCTGTCTCATCAGTAGACCCATCAAACCCTGACGCTGAGCTTCGGGGTGCGTACAAGCTCCAGATATGTAAGCCAGTGCCTCGGCTCCACGGTCTTTGTATCCATAGCGTAGGAGTCCGATATGAGCTAGAGGCTTCCCCTCTGCATCGTAATATATATACGTATCCTCTGCTCGTGCCACCTGTGCAAAGTAGAAGTCCATAAAGTCCTCCGTGTCTGTAGGGAAACACAGCTTCCACAGGTAACGCGCATCCTGCAACACCTTATCCATACTAACTACAAGAAGAACAACAACAATATCTGAGCGGATATAATACGAACGAAAATACCCACTGGGTACACCGTAGCATATGCGATACTACTAGTACGACTCTCTGTAAGCTCGACCACATAGTCGAGAGCAAAAGGATTAGCCATAGTGCCACAGAGAATACCTGCCGTCTCTGCAAAATTGCGCCGTAGCACGAATAGATTAAAGAGTCCGACTAAGGCTACTGGCACTACCGTTATAATAGCACCGACACCCATCCAGAGTAGGCCATCCCCTCGCAGCAATGTATCGACGAAGCCCGCACCGCTAGACAGGCCTAGACCAGCCAGATAAAGAACGATACCAATCTGTTTAATAAGCTGTGTAGCACTATTCGTCATAAAGGTAGACAAGCGGAAGCGTGGGCCGTAAGCACCGACTAAGATACCTACCACAATAGGACCACCAGCCAACCCAAGCTGCAAAGGCACGCTCATACCTGGTATCATTAGCGGAATAGAACCCACCAAACACCCCAGACAGAGACCTAAGAAAAAACTGACAAGACGTGGCTTGTCTAACATCTCTATAGAGTTACCCATCAGCTTCTCAACCTGAGAGAGTGCTCCTGCCTCACCTACCACCGTTAGGCGGTCGCCCGTCTGCAAGTAGAGGTCTGGGCTAGCGAGCAGCTCTACACCCGCTCTGTCTATACGTGTAATGTTTAGACTATATTTATTACGCAGCTTCAGAGCCCCGAGCTTAACGCCATTGAGTTTGGGGTTCGTGATGATAATACGCTTATTATTAAGTCTCGCATCTACAGCATTCCAGTCTATGTCGGGACGATTCCAATCCTGGCGGTCATCGCGCCGACCGAAGAAGTCTCCCAAAGCCTCAGCATCCTCTTGATGGCACAAGACGAGCAAGTGGTCGTGCTCGTATATAGTAGTCGTCGATGTTGGCAATAGTAGCTCTTCATCGCGCCACACACGTGAGATTATAAAATGTTTCTCCGTCATCTGCACAATCTCTCGTACAGTATGCCCACAGAGAGAAGACCTTAGCACCTCAAACTCGGCTACATAGGCAGCACGAAACTCATCACGCTCCTGACGTATCGTCTGCGGTATCATATTGTACATTACGGCTAGTGCCAGTATTACCCCTACTACACCAAAAGGATAGGTAACCGCCGTAGCCATAGCAGCATCACTGCTCAGCGAAGGCATATCTGGCAGTACGCTAGCTAGCGTACTCTGCACTGCAGCCAACACAGGCGTATTGGTAGCAGCACCACTCATAATCCCCAGAAGATTAGGCATAGATATGCCCATAGAGTAATGAATCACGAGAATAACAACGTAGGTCAAAGCTATCAGAATAAGCCCCTGTAGGTTATAGCCAATACCCTTACTTTTGAGCGAAGGGAAGAGCGATGGCCCTACCTCTACCCCCAGCGAGTAGACAAACAATACGAGCCCGAAAGTCTGAATAAAGCTTGTAAGAGACTGCACCGTCTGGATGCCAAAGTGAGCAAAGATTATTCCCACGAAGAAGACAAACGTCGCCCCTAGGCTTATCTTGGCGATCTGCAAGCGCCCGAGCATAAGCCCTAGGCCAGACACCAAACACATCACTATAATCGTCTGTGTACTAGAGGGCGTGATGAGCATCGCCTCTAGCCACTGTAGTATCGCTTCCATCTCTTTTGTCTTGTACTTAATATACGTCTTTTTCTCTTTTCTATATCTCCTCCTGTGGTAGCTCTGATTCCTCATCTAGCACGAGCGTACGGGACTTACGTGCTATCTGTGCTATCTGTTTCTCGGTTTTCACCCCCAGCTTACGCAGCTCTTCGAAGCGGCGCAGCACATTGCCCCGTCCTGTGGACAGGCTCTTCTGAGTATCGACCAGAGCATTCTGAGCTTTGTCTAGGTGTCCTGCTACAGTCTCCATCCGATCTAAATAGACTACGAATTGATCGTACAGGTCCCCTACCCTACGGAATATCTCCTGCACGTTGAGTTTCTGTTTTTCGTTGCGCCAGAGCTCCTCGGCCATCTTGAGTGTAGCCATCAGATTGGTTGTATTCATCAGCAATATCTTTTGGCTGTAGGCATCATCCCAGAGTCTATCATCTTCCTTCATCGCCAGCAGATAGGCTGGCTCGTTGGGGATGAATAGTATGACGAAGTCTGGGGCACCTACCACGTGTGCTTGGTAATGTTTGCTCGACAGATCTTTGATTTGCTGGCGAACGGCTCGTACATGCTGGTTAGCTGCTTCGCGTCGGTCCGACTCGCTCTCGGCATTGACATAGTCCATATATGCCACTAGATTGACCTTGCTGTCTATTATCATACGCCCTCCGTTAGGATAGTTTACCAGCACATCTGGGATGAGGCGCTTATCACCCGTACCCTGCTGTAGCGACTCCTGCGTTGTATAGTGGATACCAGCCTCTAGCCCGCTTTTCTGCAGCAAGTCCTCTAGTATCATCTCTCCCCAGTTGCCCTGTAGCTTATTGGTGCCACGCAAGGCTTGGGTCAGGCTGAGGGCATCGTGACTCATTTTGTTACTATGCTCTACGAGAAGGCGTATCTCATTCTGTAGGCTATGCCGCTCACGCGCCTCGCTGCTGTAGGCACGCTCGACTTGCTCCCCGAAGCGTTTGAGGTCCTCTCGTAGAGGGCTGAGGCTCTCCTCATTGCGGCGGTGTATCTGCTCTGAACGTTCGTCCATTATCTTGGTTGTGATACCACGGAAACGCTCCTCTAGCAAGTCTGCTAACTGAGTCTGCGTAGCCTCTCGCTGCTCTAGTTCGCTACGTAGTTGACGGCACTCAGCTCGGAGCAACTCGCAGTCTGTGTGCAGTGTTTGATGGCGCTCACGCCATTGCTCTTGCTCTAGTATCAGGTGACGCTCACGCTCCTCGGCTTGCTGTGTAAGGCTTTCCTGCTGAGCTAGCAACGCTCGTAGCTGTAGTAGCTCCCGTCCCTCCTCCTGCGCCTGAGCTAAAGCTCTATATAGATAGACAATACCCATGATTAGGATCAGGCACAACACGATCAGAACTCCCTCCATATACTATAGCTCGACTCTATTGTTCTTACATCAATACACTCATATCAGCACAAAGGTACGACCTTTGCCCCAACCACCAAGCAGAACTAATGTACATCTCGCTGTAGGTCCGTGCAAGGCCACTATACAATCTCAGGCTGAGCTACCGTAGACGGCAACATCTACCACGAACCCTTGCGCTAAAGCCCAAGCTAATATGGAGGTTGTGGTATACTAGTAGATGCATGGGTGTTTACTCGCTAGTGAACTGTGGTACATAAGTACATGAAGCGCTTTTTCCCACTTAGGTCTGCCATCAGTCGTGCCTCTGATAGCCTACTCTGCCCTATAATATTGCACATACGGCTTAGCGTCAGCTCTGCATATTGTGGATTAATCTCTAGCCATATCATCCCCCCCGCACGCAACCAGCCACGGACAGCTAGCTCAGCTATGGCATCGTAGTAGATGGTAGGCCTGTCTGCCGGAGCAAAGAGTGCTCCATTAGGCTCCCAGTCTAGCACCTGTACGCTCATAGCCTCCGCCTCGTCGGGATGGATGTAGGGCGGATTACTCACGATGATATCATATCCTCCGCCTACTCTAGGAGTATCTAGAGCAAACACATCAGCCTCAAGGAGCGTAATCGGTACTTTTGTGGCTATACGCTCTATATTAATACGAGCTATTGCCAAGGCTTCGGGACTAATATCTATAGCATCTATAGAGTCAAGCATCTGAGGGCCAATCTGAGTGGCCAAACCTACAGGGATACAAGCACTGCCTGTACCGATGTCTAGTATACGTAGAGGATGAGGGGTCTGTCTGCGGCTTAGCTCCTGCTTGATTAGATAGACGAGCTCCTCGGTTTCGGGTCGAGGGATAAGAACCCCAGGTGCTACATCCAATCGCTGATCAAAGAAATAGGCATAGCCCAGTACATACTGCAATGGCTCTCCCTCAGATAGCCGCTGCATCCAAGCATCTAGACGTAGCTCTTGGTCCGCAGATAAAGCTGTATCTTTGTCTAGGAGTAACAAATCGGTTTGGGAAATACCGAGGAGCTCTATTAACAATTGATATAGGACAGCCTTAGCTTCGCTAGCCTCATAATGGGCCTGGAGGCGCTCTATGCCATTAGAGAGGAAGGTCTTAATCGTTATCATAATAGACAAAGGTACAATGAAGCCTAATAATATATATATGAGGCGTGCCCTAGAGTTAGCAAGTCTAGGGTACGGCACAGCACAGCCTAACCCTATGGTCGGCGCTGTACTAGTCCATGACGGGCGTATCATTGGCGAGGGCTACCACCACCGCTATGGAGAGCCCCACGCTGAGGTAATGGCTATAGCTAGCGTTCGTGACAAGGACCGCCACTTGCTCAGCGAGAGCACACTATACGTCACACTAGAGCCCTGCTCGCATTACGGCAAAACCCCACCATGCGCAGAGCTAATCATTCGCTCGGGCATCCCCCATGTGGTAGTAGCCCAGCTAGACCCCTTCCCCTTAGTAGCTGGTAAGGGTATAGACCTGCTACGCCAAGCCGGTATAGAGGTAGAGCTAGGCTGCATGGAGGATGAGGCACGGCAGCTCAACAAGGTCTTCAACCACAGATACCAGCAGACACGCCCATATATCCTACTCAAGTGGGCCGAGAGCGAAGACGGCTATATGGATGCCCATAGAGAGAACCATACGCAAAGCCCTATTTTGTTTTCATCGCCTTATCAGAGTCGCCTAGTACACAAACTCCGCAGAGACTATCAGGCCATCCTAGTGGGAGCCAATACCGCACGCCTAGACAACCCAAGTCTCACCAATAGACATTGGGGAGAACGTCAGCCTATACGTATTATATTAGACTGGCGCCTCTCCCTACCGCAGGATCTACGGGTATTCACAGACGGAGCTAGCCCCACCTGGGTTATCTATGATGAGCGCCTCAGTCTTGGGAGCGGCCACCAACCCACAGAGCAGGTACGCTATCTGGCCTCAGCACCCAGCATAAAGGCCGTGGTGGAGCTACTGACCCGTGAGGGCATCAACTCTCTACTGGTAGAGGGCGGTAGCCGTACTCTGAAGCTCTTCCTAGAGGCTGACCTCTACGACGAACTACAATGCGAGAAAAGTAGTATCCGCCTAGGCTCGGGAGTGCTAGCACCCTGCCACTGCCTAAAGACATAATAATCGTAAATTTACAATATAGAACACACGCTAGATGAAGCAAATTATTTCGACAACCCTCGGCTTACTGATAGCCTTGGGCTCTGTACAAGCACAAGCCTACTGGGGTAGCACTAACCAGCGCTACAAGCACAGGCTGACGAACGCCACCACTGCTACAGCGCAGCCTCGTAATATCAGTATCAAAGGTTGGAGAGGAGAGACCCTCAACGTACAAGCTGTAGTAGAAAATCGTCAGGATGAGGCACTGTATAGCTTCCGACTCGGCAAACTCGTCAATAAACACAAGCAGACGCTCCGCCTACAAGCACAAGAGCAGGGCTATGTAGACGAAGTACTAGCCGATACTTTCTCTGCCTGCGGTACACACCCTGTGGAGAAATACGGACGCTTCAGAGAGGCTGATAGACTTGTACTCAAGAACTATTTCCTACTCCCACGCAATGAACAGCGTGGACTATGGCTCAGCCTACAGCCTAGTGCAGACAGTAAGCCTGGCATCTATAGCGGACAGCTGGAGGTGCTACGTAGTGGCAAGGTGCTGCAGCACCTAAACCTATCTGTAGAGGTGCTAGCACATCGGCTACCAGAGGCCAAAGACTGGAGATTCCATCTAGACTTCTGGCAGAATCCCTACGCTGTAGCTCGCTGGCATGAGGTAGAGCCATGGAGCGACAAGCATTTCGACCTGATGCGCCCCTATATGCAACGCCTTGCAGCCTCAGGGCAAAAGGTCATCACGGCCACACTAATTAACCGCCCTTGGGATGGGCAGACCGAGGACCCCTTCGGCTCAATGATACAGTGGACCAAGCGCAAAGATGGGAGTTGGTCTTACGACTATAATATCTTCGACCGCTGGGTAGAGTTTATGATGGGCTGCGGTATTGACAAAGAGATTACATGTTTCTCTATGATACCTTGGCGTCTAGCCTTCGACTACTACGACGAAGCCACAGCAAGCATCCAGAAATGGGAGAGCAAACCAGGTGAAGCTCTGTACTCAGAACGCTGGGGGCACTTCCTACAGAGCTTCGAGAAGCACTTAGAAAGCAAAGGATGGGCCAGCAAAACCACGATAGCAATGGACGAGCGCAGCCTCGAGCAAATGCAAGCAGCGATAGCCCTCATTAGGAAGTCTGCACCCAAGATCAAGATATCTATGGCGGGGAACTATCACCCAGAGATAGAGAGTGAGCTAGTAGACTACTGTGTAGACTATATGAGCCCAGGACAATATACCCCCGAAGTACTAGCGCGTCGTAAGGCCGAGGGTAAAATCTCGACCTACTACACATGCTGCTCTAGCCGTATCCTCAACACCTTCACCTTCTCACCTCTCGGAGAGGCAGAGCTAATACCCTGGTATGCACTCAAACAGGGCTACGATGGTTACCTCCGCTGGGCATACAATAGCTGGACCATAGACCCCAACTATGACAGCCGATTCCGAGCTTGGTCTGCAGGAGATACCTACATCGTATATCCTGATAACTACCCCTCACTACGCTGGCTAAAGCTACAAGAGGGGATACAGCAGTTCGAAAAGTATCGCATACTTATGGCCGAAGCTAAACAAAGCGGCAACCAAGCACGCATACAGGCCCTTCAGCAGATACTAGGGCTTATACAGCTAGGACGCATAGACCAGGTAGGGACCATGGTAGATGAGCTGGAGATTGCTCTGAATAAGCTCTAGTGGTGCCCAAGTAAACAATTGTCGGCTTCTGGCTGTTTCATCAGCGTAATCGCAAAGTATCACACTAAGTTGCGACATAACGAAACAATAGAAAAAGAAAAGATGATTAGAAAGACTTTCATAGCCCTAGCGGGCTTTGTAGCACTATCTACTGTAGCTATTAGCTGCACTGGCAGCCAGAAATCCGACAATACTGTAGCTGCTGGGGACTCCATCGAGGCATCTGCAGTACTTAGCAACGCTGTGCTAAAGGTGGACAGTACTAGCTCTTACCTTACATGGCGTGGCTTCAAGCCTGGTGGCGAACACTTCGGGAAATTACCCGTTACTCAGGGTGAGGTCTCTATCTCTGAGGGGAAGCTATTCGGTGGTAACGTTACCATTGCTATGAACGGCATCGTTGTAGAGGATCTACAAGGAGAAACCGCAGCACAGCTCAAGGGACACCTAGAGAGCGCTGACTTCTTCGAAGCAGAGACCTACCCTACGTCACGCTTCGAGCTCACAGGGATACCGACAGAAGGGCTAGAGCTTGCCAATCTAAAGGAACTACAGGGTAACCTTACCCTAAAGGATGTCACCAAAAATATCACTATTCCTGTGGCTGCGGTGGAGACCTCTGCCGATGGTACTAAGATAACAAGTGCAGTCTTCCGCATCAATCGTGCAGACTGGAACGTGAAGTATGGCTCTAAGAGCTTCTTCACTGGTCTCGGAGACAAGTTTATTGACGATGAGATAGAGCTAAGCTTTACGCTCATCGCTCGCTAAACCAAGCAAGCACAGATGCCACAAGGGCTACGATACTCCGATGAGTATCGTAGCCCTTGTGGCATCTAGCTCAGAGACTTAGAACTCTAGTAACCTTAGTCCCGGAGAAGTAACATCTGACAGCGCACACAGTCAAACTCCAGACGAATGCGCTGCCCTGCCTGCTCGAGGTATAGAGGCTCCTGATAAGGCATCTTTCCTTTGGCTTCTCTAGTGCAATAGCCTAACTCATGCTTAATGCAGTGCTTGGTACACATCAGGTAGGCAGAGTCATCCTCCAGCAATTCGTAGGCTGGGCTAAGCTCCGTATAACCCATAGCACGATAATGCCCAGCAGCTAAGCGGTTGCTAATATTAGCTCTGTAATCTGGTCGGAAGTGCGGACGAGACGGCAACTTACTACGGTCTAAGCTCCTCATCTGAGGCGTATGCTTACTCTGGTCTTGGTGGCTAGCCTTGCTTAGATTCGAGTGGAGTAGAGCTACGGCTTCGCGTCGTAGCTGCCCCAGCAGAGACAGAGGTACGAAGTACTGCTCTCGGAAGTCTATTTGCACTTCTTCTGCAGTATAAATAGTATCCCCCAGCTTGGATAACTCACTACGCAATCGTTCCTCATCGAAGCGCTTAGCCAGCTCTAGCGCAAGTGCTAGATTGACTTCTGCCTGCACCTCTGGCAATTCGCATAACTGCAGGCATAGCACCAGGCCTCTATCGTTATGTGAGAGGCGCACCGTGATGGGTAAACGTCGCTCAGCAGTGTTAGCGGCAGACAGCATGCGTTCCCACTCTTGGTCGTGATTGCGATAGACACGGCTACCAGCAGGTATCGCTAGAGGGCGTGCAGTAGTCAGCTGTCCTTTACCTAGGCTACGATTGACGTTAATGCCCCCTACCTCACCTTCTGGAGTGATGTAGAGTAGTCCATCGCCATTGTTCAGCTCTTTCTCTGTACGAATGCTCCAGCGCTGCGCTTGGCTTTGGCTTAGCTTGCCCAAATACTCACCTTGACTTTTGGGCGTATGTACATTTACTACCCGAGGCTTAGGCTGCGTAGGACTCGGCATAACGAACTGATAGTCGGTAAAGCCTCTATTGAAGCTCTTCTCGGCCATAGGCCTAAAGGCAAAGGTGATGCGTCCTCTAGAAGCACGCTCGTAGCGCTCTGGATACTTGGCGATAATTTCGTCTAGTAGCTGACGATAGTACGCCGTAATATTCTTCACGTAGCTTACGCTCTTGAGTCGCCCTTCGATCTTAAGAGACGAAGCACCAGCCTCCAGTAGTTCCTCCAAAAGACTACTACGATTGAGATCGCGTGGCGATAGCAAGTGCTCGTTCTCTCGTATCAGTGTCCCCTGGTTATCCAATAGATTATAAGGCAAGCGACACTGCTGTGAGCATTCCCCACGATTAGCAGAGCGCTTGGTGAAGGCCTGCGATATGTAGCACCTCCCGCTATAGCTAACACAGAGAGCACCGTGGACGAAGACCTCGAGCGGACGAGTAGTAAGCGCTTTGATACGACGTATCTGCTCCACATTGAGCTCTCTAGCCAAGACAATCTGCTCGAAGCCCAAGGCTTCCAACTGCATAGCATCCTCAGGCTCTACCGTATCGCACTGCGTAGAGCTGTGCAGAGGTATCGGGGGGAGCTCCATCAGCGTAATACCGAGGTCCTGTACAATCAGAGCATCAGCACCCGCTGCATAGATATCCCAGATAAGCTTCTGCACCTCATCAAGCTCATGGTCATAGAGGATAGTGTTCAGTGTTACATATATCCTTACACCATATAGATGCGCCTCGCTACAGAGCTGCCTAAGGTCCTCTATAGGTACACCCGCAGCAGCTCTAGCACCATGCTTAGGAGCCCCTATATAGACCGCATCGGCGCCATGCTGTATGGCGGCCCGTGCCGTCTCTAGGTCCCGAGCAGGTGCTAGTAACTCTATCCGTCGCTTCTCAGCTATCACAGTTTACTGCCGTATGCGAGGTCCCCTGCATCACCTAGACCAGGGATAATATAGGCCATCTCGTTTAGCTCGGGGTCTATGGCTGCTACCCAGAGGTGTATATTGGTATCTGGGAACTGACGCTGCAGATAGTCTACCGACTCTTGGCTAGCTATAATAGATACGAGGTGTATCTCGCTGGGTGTGCCCTTGGTGAGTAGTGCCCGATAAGCCAATTCCATAGAGCTACCCGTAGCGAGCATAGGGTCTACGAGGATTAGCGTCTTGCCATCAAGCGAAGGAGAAGCTATGTACTCGATGAAGATATCGAAGTTTAGGCGATCTTTGTGCTTGCGATAGGCCGATACAAAAGCATTCTCGGCACGGTCGAAGTAGTTGAGGAAACCAACGTGGAAGGGTAAGCCCGCACGAAGGATTGTCCCTACAACGACTTTGTCCTTGATATGTGCGCACTCGGCCACCCCTAGAGGAGTCTGGACAGGCTCGATAACGTAGTCGAGCGTCTTACTTATTTCATAAGCCATAATCTCCCCGACGCGCTCTATATTGCGACGAAAGCGCAGGGGGTCTTTCTGTATCACTACATCACGCATCTCACTAACGAAACGCCCGAGCAAAGAGTGCTCTGTTACCAAATGTCTTACATCCATAATATCTTACTGTATTAACGAGGCAATACTACCTCTACGTTTGCTTTGTGTATTGATAAAAAAACTTGCAGACTAGATTGGTCTATCTCGACGCAATCTAAATCTGCAAGTCCTAGAGTTTGTGGGTAATCGGGGTGTCTGAGAATAATGCCCCCATCAACGAAAATAGTCCCAGCAACTTCTCTCTCAAAGTGACCAATCCCGACGAGCTTATCCCCCTCTAAATCAAGTAACGGATATCTCATCAGTTGATCCCCCAAGCGGAGGTAATGGCTGGCGTAGCGTATACGCATATGTGTCGTTTTACTGTCTATAATGATTCGACCTCTAGTACCGAGGAGGCTTCTGGAAGGGACTCAGCAGGGGGTGCTGCAATGCTCTTTACTGAGTCTTGTTTAGGATTAGGTATATTATCATGCGGTGTACGTACGAAGCGCAAACTATCCACTAGTACATAGCCCCGCTGCAGCTTCTTAGGCAGGGTCCCTCTTAGGGCTCCAGACACGCGTACTACGTCCTTGCCCTCCATCGTTACTAGGCGGACGCTGTAGAAACCAGACTTGGCGATAGATAGTCGCTCAATGCGTGTAGTGGAGTCTTTGGCATGAAAGCGCAACTCTAGACTCAGAGCCTCATCCTTTTTGAGCTTAGGAAGCCCCCAGATGCCGACGCCCAGTTCACCCCGAACAGCCGTATACGGAGTAGAAGGTGTGAGCATAAAGTATCTATTGAGGTACTCCCCTGCTCTATAAGTCTCTAGACCCAATGACAGCAAGTTAGTTGAGTCTAGTACAGCCCCATTGAGCTTACGCATACGCTCCTCTGCCGCTGTGATACTATCGACACGCAGCTGCACACGCTCAGTGCTACGAGCCATACTATCTGCTGCTAGGCGATAGAAGTCGTGGTATAGGGTAATGTCATTCTTGGCGTACCAGAGCATAGAGCTGTCCCAGTCTGCGAGCGTATAGCCTTCCTCCTCGAAGAATGCTCGATAGGCTGCCTGACGGATACTGTCCTGCTCGCCTCTATTCTGCAGGGCGGCATTCAATAAGGCATAGCGTGGGAGCAAACGACGTACGTCCTCTTCCCCTATAAGCGTCCATTCTCGCGAGGAGCATCCTACCAGTAGGCTGAGAGCTGTCGTCCAGAGCACGACTCTTTTTACTACGCCACGCATAGTCTTCTATCGTATTTGTTATACCTCGGACTTCTTCTCCTCGGCCTTATTCCCCATTGAGTCTAGCATCTGTGAGAACGTGCGTGGATAACACGTCAGGAGCAGGAACACACCGACCGAGATACAAGAGTCTGCGAAGTTGAAAATCGGGCTAAAGAAAACAAATGGCTCACCCCCAAAATAAGGGAACCACTCTGGATAAGTGGTGCGGATAAGCGGAAAGCTAAGCATATCTACGACCTTGCCATGTAGTAGGCTACCATAGCCCTCACCCCAAGGAACAAACTGAGCTACTACACCCTGGCTACTAGAGAATATCTCGCCGTAGAATACACAATCTATGATATTACCAAAGCCACCTGCAATAATCAGTGCTAGCGTAAGTAAGAACCCCATGCTATAGACACCTGTACGCAGTAGGCGAAACAGATACCAGCTACCGACCGTCATAGCTACGATGCGGAAAAGCGTCAGGAAGAGCTTACTGCCGATGGTAATGCCGTAGGCCATCCCTTCGTTCTCTATGAAATAGATGCGTGCCCACGAAGCGAGTTCTATGATCTCGCCCTCTACCATCGTCGTCTTGACCCATATCTTACTGATTTGGTCTATCAGCAGCAGAGCCAATATGACGAAGAGTAATATCGTCCCTTGTCTGGCTATCGGAGCCTGAGCCTTATTTCTTCTCTCCAAGTTTTGCTTCTATGCTTTGCGTCGTATGCGGTACTGCACGTAGGCGCTCTTTCGGAATCAGTTTGCCCGTTACACGACAGATACCGTAAGTCTTGTTGTCGATACGAGTAAGAGCCCCCTGCAAGCCCTGTATGAACTTCATCAGGCGCTCGGCCATGCGTCCGTTCTCTCCTCTACTCAGATTAACCGCGCTCTCTCCTAAATTTTTGAATGTAGGCTGTGTGTCTACCACATCGTTCCCCGCCGAAACGGCGTTAGCGCGTAGGCGTTCATAGTCCGCCGTAGCTTGCTCTAGCTTCTGTAGAATTAGCTCCTTAAACTCCTGGAGCTCCTCATCGCTATAAGCGACCTTCTCTGTACTCATCCGGATTATTATGGTTTATCTGGGCGTCGCTGTATGAGCGATGCCCCTCTGAAATGTATGATTATATACTTTTCTTGAGAACGACTCTGAGTATAAAGCCGTCCATATCTAGCTCTGTTATCTCTCCCTGTAGGGCATCTACTTCCTCCAGGACTACAGCCTGCACTTCGCCCGCAATACGAGCCTTGTGTGCTGCCAAAGCCTCTGTCATCTCAGGATGACGCTCTATGCTCAGTGCAATCTTATCACTAAGCTCTAGACCCCTAGATTTGCGGAGGTTCTGTATACGGTTTACAAGCTCTCGGCTGAGGCCCTCTAAGCGAAGGCTATCTGTAACCGTAATATCCAGAGCAACCGTTAGCTTACCATCATTGGCAACCAACCAGCCAGGGATATCCTCGCTGTATATCTCTACATCCTCACGCTCCAATATTACCGTTTGGCCCTCAATCTGTAGTTCTAGGTGCCCTGTACGCTCTAGCTGGTTGATAGGCTCCTGCTCTATGCTCGTAAGATAGGCTGCTATAGCCTTCATGATCTTACCATAGCGAGGACCTAAGCGCTTGAAGTCAGGCTTGACACGTTTAACAAGTACACCCTCACCATCGCCGACGAAGCGTAGCTCCTTGACATTCACCTCACTAAGGATAAGTTCCTTAACGGGCTCGATAACACGCTTGTCAGCTTCGTCTAGGATCGGAATCATTAGGGTCTGAAGAGGCTGGCGCACCTTGAGGTTCTCCTTGCGACGCAGAGCCAGTACCATAGAGCATATAGACTGCGCTGTGGCCATGCTAGCCTCTAGATCAGAGAGGACCTCACTGGCGCAATACTCTGGGAATAATGCCAGGTGTACAGATTCGTCGGTACCACGGAGGTCTCGCCACAGACGGTCTGCATAAAAAGGTGCTATCGGAGCCATTAGTCGTGCTACAGTCTCTAGACAGCGATAAAGCGTCTGATAAGCCGAGAGCTTGTCTGCATCCATCTCGCCTGCCCAGAAGCGACGACGACAGAGACGCACATACCAGTTACTTAACTGCTCGCCTACAAACTCACTAATAGCACGGGCAGCACGTGTAGGCTCATAGGCCTCCAGCTGAGTGTCTACTTCCTTTATTAGGGTATTGAGGCTTGATAATATCCAGCGGTCAATCTCCGGACGCTCAGCAAATGGTAGCTGCTCAGCCTTAGGGTCGAAGCCATCGTAGTTGGCATACAGAGCGAAGAACTGATACGTATTATATAGTGTAGCAAAGAACTTGCGTCTTACCTCCTCAATACCCTCTAGGTCAAACTTCAGGTTGTCCCAAGGCGAAGAGTTGCTAATCATGTACCAGCGTAGAGCGTCGGAGCCATGCTTACCGATAGTCTCGAAGGGGTCTACGGCATTACCTAGGCGCTTACTCATCTTGTTGCCATTCTTATCTAGCACCAGACCGTTGGAGATAACAGCACGGAAGCTCGTCTCGTCCGAGATCATCGTAGCGATGGCGTGTAGCGTAAAGAACCAACCGCGCGTCTGGTCTACCCCCTCGGCGATGAAGTTAGCAGGGAAGGCCGTCCCCTTGTCAATTAGCTCTTTATTCTCGAATGGGTAGTGCAGCTGCGCATAGGGCATAGCACCACTATCGAACCATACATCTATGAGGTCTAGCTCTCGACGCATAGGCTGTCCCTTGGGCGACACTAGCGTAATCTCGTCCACGAAGGGGCGGTGCAGGTCAATCTTATCGTAGTTTTCGGACGTATAAACGCCTGGGGTGAAGTCCTTGATGGGATTACTCGCCATTACACCAGCAGCTACTGCACGCTCTATTTCGTTGTATAGCTCCTCCACACTACCGATACAGAGCTCTTCGCTACCATCCTCCGTTCGCCAGATAGGCAGTGGAGTACCCCAGTAGCGACTACGGGAGAGGTTCCAATCCTGCAGATTCTCTAGCCACTTACCGAAACGTCCTGTACCAGTAGACTCGGGCTTCCAGTTAATGGTCTTATTAAGCTCAATCATGCGCTCGCGACATGCCGTTGTACGGATGAACCAGCTATCCAGAGGATAGTAAAGTACAGGCTTATCGGTACGCCAGCAGTGTGGATAGTTGTGGGTATGCTTCTCAATCTTGAAGGCTAAACCCTGAGCCTTGAGCAGTAAGGCTATTCTGACATCTAAGGTCTCATCCTTATCTGTCTTGGTAACGTCATAAGCATTCTTGACGTATTCGCCTGCGAAGGGCTGATAGGCCTCTAGTGATACGCGCTCACTGACGAAGGTAGCATCTAGCTCTTCGATAGGATAAAGACGACCCTGTAGATCTACAAGGGGACGCTCTACACCGTCCTTATCTACCACCATTAGAGCTGGCACACCATGTGCCTTGGCGACCTTGTTGTCATCGGCACCAAAGGTCGGAGCAATATGCACAATACCTGTACCGTCTTCGGTCGTTACGAAGTCGCCCGAAATAACACGGAAGGCTCCAGCCTCAGGACGAACCCAAGGCAATAGTTGCTCATAGGGTATGCCTACTAGATCCTTACCCTTATATTCGGCAATGACTTCATAGGGTAAGCCCTTCTGCCCAGCTTCATAATTTGCTACAGCCTCTGCCCCCTCATATTCGCTAGAGAATAGCGAGCCAACCAAAGGCTTAGCAATAATAACCGTTATCGGGCTAGCATTATAGGGGTTATAGGTGCGTAAGGCCACATAATCAATCTCGGGGCCCACGCAGAGAGCGGTATTGCTAGGGAGTGTCCAGGGGGTAGTAGTCCAGGCTAGGAAGTATACCTCGCCATGGCCTTTTAGGTTATCGGCTGGCGCTACCAACTTAAACTGGGCGATACAAGTGGTGTCCTTGACATCGCGATAGCAACCAGGCTGATTAAGCTCGTGCGTGCTCAGGCCCGTACCAGCAGCCGGAGAGTAAGGCTGGATGGTGTACCCTTTGTAGAGCAAGCCCTTGTTGTATATTTGCTTGAGGAGATACCACAGTGTCTCGATGTATCGATTGTCATAGGTGATATACGGATGCTCCATATCGACCCAATACCCCATCTGCTTAGTGAGACTCTCCCACTCGGCTGTGAACTTCATCACATCCTGACGACAAGCGGCATTGTACTCGGCCACGGAGATACTCTTGCCGATATCCTCCTTGGTTATACCTAGAGCCTTCTCTACCCCTAGCTCCACAGGTAGGCCATGTGTATCCCAGCCTGCCTTACGATTCACTAGGAAGCCCTTCATCGTCTTATAACGACAAAAAATATCCTTAATACTGCGAGCCATTACGTGGTGAATACCAGGCATACCGTTTGCCGAAGGTGGCCCTTCGTAGAAAACAAACGATGGTGCTCCCGCTCGTTGGCGCAGGCTCTCGAGGAAGAGACTCTCACTCTCCCACTTCGCTAGCATCGACTGATTAACCTCCGAGAGGTTCAGTTGGCTGTACTCAGGAAACTTACTCATATAGATATAACTCTTCTAGTTTACGTTATTTATTCGCCCGCAAAGATAACAAAAAGCGCCCTAGTTTCCTAATAGCCGAATGTATAATCTCCCAATAGGCTCTAGCACAGGCAAACTAGAGAGCTCGGCCCCAAAGCTCAACTAGGCTATGGACATACACCCGCAGAGCAACGACAGGACACTCACCTATAAACAGCCAGACATTAGCTGGTGTACCCCAGAGATATTACCTCATAGCCCGCGCTGAATCAGTTAGCAGCAACCTCACCGATAAAGCTCCTAAGACCCCAAAGGCTAAGACGTAGCTATAATCTCAGCATATAGACAGACTAGGGGGATTTATACAACTCAAGAACTCTCGAAAGCAAGAGCTTAAAATTCTTTAATATCCCTCTTGTGAGCATTCATTTAATTTATGTACCTTTGTCCTCGTTATTGGATGCCTATTATTGCGTCCCTATTCAATTCGGAGCTTCTGAAGCAAAGATTAACGCCCTCCGAAAAATCAACAAGCTTTATATAAATAGTAATTCCCCGCATTCACTGCCTAGGGAGTATTATATCAATTATGCCTACGTATCACAAAGAAGAACTAGAGCAAATGAGTGAGGAGCAGCTCATTATTATTGCCCAAGAGCTTGGTATGCCCACCAAAGGTCTCAACCTCGAGCAGCTCATCTACAAAATAATAGACACACAAAGCATAATCAAGCCTGCCAAGCGTAAACCCGGACGCCCCCGCAAGACTACGGCTCCCGAGGCTGAGACTCCGCAGGCTAATGCAGACGTAGAAGCCCCAGCATCCGACGAGAAGTTGCAGACATCAGAAGAAAATGAGGCACCGAAGCGAAAGCGTGGTCGTCCCTCTAAGGCCGAGGTAGAGCAACGCATCCTTGAGGCCATAGAACGAGCTGCAAAGACGCACCAGGAGGAGTCTGTGCAGGAACTAAACGAACTAGGTATCGACCAGAACAGCCTCGACGAAAAAACTCCCCGAGTGTTTACAAGTAGCAAGGCCAAGACCCAGCCCAAACTCACGGAATTTATCGAAGCTGAAGCAACCACACCTCAACCAGAGCCCTCATCAAGCCCAGAGGCAGGGGAGAAAAACAAGCTTATCTTCAAGCACAAAGCCTCCAAGTCTGTGCTTGATAGCGTGCTTCCTATAGTGCAGGCAGATGCCCTGGAATCTGAGACTACAAACCCAAGTACAGCTACAGAGGACACTCCAGCCCAGCCTAGCTCTAGCGCTGGTACAGACCCCGTATTTGTGGGCAATGATAAGGGCGCTAACACTAAGGCTAGCAAAAAGCAAGCCCCCGTCGAGAGTTTCCCTGATGGCATCCTCGCCGCCCAGGGTGTGCTGGAGATAATGCCCGACGGCTATGGCTTCCTACGCTCAGGGGACTACAACTATCTACCCTCGCCAGACGACATCTTCCTATCTCCCCAGCAAATTAGACAGAATGCTCTGCGTGCAGGAGACCTCGTAGATGCCTTTATCAGGCCTCCAAAGGAGGGTGATAAATACTTCCCGCTGTCTCAGGTTATCGCTGTCAATGGTCGTACCGTCACCGAGATGCGTGACCGTATCCCA
>JAXFXP010000080.1:0-8922 GCA_034091595.1 Porphyromonas sp.
CTGGACACCTACGTCTTCGATTGGTCTAGCGCTCAGTATCCCTCTCTATTCGGGAGGCTCTACACGCTATGGGCTCAAGAGTATGCGCCTACAACAAGAGGCTCTAGAGGTACAGCGTGAGGAGCTGAAGCAGCAGCTACATCTACAGGCCACCAGCCAGCGTGATGCTCTGCGCAGCGCTACGGCACAGTACCATGCTAGCCGAGAGGCCGAGCAAGGAGCCAAGCGTGGCCTTGAGATTGCCACAGTCCGCTATAAGACAGGCAACGGCACTCTACTAGAGCTAAATGACAGTGAGCTGGCTCTGCGTCAGTCTCAGCTCAACCTCGCACAGGCCGTGTATAATTATATGGTGGCTATATACGCTATTGATGAGCTTGAGGGACGTTAATAGAGACGAAGGCAAGAATAAACGAAAATAAAATCAAGGACTATATATGAAGAAGTATATCACGCTAGCACTTACGGCTACTGTGTCTAGCCTAGTAATGATCGCCTGCGGTTCGGGAGACAAAAAGACCGAGCAAGCGTCTCAGGCCGACAGCCTAGAGGTTGTGCAGGTAGAGCGTTCCAGAGTGTCGGTGGATACCGTTGATATGGGTGAGAGCTTTACTGCTACACTAGAGGCTAAGGTCAAGAACAATATCAGTGCCCAGGCTGGTGGACGTCTGCAGCAACTGCTCGTTAAGGTTGGCGATAGAGTCGGGCAGGGACAGGTGGTAGCACGTCTGGAGGCTACACAGCTAGCGACGGCACAGATACAGCTCAATGATGCCAAGCTCGCCGTGACACGTATGAGCGAGCTCTACAAAATTGGCGGGGTGAGCAAGGCACAGCTAGAGCAGGCCGAGAGCGCTCTAGCGATAGCACAGCAGCAGGTTAATAATTTGGCGACCAATACAGCCCTGCGTAGCCCCATTAGTGGAGTTGTTACGGCTAAGAACTATGATAGTGGCGATATGACGAGCCCTTCGTTGCCCGTTGTGGTTATTGAGCAGATTAGTCCCGTTAAGGCTAATGTGCATGTATCAGAGGCTTACTATACCCAACTTCGGAAGGGGCTGTCTGCCTCTCTGAGCGTAGAGGCGCTTGGCGAGGGGACTTTCGATGGATATATATCCAACGTCTACCCGACTATTGATAGTAAGACGCATACAGTACAGGTAGAGGTAGAGTTTGCCAACAAGGATATGCTCTTGCGCCCTGGGATGTATGGCTCACTAAAGCTAGACCTTGGTCGAAGAGCTGCTCTAGTGGTCCCTGATAAGGCTGTACAGCGTATGCTGGGGGCTGGTAAGCGCTATGTATACGTAGTGCAGAGTGGCAAGGCTGTGTATCGCGAGGTAGAGGTAGGCGAGAAGTTTGGAGACAAGCAAGAGATTCTCTCGGGCTTGGAGCTTGGCGAAGAGGTTGTTACCTCGGGTGCACAGAAGCTCAAAAATGGCCAGCCACTGCGATAAGCAGATATAAAAAGGATATACACGCATATGAGTATATACGAATCATCGGTCAAAAAACCGATTACCACGGCTCTTATCTTTGTGGCGATTGCGATCATCGGCTTATTTGCCCTGACGCGTCTACCCGTAGAGCTGATGCCTGATACTGATACCAATAACATAATGGTTATCACCTCTTATCCTGGGGCTAGTGCCGAGGATATAGAGAGTAACGTTACGAAACTACTAGAGAATAGTCTCAATAGTGTCCCTAACCTCAAGCATATTACGAGTAAGAGTAGCGAGAACAGCTCACTCATTACGCTAGAGTTTCAGGCTGGGACACCTACCGACGAGGCTACCAATGACACCCGAGATAAGATCGACGCAGTACGTACCAATCTGCCCAAGGGGGCTAATCAGCCGATTATCTTCAAGTTTGGTGCCTCGGATATCCCGATCGCTATCCTTGGGGTAGAGAGCCAGGAGAGTAGTGCTGCGCTCAAAAAGATACTCGACAATCAGATTGTAAACCCGCTAGCCCGTTTGGATGGCGTAGGGTCTGTATCTGTAGCAGGGGCATCGGAGCGTGTGGTGCAGGTGTACTGCGACCCCAATAAGCTAGAGGCCTATGGTCTGACACTCTCCGGTATCTCACAGATTATAGCCGGAGAGAACCTCAATATCCCAGCGGGTCAGATAGACCTAGGGAGCGAGACGAGTACCATCCGCGTTAAGGGAGAGTTTGCAGACCCGCTACAGATGGGTAGTATCGTAGTGGCTAGCTTCGGTGGGGGGAATGTTTACCTACGAGATGTGGCTACTATCAAGGACTCCGAGGCCGAGCGTCAGCAGGAAACCTATACCAACGGAGGGCGTGGTGCTATGCTCGTAATTAATAAGCAAAGTGATGGTAATGCTGTAGCTGTGGCCGAACTTGTCCGCAAGGAGCTCCCTAAGCTACAGCAATCACTCCCTAAGGATATCAAGATTAGTTATCTGATAGACACCTCTAGCTTTATTACGAATACTATCGGTAGCTTGCAGGAAACGATTATTATCACCTTTATCATCGTGATGATAGTCGTATATGTCTTCCTCGGGCGTAGCTCGGCCACCTTCATCGTCGTGCTTACAATCCCAGTGTCTCTGATTGGGTCGCTCATTTATCTAATGGTATCAGGCAATTCACTTAACGTGATTTCGCTGTCCTCTCTGTCTATCGCTATTGGTATGGTAGTAGACGATGCTATCGTTGTGCTGGAGAATATCACCAGCCACATAGAGCGAGGCAGCTATCCCAAGCAAGCTGCCATCCACGGTACCAACGAGGTGGGTATCTCGGTGGTTGCTTCTACGCTGACGATGCTAGCGGTATTCCTGCCGCTGACGATGATCTCAGGGCAGAGTGGTCTGATGTTTCGTCAGCTTGGCTGGATGATCAGTATCGTGATGATTGTCTCGACAGTGGCAGCGCTCTCGCTCATACCGATGCTCTCATCGCAGATGCTCAAGCGTAACAGCAAGCCTAACCCGATATCAGCTAAGATACTAGCTCCTTTTGTCCGCTTCTTGGACCGCCTCGATGAGGGTTATGCCCACCTTTTGGGCTGGTGCGTGAGGCATCGTCGTATAACGGTGCTTTCGGCGCTGGGGCTTTTTGTCTTTAGTCTGATGCTCTTCCCCTTCATCAAGACTGAGCTGATGCCCTCCCAGGATATGGGCTTTATACAGGTTACGGCTGAGTTGCCTGTTGGTACGGGGGTAGAGGATACACGTGCCTTGGCGCTCGATATCGATAAGCGGATGCGTAGCGAAATCCCAGAGATACAGGTTACAAATAGCACGCTGGGGACAGCCGACGGTAGCAATGCCTTCGCTACAATCAACGATAATGGTAACAATGTGGCTGCCTTCCGCATAGGCTTGAAGCCTCTGAGTGAGCGCTCTCGTTCGCAGGACGAAGTATCTGACGTTATTCGTAGCATCCTCGCAGACTATCCACAGCTGCGTAGCTACAAGGTGCAGTCGGGTGGCGGTGGCACACAGGGTGGGAACTCTGTCTCCCTCGATATCTTCGGACACGAGTTTGATGAAACTGATTCTATAGCCCGCCTAGTGAAGACACAGCTAGAAGGGCGTCAAGTGGATGGTAAGGCTCTAGTGAGTGAGGTAGCCATCAGCCGCAAGGATTTCTCTCCGGAGCTGAACTTTGTCTTCGACCGAGAGAAACTGGCCGAGCATGGTCTAACGCTGGCGACGGCCTCTAGCTATCTGAGTGCTGCCGTAAATGGTAACGTGTCTAGTTACTATCGTGAGGATGGCGATGAGTACAAGATACGTGTGAGTCTGGCACCAGAGTTCCGACGTTCGCTCACGGATATTACCAGTATATTGGTGACATCGCCTACGGGGGCTCGTATTCGTTTGGGAGATTTGGGGCATATCGTAGAGAGTGCTACGCCCCCGACTATCGAGCGCAAAGACCGCTCCCGTGTGATTACGCTGACGATCTCTGGAGCCTCGGGGGTGGTACTGTCGGACGTGGCAGAGGCAACTAACGAGATTATGCGCGCTCAGAACCTCCCCACCAATATAAGCTACAAAGTGGGTGGTACCTACGAGACGCAGCAGGAGACCTTCGGAGAGCTGACCCTGCTCCTGCTTCTTATTATCATACTAGTGTTTATCGTGATGGCTTCGCAGTTTGAGAGCCTGCGTTTGCCTTTCGTGATCATGTTCTCTATCCCCTTTGCCTTTACTGGGGTATTCCTAGGGCTGGTGATTACGCAGATACCGCTCGGCTCGATGGCCTTTGTGGGCTTGATTATGCTTGTGGGTATCGTGGTGAAGAATGGTATCGTGCTGATTGACTACACGCTCCTCCTGCGTGAGCGAGGCGTGGGTATTCGCTCCTCGGTGGTCTTGGCAGGTAAGAGCCGTCTGCGCCCCGTGCTGATGACGACGCTCACGACAGTCCTTGGTATGGTTCCTATGGCATTAGGTATAGGTGAGGGTAGTGAGATGTGGCAGTCCATGGGGGTAAGTGTGGCCTTTGGTTTGACGGTCTCGACCCTTGTTACCTTGGTACTGATCCCAACGCTATACGCTGCTATGGAAGGGCGCTTTGTCTTGCGAGAGCGTCGTGCTCTAGAGCGCAAGATTGTCCGTAAGGCCTCTGCGCACAAGGGCTAGAATGCACAAATAGAGAGAGGCTACCGCAGCTGGTAGCCTCTTTTTTATTGTTTAATAAGGGGTGGGTGTTGTTATATTCGGAGAAACGTATTATTTTTGCACAGTATTAGCTATATAGAAGTAGAACATAAAAAACAGATAGCATCATGGAAATTAAGAAGGCAGCCCACGCAGACCTAGAGAAAAGCAAGGGCCTAAATCTCCTCCTTGGTATCGTGGTAGCCCTCTCGGTACTCTTCGCCGCTTTCCAGTGGCGTAGCTTTGCTGAGGTTAAGGAGCATCAGTATGCTCTTAACCAGGCAGACCTAGAGGATACTATGCTTATTGAGGATTTGCCAGAGGACAAGCCCGAGGAGCCAGAGCCTGTAGCTCAGCCAGAGCAACAGATCGAGGCTGCTCTGCCCGAAGACTTTAAGGTCGTTGATAACGACGTTAAGGTTGCGGATATTGTCTTCAAGTCTTCGGACGAAACCGACAAGCCCCTTCCTCCTCCTGCACCAGTGGCTCCTGCGCCAGTAGAAGAAGAGACAGAAGAAATCTTCGAAGTGGTGGAAGAGTCTGCAGAGTTTGTAGATGGAGGCATGGAGGGTCTTAATAAGTACCTCGCCAAGAATATCAGATACCCTGAGGTTGCTCAGGAGGCTGGTATCCAGGGACGTGTAGTTGTTCAGTTCGTTGTAGAGAAGGATGGATCTGCTACTGACATCAAGGTTGTGCGTAGCGTAGACCCAGCTCTAGACAAGGAAGCTGAGCGCGTAGTAAAGTCGATGCCTAAGTGGAAGCCAGGTAAGCAGCGCGGTAAGCCCGTACGCTCTAAGTTTACGCTTCCTGTACAGTTCCGCCTACAGTAATAAGTGTAGACTTCTTACTAGGGCAAGGTAAGTAAACCCGATAGGGGAGTATCGAAACTCATTGTTTCGATACTCCCCTATCTCGTGTATATGGGGGACGAAATCAGGGAGACTTCAGCAAATGAGGTCGTGCGACGAGCGCTCCCAAAGCAAGCTCGGCTTGTCATCGTACAATAGTCTCATATGTGCAGTAGTCTTTGATTGTAATAGGGCCTTCGTAGTCGTAGCTACCCTCTGTCAAGTATGGACGGGAGGCTGTAGTCGTAGCTTAGGCTTTGCTTTATTATCATATAAGTCTTATCTTTG
The DNA here is from genome assembly GCA_034091595.1 of Porphyromonas sp. Taxonomy (GTDB): domain Bacteria; phylum Bacteroidota; class Bacteroidia; order Bacteroidales; family Porphyromonadaceae; genus Porphyromonas. The sequence continues at coordinate 5,792 of JAXFXP010000080.1, forward strand.
TGTAATAAGCTGACTGCTGCCTAATGAATCTCTATCCCTCCTAGGTGCAGGGAATCCCTCGCTAGTGAGTCTTGCTCGGCCCTCAGTGTGGGCTTGGGATTGTCGGTTTGTTTGGTGTTGTCTGCGGGGTGCTGCCGTATCTGCGTCCCCACCTGGCCACCATCCCAGCAGTCTTGATAAGATGGAACTAGTAGAGATAATATGAAGCTTCTAAAAGCCCTTGCTATCCTCTTGATAGGTTTGCTGATGCTACCCGCACCAGCACTAGATGCAGCACGCCCCAGACGAAAGAAAGCCAAGACGACAGCCGTACGGCAGAAATCGAGCCGTAAAAAGGCTAAGACGTCTAAGTCTAGTCGGGGGCGTAAGGCTTCGTCTAGACGGGTTGTTCGCTCTAGAGCGCTTAGTGCCGAGGAGTACGAGGCTCGCAGAGCAGAGCTACGTCGTCAGGATAGCATTCGTCTACGTATCGGGGGGACGGACCCTCTAGACATGGGGCAGAATGTGCTACAGGTTGCCAATATAGAGCCACTGCTATATCGCTTTCGCAAGGCCGATACGACGCTAACACGCAAGGAGATAGAGAGCCTTTATTTTTCTCGTCGTGTGGCTGAGGGAGATAGTATCTTCTTTGGTCAGATCTTACCCAAGGTCGATACCGCTATCGACAAGGAGCAGTACGCCGAGGCTCTGCAGATAGCAGAGAAGGGCCTGCATCGCAATCCACTGCACATAGGCTTACTCAAACGTGCCTGCGACCTTGCTAAGCACGAGGATAGTCCCAAGCTAGATAGCTATGTTTGGCAAATCGCAGAGTTATTCTATCTGATACAGCATACGGGCGATGGCAAAACGCCTCGGACTGCTCTGCGTGTGATGGAGGTGGATGATGCTGTCCTGTATGAGGTGTTGTGGCTCGATACCATCAAGGAGCGCATTATAGATCGGGCATTGAGTCCGCTCGGGCAGGGGCAGTTGCTTATCCTTAGCATACGCGACCCCAAGGGGGATATATACAAGAAATATTATCGCATAGCATAGAAGCGTAGAGGTACTATGAATGCCAACTGGATAGCTTATTCCGTTACAGAGCAGCAAGAGGAAGAGGCTCGTCGGCTGTCGGAGTCTACAGGGCTCGGGCTCGTCGTGTCCCGTCTGTTGGTGCGTAGGGGGGTGAATACTCCAGAGTTGGCAGAGGATTATCTGCATCCACGGCTAGGTAACCAACCAGACCCCTATCTGATGCTGGGGATGGACAAGGCTGTAGCATGCCTGCGCTACCACCTGAAGAGTCGCCGACCTATCATGATTACGGGAGATCATGATGTTGATGGAGTTACCTCGGTAGCTCTGATACACAATGTGCTGAGGGATCTCTTTGACTGTGGAGAACGTCTGCATTACCATATCCCCAATGAAGATGATGAAGGCTATGGTATTAGCCGCAACTGTATAGACTGGGCCAAGGCTCTGGGTTGTGAACTAATCATCTCTGTCGACACAGGCATCAAAGCATTAGAGTCGGTAGACTATGCTCGTCGGGAAGGTCTGGACGTGATAATTTGCGATCACCATCAGCCTGATGCCGATCTGCCAAGAGCAACGGCTATTCTTAACCCCAAACAAACAGGCTGTCATTACCCCAATGCTCAGCTTAGTGCCTGTGGCGTGGGGTACAAGCTTATGCAGGCCCTAGCGCAGAGCGAAGGTCTACCAGCAGCTAAGCTATATAACTACCTCGACCTATTGGCTGTGAGTACAGCGGCGGATCTTGTGCCCTTGATAGGCGAGAATAGAGCATACCTGGTACATGGTCTGCACCAGCTATCGAGCCATCCTTGTATGGGTATGCGTGCACTACTCAACCAGGTACGCATTCATCCTGGGGATAAGATCGATACCAGTACTATCATATACAAGATAGCACCTCGTCTGAATGCCGCTGGACGTATGCAAAACGGGCAGTTGGCTGTAGACCTGCTGACGGCCTCCTCGCTAGAGGTTGCCGAGCGTGCTTGCAAACGTCTTGAGGACTATAACGATCAGCGTCGCACCCACGATAGCCGTATGACTACCGAGGCCGAGGAGCTGGTAGCCGCTATGGGGGATATTAGCGAGGAGCCAATACTTGTACTGTATCGCCCAGATTGGCATGTCGGAGTAATGGGTATTGTGGCTGCACGTATGGCCGAGCGCTATCGTCGTCCGACTATAGTAATGACCAAGGTCGGGCACGAGATACTTGCTTCGGCCCGTTCATTTAAGCCCTATAATATTTACGATGCTATAGACTCATGCCGGGACCTGCTCAAAAACTTCGGAGGGCATAAGTATGCGGCAGGCTTGACCACAGAGGAGGCCCATATCCCTGAGCTGCGCCACCGCCTCAAAAGCTACATGCGGAGTATAAAGGCTCCACAGATAGCACGGGACGAAGTTGTCGTAGATGCTCTTTTGTCTATAGAGGAGATAAACCCTAGGTTGGTGGAGGAGATACGCCAGATGGCTCCCTTTGGTCTCAAAAATGAGCGCCCTGTATTCGTTACTGAGCGCATGCGTGACGCAGGAGGAAGTAAGGTTGTAGGCCGGGAGGGTCAGCACCTACGCCTCAGAATGACGGATCGTTACTGTCGTTACAAACCTATTGCGGGTATGGCCCTACATCAGAGTGGTCAAGCACGTTGGGTGCTTAGTCAGCAGGCTTTCGGGATTCGTTATACTTTCGACGAGCAAAAGCTTGAGCAGGGGGGGGTACACCTATCTATCCAAGAGATATATACGCACTAGAGGCGAGCATTCAAAGGGTAAAAGCTGTGGAAAAGTGGCTTGCTGAGGATCTTGCAGGCGAGGAGCTAGAGGGCGATATGCTCTATGCCTCTGAGCTAGGCAGTATCGAATCCGATGAGGAGCGTTTCGAATGGAACGAGGCCTGGGGTGAGGAGCCTGAGGGGGAGATGGCATACGAGCCACCGCACGATGGGCGCCGAGATGCTGACCGTACACCAGAGGAGGTCTTGGAGCGCTATTGGGGTTACAAAGCCTTTCGCCCTATGCAGCGTGATATCGTTGTCTCGGCTCTAGAGGGCTATGATACTATGGCGCTACTGCCGACAGGGGGTGGGAAGAGTATA
>JAXFXP010000081.1:0-6363 GCA_034091595.1 Porphyromonas sp.
CAAGGTTAACAGTAAGGTCTACTACAGATACGTCAAGCGTTGGTACGCGGAAAGCCATACCTGTTAGCTTACCATTGAGCTCAGGGATTACCTTACCTACAGCCTTAGCAGCACCTGTGCTTGATGGGATGATGTTGCCAGCGGCAGCACGACCACCACGCCAGTCCTTAGCAGAAGGACCGTCTACAGTCTTCTGTGTAGCTGTCGTAGCGTGTACAGTCGTCATAAGACCATCTGTGATACCCCAGTTGTCGTTAAGAACCTTAGCGATAGGAGCAAGACAGTTAGTAGTACAAGAGGCGTTAGATACGATCTGCGTACCCTTAACGTACTTGTCGGTATTTACACCGCATACAAACATTGGGGTGTCATCCTTGCTAGGAGCAGACATAACTACATACTTAGCACCAGCCTGTAGGTGAAGCTCAGCCTTATCCTTAGAGAGGAATAGACCCGTAGACTCTACTACATACTCAGCACCTACTGCATCCCACTTAAGGTCAGCTGGGTTCTTCTCAGCAGTTACACGGATTACGTTGCCGTTCACTACGAGGTTACCATCCTTAACCTCTACAGTACCCTTGAACTGACCATGCATCGTGTCATACTTGAGCATATAAGCCATGTAGTCTACGTCTAGAAGGTCGTTGATACCTACGATCTGGATGTCGTTACGCTCCTGAGCGGCACGGAATACGAAGCGACCGATACGGCCGAACCCGTTGATACCTACTTTGATCATTGTTTCGTTTCGTTTATTATTAGTTACTGTTTATATTGCCAATTCATCTTCGCCCCGAGTGCTCTACGGGACTGCACAAAGTTACGAAAAAAAGTGAAACCTATTACACTGCGAAAGCTCAGACAGCCACTTATCTAATAAAAGCGCGCCAAGGCACGAGACAGTGCAGCCACTGGTATACAACTAAGCATGTACTAGTGCATCGGGATACACTCACGAGTGTACAACGATAGACCTGTGGCATTGTTGTATCTTTGCAGCAGATTAGGCCTAGTATTAGGTTATTAGATAGGTTTTATATGTAGTTGTAGATGGCTGTGAGCAAGGACAATATTATGGCACGGGAGAGCTTTTGGGGCTCTATCGTTACGTACATAGGGGTTACGATAGGCTTCCTGACCACCTTTCTCGTCCTCATAGCCTACCTCACACCCGAGGAAGTAGGTCTGACGCGCGTCCTCGTAGAGCTAGCCACACTACTATCGAGCCTCGCCCTGCTGGGGATGAGTACATCTATCAGCCGCTATTTCCCTTATTTCCGTAGCGAAGACAAACAGCCCGAGGCGGTACCCCACAGGGGCTTTTTCTTCTGGACAATGTGCCTAGTGGGTATCGGCTTACCCATCACCCTACTGCTGTACTCGGGCTTAGCCGAGCTCATCAACCCTTACTTCGGCAGTGGCTCTCAGCTCCTCGCCCAGTATTATCACTACATCCTACCGCTCACCGTCTGCATCAGTCTATGGACGATTGCCGAGCTCTATAGCATTCAGCTCCTAAGGCTTGCCGTACCTCGGGTTATTCGTGAGCTATTACTGCGTATACTTCTACTTGGCTGCTATCTAGCCTATGCCTTTGACCTCGTGGGACTCGAGGGCTTCTTGCTCATCTTCGTCGGAGCCTATGCCCTGTGTACCCTCTTGGCCTATCTGTACCTCAGCCGTATCACGCAGCTGAGTCTAAGGCGCGAGGCAGGCTTCCCCGACAAGCCTCTGCGTAGAGGATTCCTGCGCTATACGGGCCTAGCTATACTCTCGGTCGTAGGGACCACACTGGCAGGACGTATGGATCTATTCGTCCTGGCCATATCCCCCTCGGCGGGCCTTCGCTCGGCAGCTGTTTTCTCGATTGGCTTCTTTATGGTCTCTGTCGTAGAGATTCCTACCCGTGCTATCATCGGGCTGGCCACGGCACGCATTGCCGAGCTCATGAAGGACAGCGATTACCCAGCAGTGGGACGACTCCTGGAGCAAGTTAGCCGCTACCAACTTATCCTGGGGCTCATCATCTATATGTGCCTGTATGCAAGTATCGAGCAGGTACTCTCTATTCTCCCCAATGGAGACATCTATGCTGGTAGCGCCGAGGTCTTCCTATTCCTCGGTCTTGCCAAGCTTGTAGAGATTAGCTTTACCGCTTGCCATCCTATAGTAAATGCCTCCCACTTCTACCAATACAGCCTATACTATACCCTCTGGTGCGTAGTAGCAGCTTTCCTAGCCAACTACTACTTCATCCCACTATGGGACGCTATGGGTGCTGCCATAGCAACGCTCCTAACAACCATACTGGGCTATGGCTTCCTGCAGGCTGTCGTCTACCGTCACCTACGGCTAAGCCCCCTCTCGGCACGTATGCTACGCATTGTGGGCCTAGGCATAGGCTTAGCCCTACTAGTGGCCCACCTCCCTCAGCTCGCCAACCCCTATCTAAGTATTATCTTCCGCTCTGGGACAACGGCATGCGTCGCTATATTCGGGCTATGGGTACTCGACGTAGCTCCGGAGGCAACGGGCTATGCTCGCTCTTGGCTGGCAAAGCGTCGCCATACTGATGTTTAAAGCTCTCGGCGGTCTTCCCCCTCGGTCAGGCCTCTAGAGCTATTTGTCTACACGCCCTCTCCATTCGTAAATATTCTATAACTTTGTAGATTATGAAAGCAATTACACAAATACTACTGGGCTCAGTCCTCGCACTCAGCCTATACAGCTGCGGTAAGGTCCCCATTACGGGGCGCAGTAGCCTCAATATGGTCTCGGACGAGGCCCTACTAGCACAGAGCCAGCAGGCCTATAGTGGATTCGTATCCCAAGCTAGGCAACAAGGAGTAATAGTGCAAGATGAGCGCATACAGCGCATTACCGTAAATCTGATCAACGCCACAAACAACTATCTCGGAAACAACGGCTACAGCGACCTAGCCCGAGGTATGCAGTGGGAACTAAACGTGGTCAAGAGCAAGGAGGTAAACGCCTTCTGTATGCCTGGTGGCAAAATTGTGGTCTATACAGGCCTGGCTCAGTTAGTGGGTCTCGGGACCGGCTCGGACGACGAAATGGCCGCTGTCATCGGGCACGAAATCGGGCACGCCATAGCACGCCATGCCAACGAACGAGTGAGCCGCTCCCAGCTACAGGGGATGGGCGCTCAGGTCCTCGGGGGACTCCTTGGGATGGGTAGCGGTAGCAGCTCTGTCTCATCCTCAGTGCTCTCTACGCTCTATGGCCTCGGGACACAGGCGGCAGCTATGCCCTTTAACCGGAAACAGGAGCTAGAGGCAGACAAGATGGGGCTCGTATTGATGGCTCTAGCAGGGTACAACCCCGAATATGCCGTAAGCCTATGGCAAAAGATGGAGAAGAATTCGGGGGGTGCTAGCAGCAGCTTCTGGAGTACGCACCCTAGCGAAGCTAAGCGCATCCAGGAAATCAAAGCCTATCTGCCCGAAGCCCTAAAGTATTACAAAAAACCACAGCAAAAGGCACAGGAGGTACGCCCGACACCTACCAGCAAACGCACAAGTACTACAACCAAGAAAAAATAATAAGATAGTATGAAAAAAGTCATCAACACTACACAAGCACCAGCCGCTATCGGCCCCTACAGTCAGGCAGTACTCGTAGACAAGACCCTCTATGCCTCAGGACAGCTAGGCATAGACCCTGCAACGGGCGACTTCGTCCCTGGGGGCGTAAGCGAGCAGACTGAGCAGGTCTTCCGCAATATCCACGCTATCCTAGCGGAGGCCGGTATGGAAATGAGCGATGTTGTCAAGACAACTTGCTTCCTCGCTGATATGGGGGACTTCGCTGCGATGAACGAGGTATACGCACGTCAGTTCGAGGGTAGCTTCCCTGCACGTAGCGCTGTAGCAGTGCGTACACTCCCCAAGAATGGATTGGTCGAAATCGAAGTCCTCGCTATTAAGGCCTAACCCTTAGCTCGGAATACTTACAAACGCTAAGCGACCGAATAGCTCCTAGGAGCTATTCGGTCGCTTTACTTATATCAGACAAAAATCGAGCTACTAAGGCACGAGATTATGTCTACGGAAAACCTTCAGGATAGCATTACAGCCAAAGTCGAGCTGTTCGTAAGTATGCGTACTCATCAGCGAGAAGCGAATGAGTGTATCCTCTGGTGCTACAGCAGGGCTCACCACCGGATTCACGAAGATGCCTTCCTCAAATAGCTCAGCCGTTATCTGGAAGGTAAGCTCGTTATTGCGAATATACAGCGGGATAATTGGCGTAGACGTATGTCCTATCTCAAACTCATGTTTGCGGAAAAAGTCTAGGCAATAGCGAGTCTTCTCCATCAGCTGCTCTACGCGCTCAGGCTCGGTACGCATGATCTCAAGCGAAGCACGCGCTGCAGCCGTAGCCCCAGGTGTGGCACTGGCCGAGAAGATGTACGAGCGTGCATGGTGGCGTAGCCAGTTAATCAGCACCTTGTCTCCGGCAATGAAGCCTCCAATAGAGGCAAAGCTCTTACTGAAGGTCCCCATAATGAGGTCCACATCCTTGGTCAGACCAAAGTAGTTGCACACACCACGGCCGTGATCCCCGAGCACCCCGATACCGTGAGCTTCGTCTACCATTACGGCAGCATTATATTTCTTCGCTAGACGAACAATCTCTGGAAGGTTACATAGATCTCCCTCCATCGAGAAGACACCGTCCACAACGATAAGCTTCACCTTATCGGGCTCACAGCTTTTGAGGCGACGCTCTAGAGCCTGCATATCGTTGTGGCGATACTTAAGGCTCTTGCCCATACCTAGGCGGATGCCCTCAATAATCGATGCGTGGTCAAGCGAGTCCCATATAATATAGTCCTCACGACCCGTTAGACAAGAGATAACTCCGAGGTTTACCTGGAAACCCGTAGAGAAGATGATAGCATCTTCCTTGCCGACAAACTCGGCCAGCTCACGCTCGAGCTCTAGATGAATGTCTAGGGTACCGTTGAGGAATCGACTACCGGCACAACCAGTACCGTACTTTTCCGTTGCTTGTATTGCTGCCTCCTTCACCTTGGGGTGATTGGTCAAGCCTAGATAGGCATTGGAGCCAAACATCACCACACGACGACCGTCAATTACAACTGATGTGTCTTGGTCGCTCTCTATCTTGCGAAAGTAGGGATAGATACCCGCAGCCTGCGCTTTCTGAGGGATGTCGTAGGCAGATAATCTCTGTTGCAGTATTTTCATAAAACTATTTACCACCTGTCGCAACCCTATACAAAGGTTTAGCGACAACATTATTTGCCGACAAAGGTACGCAAATTCGTGCAATCTATGCTCATACGACCAAGAATATGTTCCCCTACAATCTCTATATCAATCTAATAGACAAAGCGAAGTAGCTCGAGCCTGCTTTCACTGAGGCTACGACAAGACTAACAGAGACATAAAAGAACACTAGGTAAACTCCTAAGAGCTTACCTAGCGTCATCTAGTTGCGGAGGCAGGACTCGAACCTGCGGCCTTTGGGTTATGAGCCCAACGAGCTACCACTGCTCCACTCCGCGTTCATTTGCACTGCAAAGGTACAACTAATTTCCCATTCCTGCAAGACCTACAAGGAAAAAGATTCCCCGACTACAACCTAAGCACCTTAAAAACAGACGATTAACACCACAAACAAATGTGCATTACTTCTACCTCTCCTCATTATACTCTGCCACTCCTAGCTACTCACAAGGCCGGTAAACAATCGTACTCCACAGGGCATAGGAGTCTCTATAGAGATAGACAGAGCAGCCCCAGAAAACAAAAAGTCCCCTTGAGCCGGAGCTCAAGAGGACTCTATATGCGAGATACGATACTGACACAGAGTGTAGTCGTTTAGACTCTAACCATCGTCTAGGCTAACTCTATCGAAGGACAAACCAACAAGGCTCCAGAAAGGAGGTGGTCCAGCCGCACCTTCCGGTACGGCTACCTTGTTACGACTTAGCCCCAGTCACCTGTATTACCCTAGGCCGACCCTTGCGGTTACGGACTTTAGGTACTCCAGACTCCCATGGCTTGACGGGCGGTGTGTACAAGGCCCGGGAACGTATTCACCGCGCCATGGCTGATGCGCGATTACTAGCGAATCCAGCTTCATGGAGTCGAGTTGCAGACTCCAATCCGAACTGTGATAGGGTTTGGAGATTCGCATCTGGTCGCCCAGTAGCTGCCCTTTGTCCCTACCATTGTAACACGTGTGTCGCCCCGGATGTAAGGGCCGTGCTGATTTGACGTCATCCCCGCCTTCCTCGCGCCTTACGACGGCAGTCTCGTCAGAGTCCCCAACTTTACTTGATGGCAACTGACAATGGGGGTTGCGCTC
>JAXFXP010000082.1:0-12228 GCA_034091595.1 Porphyromonas sp.
CTAAGCTGGGTATTTTTGCTGGGACTATTGTTTCTGGCCTAGTCGGCTATCTCTGGCTCAATGCTGTCTTGGGTAAAAAGAAATTCAACGAGCCTGTGGTCGAGCTAGACTAAATAATGCTCTGTCCCTCCGCTAGCTAGGGGAGTAGGAGTGAAGTAACGAGGCTTTGTCTGCCCTAACGCCAATCATTGAGTTGGTAAAAAGGGGCTGGCAAAGCCTTTTGTTTAGCTGTTATGTGCTAGAAAAATCGTTACTTTGTAGGCTCATAGGTGCTAAGAAAGAAGTGAACCTAATAATCGACCAAGGCAATTCCGTCTGCAAGGTGGCCGTCTATGACGAGGGCAGGCCGCAGATGTCTACCTGTGTATCAGACCTCGATGAGTCTATACTTAGGGAGATATCCTTGCGTTATAGTAGTATCGGGGCACTTATATATAGTAGTGTGTCTTCGCGGCCGTGTCCCGACTTTGGCGCCTACTTCGGAGCTTTGGAGCATTGTGTACTACTCGGAGCAGATACGCCAGTCCCAGTGGATGTCGCTTATGATAGGGCGTCACTAGGTAGCGATCGCTTGGCTGCTGTCGTCGGGGCTTATCATCTGACACGGGGTGAGCGTCCTGCTTTGGTGATAGACGCTGGCACGGCTGTTACCTACGAGTATGTAGCCGTAGGTGGCCGTTACCTCGGGGGAAATATTGCTCCTGGGCTGTGGCTAAGGCTGAAGGCACTTAATAGCTTTACGAGTCGCCTGCCTCTTATTAATGAGCTCCCCGAGACAGGGGTGGAGGCCTATGGCCGCGAAACCCGCTCTGCTATGCTCTCGGGTTGTCTAGTGGGATTGGAACGAGAGGTCGCTGGCTATATAGAGGATATGTACCGCTACCATCCGGAGGCGTATATATATATGACGGGAGGAGATGCGCCTCTTTTGGCAGAGCGCCTCGAAGACTATCGGGTCTTGGTAGTCCCCGAGCTAGTCCTCTTGGGGCTGAATGAGATATTGGAATATAACAAGAGATAAACGAGATAGATGAATATCAAAGCAAAAGTTAGTGGCTTACTACTCGGCCTATCCTGCCTCCTAGGAGCAACGACAGAGGCGGTAGCTCAGGGCTCAGATAACCGCTCGCCTTATAGTCGCTATGGTTATGGTTCGATGGAGGGTGGTGGTACCGCTGGCAATCGTGCCTTGGGCGGCCTTAGTATAGGGCTACGCGACCCACTAATTACCAATCCTGGGAACCCAGCCTCGTACACCTCGGTGGACTCCTTGACCTTCATCTTCGATCTTGGGGTGTCGGCACGTTACTCTTTCCTACGTGAGGGTAGCAACAGCGATCGCCGTTTGCTCGGTAACCTCGATTACCTGTCTATGCTCTTCCCCCTAGGGAAGCGTATGGCTATGAGTGCAGGGATTATGCCGCTGGCCACGACTGGCTATACCTTCGGGAGTAAGGCCACGATGGGTGGAGATGACAATAGCGATACATTCGTGCGCTCTTATTCTGGCCATGGTAGCTACAATCAGCTATACTTGGGTCTTGCTGGGCGTACCTTCGGCGGGCTACATTTAGGAGTAAATGCGGCATTTATCTTCGGCCACAGCAAGCACGAGCGCCAGGTTACCTACACAACGGTAGGGGCTCTCAATCGTATTAATACGAGCAACCTCCATTTGCGTGGTTTCAAACTCGACCTCGGAGCTCAGTACGAGCTGGCTCTAGATACCCTCGGCAAACGTAGCCTAGTCTTTGGAGCGACCTATACGCCAGGATACCGTTATAGTAGCGAGCTTACGACGGCTAGCTATGAATCTGTATCGGGCTCTACTACGCTCAAAGAGCTTAGCTCTACAGTTACCAAGGATGGCCGCTATATTATGCCAGACCAGTTTGGGGCTGGTGTGAGCTACCGCAAGGCTGGGCATTATATGTATGGAGTAGATGTGCGCTATAGCGCTTGGGATAAGGCGGAGTTCCCCAACCTAGAGGCGGAGTTTCGCAACCAGTGGCGTATTGCCCTTGGGGGAGAGTGGACACCCAACGAGCGTGCTCGTAGTCCTTGGAAGCGTGCGAAGTACCGCCTAGGGCTCAACTATGGCAATAGTTACCTCAAGGTCCCCGTCGCTACGAGTGGCCGTCTAGAGGGCTATCAGGAGTATGGAGCATCTGTTGGTTTGGCCTTGCCTTTGGTAGACCGTCGCTCGGCCCTAAACTTTAGCATTGACTACAAGATGCTGCGCCCAGAGGCATCTGGGATGATCAGTGAGCACTATATCGGGGCGACCATTGGGATTACTTTCAACGAAAGCTGGTTCCGTAAGGCACGTGTGAATTAAGAAATTTTTATAACTTCGCATATCCAAGGCTCTATCTCCGTTATATAAGAGTAAGGAGCGGGTAGTTTAATGATGTCTAATAACGTAATACTATAAACGATGAGATTTAATAAGTCAATCCTCAGCTTGTCAGCCGTACTGCTCTCTGCCGTGGGGGCTATGGCTCAGACGGGTGCAGCCACGGGAACGCCTTTTGGCTCTGGTGCAGATAGCATACGCTGCCGCCAGAACCTAAGTATCTTCAATAGCTATGCCAAAGCAGGCAACTATGCAGAGGCCTACGAGTCTTGGCTAACAGCCTACAAGGAATGCCCAGCAAGTAGCAAGAATATCTACATCCATGGGGCTAACATTCTCAAGTTTAAGATTAACAACGAGAAGGACCCTGCTAAGCGTGAGGCTCTGATCAAGGACTTGATGGCGATGTATGACGCTCGCATCAAATACTTTGGTGATGACCCCAAGAAGGGGCGTGACGCTATTGTCTTAGACAAGGTAAATGACTTCATCGCTGTATACGGCGAGAAGGCCGACTATACTAAGGTATATGGCTGGACTAAGGAGATTGTAGATGAGTACAAGGAGCAGTCTCCAGGGCTTGTGCTCTACTGGTTCCTAGCCTCGTCTCGCGAGATCGCTCGTGGTGATGATGATGCCAAGAAGGAGCGTTACCTCAACGACTACCTAATGGCTTCGGATTACCTAGACAAGCAGCTGGAAGCTCAGACGGACTCTACGCTTCGTGCGAACCTAGAGACCAACATTGCGCAGCTCGATGAGTCGTTTGCTCGTAGTGGTCTGGCGACCTGCGAACTCCTCAATAAGATCTACACGCTAGATAAGCTAGAGGCTCGTAAGGACGACAAGATGTACTTGGCTACGACCATCAAGCTATTCCAGAATGCTGTGGAAGTAGACGATGAGGGCAACGCCAAGAACGAGTGTCCATCGACAGTGCCCGACAAGGCCTCGGAATACCTCTTCCATCTAGAACCTAGCGCCAAGGCTGCTATGGGTCTTGCTGGTAAGTATGTGCGTGAGAAAGACTATAGTCAGGCCGTGAAATTCCTAGACGAAGCTATCAAGCTCTCTACGAATAACCACGACAAGATAAAGTGCTACGAGCTGATGTGGTCAATCGCAGATCGTACGGGTAATAGCTCACTATCTAGCCGTGCGCAGAGCGGTATCCTAGCTATCAACCCAAACAATGGCCGCATCCTGATCCGTCAGGCTCTCGCTCTAGGCTCTCGTGCTAACAGCATCTTCCCTGGTGATCCTATCCTTGCTCGCTGTGTATACTTCGCTGTGATAGCTCGTCTGCGTGCCATCCCTGCTAAGGATCCTAGCGTAGCTGGCCAGGTGGAGCGCCTAATCGCTAGCTGCCGTGCTAAGCTACCATCTAAGGAAAGCATCTTCATGCATCCACAGCTCAGCAGTGGTACGCTCAATATCCCAGGCTACGGCGTGGTGAGCGTGCGCTAAGTAGATTTTTTATCCTAGATAATAGCGAGCGGGCTATGTGTCGATACGGTTCGGCATGTAGCCCGCTCTTTTTGTGTCTGAGTACTTTAGCGGTCTGAGCTTAGAGCTGATGATAGCAGGGGGAGGGTGTGTTGCCTAGTGGACGGAAAACTTTTTCGCCTTGGCATTTGCATAGTTCCGAAACTTGTATTACCTTTGCAGTGCAAATGAGAGCCCGGGTGGCGGAATTGGTAGACGCGCTCGTTTCAGGTGCGAGTGTTCAAAAGACGTGCAGGTTCGAGTCCTGTCCCGGGCACGTTGGAGTACGAGCCCAGCTCTCATAAGGCATTCTTTGAAACGCGGGTGGTGAAATTGGTAGACACGCTACTTTGAGGGGGTAGTGCCGGTTCCGGCGTGTGAGTTCGAGTCTCATCCCGCGTACAATGCAGAAGAGGTTGGTACAACGATGATGTACCAGCCTCTTCTGACTTTTTGTGTAGATAGATAACAAATAACGATACTAGCGAATATGCTGAGCTTTGCTAATGCTAAGATTAACCTGGGATTGCATATCACAGGGCGACGCGAAGATGGTTACCATCTGTTGGAATCCCTCTTCCTGCCCGTGCCACTCTGCGATATCTTGGAGGTTTTGCCGGCATCGGAGGAGGCCACGGACGATAGCCTCATGGTCATCGGCGATATTGATACGGGATGCCTAGAGGACAACTTAGTCCTGCGTGCTGTGCGTCGTCTACGACAGGACTATCCCTTCCCCTATGTCTCGATTGTACTCAAGAAGCTCATCCCCTCGGGAGCAGGGATGGGGGGCGGCTCGTCGGACGCTAGTTTTACGTTGCGTACCCTGCGGGAGCTCTTCGCTCTACCTGTGACGGACGAAGAGCTGCGAGCCATAGCGCTTACTCTAGGGGCTGATTGCCCCTTCTTCATCGCTAATAAGCCCGCCTTGGTGCGTGGCATCGGCGAAGTACTGCTGCCAGCTCCTGCACTGGACTTGTCTCGATACCAACTAGTCGTGGTCAAGCCGCCCTTGCATATCTCTACCGCCGAAGCCTTCCGTGGCTTCGGCTCTGTCGGCGGGCAGACCGAGGATATCCCCACGATCCTGAGTCGGCCGATAGCAGAGTGGCGTGATAGCCTAGCTAACGACTTCGAGCGTAGTCTCTTCCCTAATCACCCCGAGCTGGCCCTCTGTAAGGCTAGGCTCTACGAGCTGGGGGCCGTCTATGCGAGTATGACGGGCTCTGGGGCAGCGCTCTACGGCTTCTTCGAGCGTCCCCTCAGCAGTGAGGAGCGGGCTTCTTTTGAGGATTGCTTCTTTTGGCAGGGGCGCTTGACTCTAGCCGAATAAACGTACAGAGACCCAATCCAACGCAGACTACAAGACCCTAATATGGGCTTGTGGTCTGCGTTTTCGTTTGTGCAGGCCTTGGGACGCTCCATTTTTCACTACCTTTACTAGGAAATAACAAGCAAACTAGATAGATACATGATCAAAAAGACCTTGCTACTCTGTGCGCTGACACTCTCGCTAGGAGCGGTAGCGCAGAATGGGACTAAGCCCGTAAGCCTCGAGTCTGTAATCGGAGGCACTTTTGCGGCTCGTGGTGCTGGCTATGGTATGCGTAGCCTCCCCGATGGCGAACATTATAGTATGATGAGTCCCGAGCGCTCGGCCGTACTGCGCTATAGCTTCGCTACGGGCAAGCTCGTGGATACGCTCTTCTCTGTCAATAATGCTCGTGAGTGCAACTTCAAGACTTTCGATGACTATCAGATCTCATCGGATGGCAAGCATATCCTCCTTTACACGGAGCAGGAGTCTATCTATCGCCGTTCGTCCCGAGCTCATGTGCATCACTTCGATGTGCGTCGTCGCCTGGTGCAGCCCCTGAGCGAAGCCGGAGGCAAGGTGATGGAGCCTACTTTCAGCCCCGATGGTCGTATGGTAGCTTTTGTGCGGGACAATAATATCTTCATCAAGAAGTTTGACTATGACACCGAGGTGCAGGTAACGATAGACGGCAAGCGCAATCAGGTGATTAATGGCATCACCGACTGGGTGTACGAGGAAGAGCTAGAGACTACCCGCCTAATGTCCTGGAGCGAGGATGGTGCTTTCTTGGCTTGGGTCCGCACGGACGAGTCGGCCGTACCCGAGTACCGCATGCCTATGTATGGCGAGCGTCTCTATCCCGAGGACTATGTCTACAAGTACCCCAAGGCAGGGGAGCCCAACTCTCGTGTGTCGGTACATATCTACAACGTGGGCGACCGTAGCCAGAAGCGTGTAGCTATCCCCGAGAGTGATGCTTACTACATACCCCGTATTAGCTATGTGGGGCGCAATCAAGACCTCGCCGTACTGACGCTCAATCGCCATCAGAATCACTTCCGCATGATATATGTCAATAGCAAGACGCTTATCCCCAAGACTATTTTTGAGGAGAAGAATAGCCGCTATATCACTGCCGAGAATCTACAGGGCTTGCAGTTTACCCCGCAGGGCTTCGTCTATCTATCCGAGCGCAGTGGCTACAGCCACCTGTATCACTTCAGCGATAGGGGACAGCTCATCCGAGCGCTGACGAGTGGCAAGTACGATGTTACGCAGTTCTATGGCCTCGATGCTGCGGGCAATGCCTACTATCAAGCTGCGGACCGCAACCCGATGAGTCGCAATCTCTATCGTGTCGATGCCAAAGGTAAGACGCAGTCGCTCTCAGTAGCAGAGGGGACGAATAATGCTATCTTCTCGGAGGGCTTTCGCTATTACCTAGCTACACACTCTAGCCTGAATCAGCCGACGACGACAGCAGTCTACAAAATGGGTGAGGCTAAGCCTTTGCGTACATTGGAGGACAATACTGCATTACGCCAGCGCTTAGGAGAGTACAAGTTTAGTCCCAAGGAGTTTATGAGCCTGCGCCTAGCTGATGGTACCGAGCTTAATGGTTGGATGGTCAAGCCTAAGGCTTTCGACTCGGGGCGCAAGTATCCTGTCCTGATGGTGCAGTATAGTGGTCCCGCCTCGCAGCAGGTGCTAGACCGCTACGGCTTCGGCTGGGAGTATGCTCTGGCAGAGCAGGGTATCATCGTAGCTTGCTTCGACGGGCGTGGCACGGGCGCTCGTGGCGAGGAATGGCGCAAGCAGACGTATATGCGCCTTGGTGTGCAGGAGAGCGACGACCAAATTGCGGCTGCTAAGGCTCTGGGGGCCTTATCCTATATCGATGCCCAGCGCATAGCCATATGGGGCTGGAGCTTCGGCGGCTATAACACCCTGATGGCGCTTAGTAGAGGTAACGGGACTTTCAAGGTGGGGATTGCTGTAGCACCCGTTACCGACTGGAGGTACTACGATACTATTTATACGGAGCGTTTTATGCGCACGCCCAAGGAGAACCCCGAGGGCTATCGTCAGAGCTCGGTATTGACCCATGCCCAGAACCTACAGGGGCAGTTGCTCGTTATACACGGGAGTGCAGACGACAACGTACACGTGCAGAATACCATGGACCTTACTACACGCCTAGTGGAGGCGGATATACCCTTCGATATGGCCATCTATACGGATAAGGACCACTCGATACGTGGTGGCAATACTAGTCTGCACCTCTATAAGAAGATGATGAATTACTTGATTAAGAACCTCTAATGAAATTACTCGCAGATATCCTGACAGCCATCGTGGCGCTGGAGCACCTCTATATCCTGTATATCGAGATGTTCGCTTGGGAGACCAGAGGGGCTAAGGTCTTCGAGGGGGCTCTCCCTCGGGAGCTTTTTGCCCAGACTAAGGGCCTAGCAGCCAATCAGGGCTTATATAATGGCTTCCTTGCTGCAGGGCTTATCTGGTCTTTCCTGATATCCAATGTGGAGTGGAGCCATAATGTACGTCTCTTCTTTCTCGGCACGGTGATTACAGCTGCAAGCTATGGAGCTTATCGCTCCTCGCTCTCTATCCTCTGGAAGCAGGGCCTACCAGCCATTCTAGCACTTCTAGCTGTGTTGGCCAGTTAGGGTATATGGAGAGACCGCCCGCACGGGCTCCCCAATGACAAGCCGAGGCTTGTCATTGGGTGAGACTTTGGAGAATGCGGTAATCGCCAGGCGTTAAGACTGAGGGCGAAGGGAGTTTACTGGTGTAAATGACCGAATAGTCCGACCACGCAGTGCGAGCGGAGCTAATGTCGCAAACAACGAAGCGAGTGCCGTATTATACAATAGTCTCAAGGAGTGATAATCCTCCGGAGATACACCAAGGGCTACGCTGTCGTGATGACAGTGTAGCCCTTGCTTATTTCTTAACCTTGGTGGCTATGTTTTAGAAGCGGTAGCCGATACCTGCCCCGATGTTGAAGCCACCACCGACATTGGTAAGGCCCACGCCCCCGATGAGGTCGAGCTTACTTGATATGTGGTGACGGTACTGTAGGCTGATTTCGGTGGTTACAACTCCTCCCCTTTCTTTGATGTAGTAGTCGTGGCCCCAGAGGTTTGTGCTTGATGAGTTAATGTTAACCCAGGTATAACCGAGCATCGGACGTAGCTCTAGGCGTCCGTTTTCGCTGGTCCGCCATGAGATGAGCGGCCCTACGTGGAAGGTTAGCAGGCTAGCGTAATCACCTCCTACACTAGGGCGACTGTAATCGAGTTTAGCTGATATCCCCCAGCGGCGAGAGATGAGGTAGTCTAGGCTGGGGAGCGTTATGCGGTAGAATGGTGAGCCATCTGAGTCTCCGGTAGAAGTGAAAGATAAACCAAAGCCGATCTGGCTAGCCTTTTCTTCGCGTGCTCTCTTGGTGTAGGGGACGGAGCTTTGGCTCTCGCTGGTGTTAGCCCCATTGCGGGTAATACGTTCTATCTCATTCTCCTGGAGTACGAAAATACTACCATCAGAGGTCTCTAGCTTGAGAGACTTTCCTAGAGCATGCTCTAGGATCTTCCCCTTGAGGATAGAGCCATTTCGGAGGTAAACGACCTCTATGTCTTTCTGCTGGGCCTCTAAGCTAAGACTTGCGCCTAGGATAAGAGCCGATACTAGAAGTTTTTTTAACATAATTGACTGTGTATTTGAGTTCCTAATTATGGGCAAAGATAAGGAATAATCTCCGTGCTGCAATGCGTATTAAGAGACTGTTATTGCTCTCTGAGACCGTTGCCTACGCTCTCCAAGCTGAGAAGCTCGCCTTGTCGCTTGGTTAGGCAGTGCAGAGGGCTGCAATTGTAAGGCTCCCGGACCGATGACGGAGGAACTTTACTTTCGTAAACGACCGAGCCGGGATGTCAAAAATAGCGAAGCAAGTACCGTGCTATGCGACGCTCTTATAGCCATAAAGGGGGGCTGTAGTAGGGCACCACTTGTTCACTCGCTACTGTCCATTTCATCACCTAGCAGGTGGACCTTTGGCTGCCTATCGAGAGGACGAGTGCCCGCCTATTAGGCGGCCAAGTGTCGATCTATTAGGCGACCAAACGCCAGAGTCTTTCTCGTGGTAAGGCTACCTGTCTGAGGTCTCGTCGGGGATTAGGGGTTTTAAGGTGTTCAGTGGTAGAGGGTGGGCGGTCTATGCAGTAAGTAAAATATGCTTTAGTATTTGGTGAGATAAAAAACTTTGCCACCTTTGCTGTATCGTCAGTATACATAACAGGATTATAATATTCATATCTTATGAAGCGTCTAGTATTCATAATGCTTTTTCTGATTACAGCTGCATGTAGTCAAGATGAGCCTAGCAGGCAACTGACGGCTAAGGATCTTGCTTACACGGTATGGTACAGAGATACGTACATAGTAGAAAAACGTTGGAGTAGTGAGGGTGGGTATTACCTTAGGCTGTCCGATACAAAAACGATTACTTTCACAGATGAAAGTAAGTTTATCAGGACCAGTGAGCCTGTGATTCATTCATCAGGTGTAGTGGTATACCCTGGGGGCTCTTGGGAGGGGCGCTATCGTATAGAAAAAATATGTACTTCGAGGATGATACTCCCCATAAGATTATAAGCTATACTGGAGATAAATTTGAGGCAGTACCTACCGAGGAATTTAGTGATGAAGTTGCTCGAAACTCGGAATTTAGTTATAAAATGAAGTATGTTTTTAGAAGGGTGAAATAGTAGCCGATGTCTACTGCGGCTCTACTCACCGATCACTTTACAGCAGCGGCTATCCGAATATTCTGATAGCCGTTGCTGTGTTTATGGCGCCTACTATGCGGCCAAGTGTCGAGCTATTAGAGACCGTTGCACGGTCTCCACAATAACAAGCCGAAGCTTGTCATTGTGCTAGACTTTGGAGAATGCGGCAATCGCAAGGCTCTTGCACAGAGGGCAAAGGGAGTCTACTCGTGTAACTGACCGAACCCGACCACGCAGTGCGAGCGGAGCTAATGTCGCAAACAACGAAGCGAATGTAGGATTATACAATAGTCTCTATGAGTATGCAATTCTAGTGGGCTTGCTGAGTTCATCAGTGGCCCTCTTGTATAGGATGTTTTTTTTGACTACCTTTGTCCCGATTTTTGTATACCGAGATGATGCGTACAGACCTATATAAAATAAACCTCAAGAGCCTCCGGGAGGGAGAACATCAGTTCGACTACTTCTTGGATAAGGCTTATTTCGAGGCCATTGAGGGTAGCTTTATCCTTGATGGGGAGGTCGATGCAGAGGTACGTGTCCTCAAGCGTGGGGACCTGTACCAGGTGAATATCTTGGTTGATGGCTATGCCGTAGTGAGCTGTGATCGTTGTCTAGGGGATCTAGAGGAAGATGTCTATAGCGAGCGCGACTTGGTCGTTAAGTTTGGCTCTGAGTATAGGGAGGAGAGCGATGAGGTCCTAGTGATACCCGCACAAGAGGGTGTGCTAGACCTGCACTGGATGCTCTACGAGGATGTTGTCCTTAGCTTGCCTATGCAGCGTATGCACCCCGACGGTGAGTGTGATAGTGAGATGACGGCGCGCTATGCGTCTATGTCTAGCACCGATGTTGCTGCCGAGACGGATGGTGTAGAGCGTGATGACGATGGGGTGGACCTCCGCTGGGCAGCCCTGAAGAAGCTCAAAGAGTCTTAATGAAGAGAAAGTTAATAATTAAATATATAAAGTAATGGCACATCCTAAGAGAAGACAGTCCAAGACGAGAACAGCCAAGCGTCGTACCCACGACAAGGCTCTAGTACCAACCCTTGCTAAGTGCGCCAACTGCGGCGAGTGGCACGTATTCCACACTGTGTGTGGCTCTTGCGGTTACTACCGTGGTAAGCTCGCTATCGAGAAGGAGCTAGCTCTCTAAGCCTAGGGCAAGAGAACTCGTAACGAAAAAGTGAGACAGAGGAGTAATCCCTTGTCTCACTTTCGTTTTATTGGGGTGAGTATGAACTATATATATAGACTGCTTGTTAGCATTTAGAACTAAGAAATAGAGATAGATGATGAACGTTAGAAGATTGGTTATCATGGCGTGTCTAGCTTTTACCTGTGTAGGGCGAGGTGGGGCACAATCGAATGATAGTCTTAGTCTTAGTCTTCGTGAAGCGCTCGATCTTGCTGAAAAACAGAGTCTCAGCTTGCGCTCAGCTGATCTAGGAGTGGCTAAGGCTAAGGTAGATAGGCGTGTGAACTTGGCCAGTTTCTTCCCGACCGTAGGGCTTAACGGGAAGTATGATTACACTATTAAGAAGCCTAAAGTCTACTTCGGTAGTGAAGATGCTAGCAGTAACAACCCTATGGCTGCTATGATGCCTAGCGACGGTATCGAGATGGGGCAGACTCACAATATTACGGGGGCACTCACGGCCTCGATGCCCCTAGTTGCTCCTCAGCTATGGGCTAGCCTAGAGTTGGATAAGGTGTCAGTCGAAACAGCTCTAGAGAAGCTCCGAGCAGGGCAGATAACGGTTCGCAGCGAGGTGCGTAAAGCCTATATGGGGGCACTACTAGCTGAGGAAAGCTATCGTGTACTCATGGCTAGCCTAGAGAATATGATACAGAATCGGGATAATATTGCCGAGAAGTACAAACGCGGTCTGGTGGCGGAGTATGAACTGATACGTATGAACGTGCAGGTGCAGAACCTACAGCCGAGCCTTATACAGGCCGAGCAGCAGGCCCGTCTGGCTAAGATGAAGCTACTTGTACTTATGAATATGGAGCCTACTACCCGCTTGCGTTTGAGCGAGGGCTTGATGGATTATGAGGGGCGTATCGATAGCTTGGCGCTCAGCTATAGTCAGCCACAGGACCTCAGTGCGAATCCCAACCTGCGCAGTCTAGACCTTGGACTACGCCAGGTAGCGGCGGGTCTACGTGTTAAACGTATGGAGTACTATCCGACGCTGGGGCTCAGCTTCAACTATGCCTACGCCTTTGCAAGCGACTATTTCCGCCTCGGCAATA
>JAXFXP010000083.1:0-5676 GCA_034091595.1 Porphyromonas sp.
TCTATATTTACAGCGGCCTAATACGCGTGGATCTGGGATAGTCTCGAAGTATTTCATGCTTACAAAGATAGCGCTTGTATTTTGATGCGGTTGCCCTGCTAGGGGAGGGCTTTCACTGTGGCAAAATGTATTGGATTTATAAGGAGGGGCAGATGTTCTCAATCTTCATTATGTCTGCAGAGCCTGCGCCTGTTGATTGCGACAAATACCTTGCCGAGCTAGACGGGATGTTCCGCTTCTAGCTATGAGACTACCCTTGTGTTACTTGATGCAAGGCAAAGGCAAAGGCAAAGGATTTCGTAGCATCTATCAAAGAGAAGAGCAAAGACTATCCTAATGAAATCTAAGGCAGTTAGAGAATATGAGAAGCAATAATAAACTCACATTTGAAGAGATCATTTGCCTACAGTGGGCTGGGCTATCAGGTGAAGATGTTATGCATACCACGCCTAAGGAGTTTGACGGCCTTTACAACGATAGGGAGGAAGCGTTTGATAAGTTCCTTGATAAGGCGGAACAAATACTCGACAAGCAAGAGGCCCTCGGGATACAGACTGTATCTTGGCAAGATGATCTCTATCCACAGGGCTTGAGTACTATTCGGGAAGATGCACCTCCATTGATTCATCTGTTGGGTAATACCAATTTACTCAATGACGATAAGGCGGTAGCGATTATCGGAGCGAGGGCCGCCGATAGAGAGGGACTCGATGCTGCCTATCGTTTAGGAAAAAGGTATGCCGAGCAAGGTCAAGTAATCATTAGTGGACTTGCTCTGGGCTGTGACGCAGCTGCTCACGAGGGGTGCCTTAGCGTCTCGGGCAAGACAATAGCTATCGTTGCTTCGGGACTTGATATCACCCACCCCAAAGAGCATATTGGGTTACAGAAGCGAATACTTGAGTCAGGGGGCTTGCTCCTCTCGGAGCAGCTTATCGGAGTGAAAGCCAATCCAACCAGGCTGATAGCACGCAACCGCCTACAGGCAGCACTCTCGCACACTGTGATACTCGCCCAATGCCCCGAAGAGAGCGGCTCGATGAAGACCATGAGCTTTGCCCACAAGTACAAGAAAAAGTGCTATACAGTCGCATTCGATCAAGCCACAGATGCCAACGGGGGCAACCGCCTATTACTAGATAAAGGAAAGGCAGAGCCGATAACCCTATAGATAGCAAAGGATGAGAAAGACACAATCTACCCGTTACCAAAGACTGCTCCATATTGCCTCAGATGCAGACAGGGCACGATTTGGCTGCGGGGCTCCTGTGCCACCACACTCTCAATCACTTCACTTCCCCTCTCCTCCCCATTCTTTATTCAATAGAGTCTACATCTGCTAAGAGCTAGACCGATACAAACCACGGATTGTATCGGTGCAACTGAGCATCCACTATCGTTAGACCTTAACGCAAAGTCTATACTTGACGGTTGCCCTGTGCATAATAGCTATCCTCTGGCCAGATACGGCTAAAATTCGTACTTTTGAGGGGCTTGAATAAAGACATATAACGAAGCATTGATGGATAAGAAACTAAAGATAGCTCTCATCGGCTACGGTCGCATGGGGCAAATGATACACCGCATAGCCGAGGAACGTGGGCATACTGTCGTGGCCACGATAGATGGTCCTGATGATAGTCTATGGCAAGATGAGGCCCTGGCTAACGCTGATGTTGCTATTGAGTTTACACAGCCTGAGTCTGCGAGCTCTAATGTGCGTCGCTTGCTAGCACTCGGCATCCCTGTAGTATCCGGGACAACCGGCTGGCAAAACGAGCTAGCCGCACTGCGTGCAGAGCTAGAGCACTCAGGCAAGGGCTCGCTTATGTGGGCCTCGAACTACAGCATCGGGGTCAATCTATTTTTCAAGATTAACCACCTAGTAGCTGGGGTGATGGAGCATATATCTGGCTATCGTGTGCAGCTTAGTGAAACTCATCACATACATAAACTAGATGCCCCTAGCGGTACGGCCATTACCCTGGCCGAGCAAGTCATCAGTGGAATGCCTAGTAGACTCGACAACTGGCAATTGGTAACAGAGGATGTGGCTACAGAGGGGAGCAAAACACTACCCATCACAGCTATCCGCGAAGGCGAAGTCCCAGGCATACACACTGTAACATACTCTTCGGCCGTTGATACCATAGAGTTACGCCACGAGGCTCTAGGACGCCAAGGCTTTGCCGAGGGAGCTATAGTGGCTAGCGAATTCCTCGCTGGGCGTGTAGGCTACTATACGATGGACGACCTCCTAGCACACTTCCTACGATCACAACAGTAATTTATGGCACTCAAACAATATCTCCCAGAAAACGAATCGAAGAGCGCTAGACTCTTCCGCTATGCAAAAGGTACTATCGCCTGCCTACTAGCCCTTGGCTTCGCACTCTGGGCTGGCTGGGGCTGGCTCATCGTCCTACCGCTCGTCTTTGACTACTTCTTTACCAAGTACATCAATTGGGCCTGGGGGCGAGACCATGAGAACCCTATGGCACGCCTCGTGATCTCCCTCGTAGGCGACCTCCTCTATGTCGTAATTGCGGTAAGCTTCATCTTTACTTTCTTCTTTCAGAACTTCGGCATTCCCTCTTCTTCTCTCGAAAAGACCCTTCTGACGGGGGACTACCTATTCGTCAGTAAGCTAAAGTATGGGCCACGCTTGCCGATGACACCTGTAGCATTACCATTGGTACATAACCGACTGTGGGATAGCGAGACCTACAGCTCTAGCATCCTCTGCGACTACAAGCGTCTACCAGGCTATGGCAAGGTCGAGCGTGGAGACCTGGTCGTCTTTAACTTCCCCGCCGGAGACACCGTAGCGACGAAGATGACCAATCCCGACTACCTAACACTATGCCATCTGTATGGGCGTGAAGTGGTGCACTCGGATAGGGCACAGTTTGGTGAGATTATCTACCGACCTATAGACCGAAGGGATCACTACGTAAAGCGACTCATTGGGATGCCTGGAGATCAGCTAGAAATCAAGGATACCCAGGTGTATATCGATGGTAAGCCAGCCAAGAACCCCTCTAAAATGCAGCTCAACTACTATGTGCAGACGGATGGCAGTGAGCTTAGTCAAGAACTACTAGATGCCCTAGAGATCAACTACCGTGATGTACTAATAGTCCCTGATATAATTGCCCCCACACCAGAGGCCATACAGCAGTATAGCCAAGCTTTCGGCTTCGGGCCTATAGACAGTACTGGCAACTTCGGCCGTGTCTACGAGATACCCCTTACCCATGAGATGGTCGAGACTCTAGGCCGTGAGCCTATCGTCAAAGCCGTGAACCGCCATAAGTTCACGCTTGAGGAAAGCGCTTGCTACCCGCTCTCAGCCTCCAATAGCTGGACAGTAGACAACTACGGCCCTATCGTTATACCTAAGCAAGGCATGACCATAGAGCTAAATGACAGCAACTACCTCCTCTATGAGCGCTGCATCAGAGCTTACGAAGGGCATATACTAGAGCGTCGTGGTACAGCTTTCCTTATCGATGGTAAGCCACAGACACACTATACTTTCGCCCAAAACTATTACTGGATGATGGGGGATAACAGACACAACTCTGCCGATAGCCGTGCCTGGGGCTTCGTTCCTGAGGACCACATCGTCGGCACGCCCTCACTTCTATGGCTGTCGCTCAACGACGAGCAAGGCCTCTTCTCTGGGCGTATCCGCTGGAGCCGTATGTTTAGCATCATCACAGGCAAGGACTAATGTCTCCGCAACCAGTCTCTATGGAGACCACGTCTTTACTGCTACCTACAGCTTACGCCCCTCCTCTTGTGTATATGGCCTTGCTCTATACTCAGGAGGGGGGGCGCGTACTTATAGAGGGCAAAGAACATATCGTCAAGCAGAGTTGGCGCAATCGCTGCGACATCCTTACTGCTCAGGGTGTGCAGAGCCTAACAATCCCTATCGAACGCCCCAACAGCTGGCGTACACCTATACGTGAGGTCCTTATTAGCTCGCACGGAGATTGGAGGCATCAGCACGCTCAGGCTCTCTGCACCAATTATGGGTGTAGCCCTTACTTCGAATACTATTGGGACGACCTACGCCCGTACTACGAACGCCACTACCGGTACCTCTGGGACTATAACATAGAGCTACTCGAAACACTCTGCCGGCTGATGCACATAGAGGTAGAATTAACTGCGACCGAGAGCTTTACACCCTATGGGACATACGAGGGCGAAGACTGGCGCACAGCTTTACATCCTCGGAGGCTCGACCGCAAGCACTACCCCATGAAGCCTAGCTACTACCAGCCCTTTGGCTATCCAGAGGGTTTCGTCCCTGAGCTATCGGTGTACGACCTCCTTATGAATAAAGGACCAGAGTCTCTCTTGTATCTACGAGATTACGCCCATAGTCTTCTCCCTAAGCACCCACTACGAGATGAAGCATAAGCTAAGTGTTGGCCTTGTTGGGCTAGGCTACCGAGGAGCCTACCTTCTGAAGATGCTACAGGCTATGCCCGAGCTCGTGGAGCTCGTGGGCATTGCCGATCCTGCACTACAGGGACGACAGCACTACGAGGGAATACAGGTCTATGCTGAGGGGGCTCGGAGTCATGAAGCACTTATCGAGGCCACGAAGCCAGAGCTTCTTATCATCGCCTCACCTTGGCACTACCATATCCCTCAGGCTCTCTACGCCTTATCTCACGGCTGCCATGTGGCACTAGAGATCAAACCAGGCATCAGTACCGAAGGTCAGGAGAGTGAATACGCCCCTATATATGAAGCCATTAAGCAAAGTGGGCGGCGTGTCTTCCCGCTAGAGAACGCTGTCTTCTTTCGCGAAGTACTGGCCATATGGCAGATGGTAGAGCTGGGAGTTTTCGGTGAGCTAATACATCTACGAGGAGGATATAGACACGATCTACGCCGTATACTAATCGACGAAGTCGGGCGTCCTAGGCAGAGTGGCGAAGGCTCGTGGCGCTATGCCTACTATCATGGGGTAAATGCTGATATCTATCCTACGCACGGCTTCGCTCCCATAGCACTAATGGCAGGGCTCGGCCGTCGGGACCGTATCCAGAGCCTCTATACACAAGGCTCTAGAGCCCTAGGGCTAATAGATGCTCTACACCCCGACGAGGTACAGAGAGGAGAAGCCCAGGGAGGCTTCCTAAGCGATATCATCACGACCCACATACGCAGTGAGCGTGGCATACTGCTCAACCTCATACACGATACCACACTGCCACGCCCCCGTGGGCTAGACTGGGAGGTACAGGGGACCCGAGGCATCTGGGAGGGCGACAAACGACGTATATACCTACAGGGCGAAAGCCCTCAGGAAACATGGGAGGACGATAGCGCTTATATAGAACGCTACGAACACCCGCTATGGCAAGCCTGGGGCGCGAAGGCTCTAGAGGTAGACGCCCACCACCAAGGCATGGACTACATCATGCTCCGGACCCTCGTTGCCGACCTAGCTGGTGAGGCCAAGTACCCGATAACTCTAGACGACCTTGTACTCTGGTGCAGCATCACGCCGCTATCGGCGGAGTCGATACGCCGAGGAGAAGTGCTCCATTTTCCCACAGACAAGCCTCTCTAGCATATATAACAATACATCGAGGGCATAAGACTCATAATGGAGTCTTATGCCCTCGATGTCTAATTATTAGGCGCTAG
>JAXFXP010000084.1:0-8072 GCA_034091595.1 Porphyromonas sp.
TAAACGTCTTGAGGAAGCTGGCCTTGGGGATCGTTAAGGCTCAGAAAGACAAGCACTCTGTGAAGAAGAGAATGTTTAAGGCGGCGATGAATCCAGAATACCTCAGAAAGCTTCTCAGAATTTGATGCGGTTGCCCTGTACAAGTATCCCCAATAAGTGCAGACAGTGCTGTGCTCGACGAACGACTAGTAAGCCGAGCCTTGCTAGCTGGTAGAGCTATATAGCCTCACTAGTGGCCACACTATAGCAGACTAAGGTAGTGCCCCAATCATCCCCTATGCAGGAAACAGATGGACATTAGTGGATGCATAGATATACACCTACTAATGTAGCCTACACTTGGTAATATCCGCTCTACCCATAGAGAAATAATCAGCTGATTACCAATCAACTAGCAGCATCGAAGAAAAATTACCCAGCGAACAATTAAACATTTTTTAATCATCCATAGTTCTACCTATATAATGGCTTGCTCCATACTCATCAGCAAGCATCAAAATGGTAACTACATAATAAGAGATGAAGAAAACAACCCTCGTACTCTCTGCCGCCCTACTGCTTGGCGGTAGTATGAATGCACAAACAGAGGATATTACCGTTATCCTCGCCCCTTCTGCAGGTTATACCTTCTGGAATAAGAACCTCAACCTAGGCCAGTCTCCTTTCTGGGGCGTACGCGCAGGCTTCTCTGTAGGCCCTATCGTGGAGATTCGCGGT
Source organism: Porphyromonas sp. (assembly GCA_034091595.1). Classification (GTDB taxonomy): domain Bacteria; phylum Bacteroidota; class Bacteroidia; order Bacteroidales; family Porphyromonadaceae; genus Porphyromonas. Next base: position 718 of record JAXFXP010000084.1, read on the forward strand.
ATCTATGAGCGCAGCTTTGACCTCAAAGGCAAACTACAGGGAGCAGGCTGGTCTGTACTCAACAACCTAGGCAACGACCTAACAGGCTCCAAAGCCAAAGTACAGCGTATCGGCGGTGAACTCAAGCTAAACGTATGGTCCAACGCTCTGCTAACGCCCTACATCACAGCGGGTGCAGGGGTGATGAAATTCAACTACGATGACCCAAGCCTCACCGAAGGATATAAAGAGGAGCAGCTCTACACTGCTCTCGGTGCCGGACTAAAGATCAACCTCGCCAAGCGCATTGCCCTAGCTCTAGAGGCCAAGAACCATATATTCAACGTAAACGAGAATAACCGTTACCTCGCTGCTGGTGCTAGTAGCGACAAGGCCCTCCAAAACTGGACGGCTCAGGCTTCTCTAGACTTCTACCTCGGTGGACGCAAGTATAGCGACGATGCAGTAGCACGTGCCTTCCGTAGCTACTACGGCAATGGCTTCAAGGGGCTTAAGTTTGTCCTAGAGCCAGGATTCACCTATCTCGACTTCCATAGCGACTCCTTCCTACACGACAGCTATATGCTGGGGGGGAGTGCTGGTATCGACTTCGGACAATATCTAGGCATACGCGGATTCTACTACCAGACCACCAACAACCCCGACAAGCTTAGCCTCAGCTTTGGCAACGACCTGCGTATGTACGGAGGTAACCTTATCACTCGCCTCAACGTAGCACGTGGTGTAACACCCTATCTCAACCTCGGGGCTGGATACCTACAGGTGGCTGATGATTACATAGACACCAAGGGGACTAACCTCGCAAAGTCTGGCTGGTTCGCTCTCGGTGGTGCAGGTCTAGAGGTACCTCTACACCGCAACCTCGCCCTCTATGGTCAGGTCAATGCTATGCTCAACGAGCAGGACAATAGCGACCTCTCTAAGACCGCCCCTGCCGAAGTAAAAATCAACCTAGCTATGCAGGCAGGTCTGCGCATTAACCTAGGTAAGCGCAGTGAGTCTGGTATCAATATGTACCAACGCTATGCCACATCTCAGGTAGAGGCCGAGCGTAACCTAAACAACGAGCGTATCAACGAGCTACGCAGTAGCTACGATACCCGCATCGATTCGCTCAACCGTGAGCTGACACTCGCTCTAGAGAAGCGTGCCGAGATAGAGGTAGTAGACAGCATCGATAAGCTCCCTACACCTCTCGCTGAGACAACTACAACGACTGCCCAACCTAGCATACAAACACCTCAGGGTGTTTACATGAGCGAGGCTCAGCTAGAAGCTATGCTTGAGCGTATTGCCCGCCGAATAGCTCCAAGCCAGAGCCCCGTACAGATGGCACAGCCTCAGCAAAGCACGCAGGGTCTTAGTGACTTCGACCGTCTACTCCTGCTAATGGCAGCCCAAAACAAGACGCAGGACAACAGCTACCGTGTGGATACCATCTACCGTACGCAGCTAGCCCCTACGACAACAAAGTCTAACCGTAAGGACGACAACATAGACCGTCAGCTAGAGGCTATTGAGAATCGTCTAGACCGCCGTATGAGCCGCCTAGAGGAGCTACTGACTAGCTCTGCACGCCAGAGCCAGCAGCCTGTAGTAGTGAAGGTAGAGGGCAACAAGGGCAGCAACAGCGTACCTAGCCCCAGCATTCACTACATCACCACACCAGCAGCCCCAGCACAGGCTCTAGTTCAGCAGACACAGCCTCAACCCGTAGAGCGCATTGTTCGCGACACTGTCTACCAGACACAGAGAGACACCCTGACCATAACCGAGACGAAGGATGAGGTACATACACTTTACTTCGCCAACGGATCATCTCGCCTAGATGTATCCTCGACTTCGGCCCTATATGCTCTAGCGGATCGCCTCCGTGCTAATCCTGACCTAGAGGTAGTCATCCGTGGCTACGCTTCGCCAGAGGGTAGCGAGAGCCGCAATAGAGCACTTGCTGAGGCACGCCGCAGAGCCGTTCAGCAAGTACTCGTAGAGCGTGGCGTATCTCCTCGAATGATTACGGTCGACAACAATAATTACATCGACCAGAGTGGCACAGACGCACGTCTAGCACGCCGCGTAGTCATCGAGGTGCTTCGCTAACATCAAGCCAATATATCAATACGCCGAGGGCGTGGAGTCATCGTAACTCCACGCCCTCGGCGTATCTGATGCTCATACGGGGCTCTAGCGCCGCCAGGGGCAGCATACATACTCTAGCACATCGAGCAGGACAAACAGCACAAAGCCAACTGTCCCTAGGAGGACAATACCTGCATACATATCTAGGTAATTGACACGCATCCAAGCATCCACTATGTAATAGCCCATTCCAAGGCTCGTGCCGTAAGTCTCGGTAACAAAAAGTACCGACAAAGCTGTCCCTAAAGCGATGCGCAGAGCTGCGAAGATATCAGGGAGTATAGCCAAAGAGTAGAGATGCCTTATCCGTTGCCAGCCACTAGCCCCCAGAGAATCGAAGAGGACAAAGGTCTCACGAGGTATTGCCCTAAGGCTATCTCTAAGGCCAATGACCAGCTGGAAGAGGATAATCAGCACAATCATAATAACCTTGGTAGCCTCACCTAGCCCGGCCAAAAGCATCACAACGGGCAGAAGGGCCAGCTTGGGTATTGGATAGCTCAGGTATATAAAGGACTCAAACATCCGCCCCACTCGGCGAGATGAAAACATCAAAAAGGCCAATGGTGCAGCCAATAGGAGCGAGCATAAGATCCCCAAGAGCACACGCCCAATACTCATACCCAGGTGGGCGAGTAAATCCCCCTCGTTCAGATTAGGCAAGTGCAGGTACACTTGCCACGGATAAGGTAGTACGGGCGAACGAAGTACCAAGGCTAGCAGTCCCCATAGGATATGTAAGGCGAGGAAGCCTATCCAGACAGACCGCAAACGTTTATTCCATTGCATCGTCGTAAGCCTCACTTAGATATTGGCGTAGCAACTCCTCACTGGGTTGCTCTAGCCGCTGCTTGATACGCCCAGGCACCCCAGAGAGCACTAAAGTCTTGCTGGCCAAAGCAACAGCCTCTGCGGGACTGTGCGTAATAAGAATAGTCGTGCAGGGATAGCGTTGCCATAGCTCTAGGAAGAGCTGGCGGCTACGGGTAGCGGTAACGATATCAAGAGCACTAAAAGCTTCGTCTAGCAGCAGCAAGTCAGGCTTCATCCCGAAAGCTCGTGCCAGAGCGACACGCTGTCGCTGCCCCCCACTGAGCTCGTGCGGGTAGCGAGCCAGCAAGGTCCCGAGCCCTAGGCTATCAATGATGCGCTCTAGCTCCTGAGGTGCCAGACTACGCCGACCGAGAGCTTGTGGTAGATGGATATTCTCCTCTATCGTTTTCCAGGGTAGTAGCCCATAGTGCTGAGGGACCAGAGCAATCTGCATCGTCCGGCTATCCAGCTCTTGTCCGCCTAGCCGGACACTCCCGCTGTAATGCGTCAAGCTCCCCGAGAGGATACCTACAAGCGTAGACTTCCCTACGCCCGAGGGACCTACCAGAGCACAAATATCCCCCTGCCCTAGCTCGAGATTGATATCGACTAAGGCAGGGGTTCGGTTAGAGCCTGAGCCATAGCTCAGAGCAACGTTATTTAGTGTTAGATAGCTCATTACTTAGCCGTAGGCAGAGGCATTAGCGCCTCCTGACCCGTATAGCTAGCAGGGATAAGTCCCTTAGCCTGTAGCCATTTAGCTACCGCCTCTATGTCGCTAGCAGCAGGTGCCATAGCGTGACCAAATAGACCAAAGCTCATACGACTAACGACAGCCTCATCGACCTTTAGCTCTCGTGCAGCCACAGCTGCCCATTGGCTAATATCGTGGTTATTGAGGTAGTCCGCAGCACGATTGTAGCCCTCTACCAGCTTGAGGACTGCAGGCCCTTTGTCACGAACCTTATCTGCATGCAATGCCAAGGCTGTAACGTGTATTTGCCCTGAGCCCACACCTAGCACTCCGGGGATATGTGCAAGACCTCTATCGAGGGCTATCTGAGCAAAAGGCTGTGGTAGCACCGCTGCATCTAGCTCGCCCTTAGCTAGCATCTCTAGGCGCAGAGGAATCTTCTGTACCTCTACCTTCTCTACATCCGTGGGCTGCATCTGAGCCTCAGCAAGCAATTTGTCAGTAGCATACTCTATCACTGTATTAGAGGACAGCCCCACACGCTTGGCACGCAGGTCGGCAATACTACCAATGCCCGCTGCAGGATTGGTCACGAAAGCGAAGGTCCCGTCCATAGCAAATAATAGCTGTACTGGTAGCCCCTTCTGATTCTGCAACATCACTGTCGTATAGTCGCTGACAGTACCGTCTATCTCTCCGGCTTGCAATGCAGCATCACGCTCCATCGGAGAGTTGAAGCGGACAAGCTCTAGCTGCAAACCTAGAGAGTCGTAATAGTGCTGCTCCAGTGCTAGAGCTAGAGGCAGGTGGTCAATACTTGGCATTACACCTATACGGAGGACCTCTGCGGTACTTTCGTTAGTCTTGCTACCACCGCAGGAGCTTAGCAAGCCGATTAGAGCCACAAGGGCTAGGAATATTCTTTTCATTGTCCTATTAGGATACTATTGGTTTGATTGTTTCTTCTTTGCTAACTGACCTGCTTTCTTCTCCGAACGCTGATAATACCGGCAAGCAGGTCGTAGACCGCAACTAGTGCACTTAGGATTACGTGCGGTACAGACGTAGCGCCCGTGTAATATCAGCCAATGGTGCGCCCTAGGTATCAACTCCTCGGGGATGTACTTGAGAAGGCGAAGCTCGGTCTGTAGCGGAGTCTTGCTACCGGTAGTAAGCCCAATGCGCTCACTGACACGGAAGACGTGTGTATCGACAGCCATCGTAGGCTCTTCGTAAATAACAGCGCTGATGACGTTGGCGGTCTTGCGCCCCACGCCCGGAAGCTTCACCAGCTCATCGCGTCCCTGAGGCACTTCGCCTCCATAGTCCGCTACTAGGCGCTGAGCTAAACCTACGAGGTGTTTAGCCTTGTTATTGGGGTAACTGATGCTTTTGATGTATTCGAATATGTCCTCTACACTGGCCTTAGCCATACGCTCAGCCGTCGGGTACTCCATAAATAGGGCAGGCGTAACCATATTGACTCGTTTATCTGTACACTGGGCCGAGAGGACCACGGCTACGAGCAGCTCAAAAGGTGTTGTATAATTCAGCTCGGTCTCGGCAACGGGCATCTCTTCCGCAAAGTATGCCAAGACCTGCTTGTATCGTTCTTTTACAGTCATCTATTAACTAATGAAGCGCCTCCTCTGGCTTATCGAGGCGTCTAATGCTGCCATCCTCAATCAGAAAGACAGATGGCAGGGTCTGCACATTATAGTTATTGGCAGCCTTGCCCTCGGCATCCTGCACGCAGGCCCAGGGAAGTGTACGTACGGCATTGCGCCAGTAATAGGTATCATTATCGAGAGATACCTCATAGACTTTCAAGCCCTTACGCTTATCAAGGACTGACTTTAGACTCGCCACCAGCTGAGGAGACCAAGCCCCTTAGTAAGAGGTAAAGCTCAGGAGTACAGGCCCCTCTGTGGCCATGGCCGTCAGACTCTGCACTGTCCCCCTACTATCAGCAAGCTTGATCTCTGGGAAGTTCACTAGCTCTCCATTGAGCAGCGAGTTAGCCGTAGTACTTTGGCGACGTGCCTTGCCTCTGGCTACAGCCTCTAGAGCCATATCCTTGAGAAATGCAGTATACGGAGCCTCGGGGTAAAAAGTGTCGTAAGCTGTTGCTACAGCAGCGAAAGCTCTTTCGTCCCCGGCATCATCAACGGAGAAATAAGCACCATTGCCTTTGTACTGAAAGAGGGCAAAGTAGGCAGCAGGACTTTTGGGCTCGACATAGATATAGCGCATGGTCAGACAGCGCTTGAAGTCCTGCACCACCGAGTCGACGATACGTGCTGCATCTTCCTGAGCGATAGCACCAGACTGGAATCCAGAGACCAGACTGTCTATGCTCCTGTCGGTAGCATCGCGCATCAGTGCTATTTTGCGTATCTGATGGTTATACTGGTCAGCCTCTGCGAGCGTATAGGAGCGAAAGAAATCTGCCCCCTTCGTCTCTATGACGATATGCGTTACCGAGTCAGCAACGAAGGGGATACTCGCCTCCCCCAGACGCAAGCGATAAAACATCGGATATGGTGTCCCCTCGTGCTCGAAGCGAAACTTGCCCTCTGCATCGAGGCGTGCCGAGTCGAGACTCAGGACACTACCAGTACCAACCTCCTCTAGATACAACGTTTGACCTTCGGCACCTAAGACCTTACCTTCGGCAACAAAAGCGGACCTAGAGCCCAACGAGCAAGAAGGCAAAGCCACAGCAACACCTAGGCCAAGCGTTAGTAAAGCTATATGTGTTTGTCTCATCAACTATCTAGTTATAAAGCTTTGATACAAAGATAAAACAATAATCGCTTATAGCCTCTATACAGAGCTAATGCCGGTTGTACCTAAAGGATAAGCCCTCTATTCTAAGAGCAAGAGCTGAGGCGTGCTCTGCATAGCAGTTGTACGTCCGCTCCACATTTTCTTCGTTAGTCTCTGCATGGCATACGTCCAGCCTGCTGTATTTATTACAGATTGAACGTTTATAGATTAACCTTAAACACAATACACTCAGGAATCTATTGTAATATGGCGCTTTCTATCGAAGTACGAGTGTATTGAGGGGCTCTTCTCCCCTTTTTCCCGTAATCAAGAGTATACGATGCCCGAAAACTTACATACGGATGCACCTCTAGAGGTCTTATCCTTTTGAAGTTTTGGTAAGCATCAACCGCAACTCCTCTTGTAAGCCATTGCTCATTTAAGAATAAGTTATAGGCATTCATTTCTACCTGAATCCGTCCCTGTGTATAGCCAATAGCAAAGTCATAGCTCCACGGCTTTTCCTCCTTTTCTAAAGAGGATAAAAGACGCTTCCTAGGGCTGGTCACAGTAGCCCCTATATGCCAATCCCCCAAGGATAAATTTACTTGGCTTCGGTTGTAGAACGAAAAAGTGGACGCTTTACTTGATGAATGGGCTATATAACGTCCACTTAGATTGCTCCGAATTTCTAAATACGGAGCAACTTTCCAAGACACACTTAGCTCGGAATTTAAGTCATGCCAAGAGCCACTGTTAATATAGCTTCGTATAAGGAAATCTTTTTGCGATTGGTAACCCTTAATTCCGCAACACTATAATTTAACTTTATTTATAAGTTCCTGAGCAACAAAAAGTTGCCCAGGATTTTGCCATGTCAGAATTTTCACTTATCTTAGTGTTGCAAAAAGAAAACAAGCAAAACTCTAATATGACATGG
>JAXFXP010000085.1:0-13245 GCA_034091595.1 Porphyromonas sp.
CTAGTGCTCGTGATGCTGAGGGTAAGCCCCGTGTAGCGGAGGTGTGTATCTTCTTCCAGAACTATCTGATGCGAGGTAACCGCACGACTAAGGTGAGTGCTGATCAGTTTCGAGCCTTCGAAAGCCATAACTATCCTAAGCTGGCTTATGCGGGTATCGACATACGGTATAATGAGAACTTCATACACTATAGCGGACAGACCGAGCTACAGGCTTATACCCAGGTCGATGGTCGGGTGGTAGTCCTGCGCCTATTCCCCGGTATGATGCCCGATGTGGTAGCAGCTGTGCTTGGTATCGAAGGGTTACGTGGTGTGGTATTGGAGACTTTTGGCTCGGGGAATGCTCCTAATGAGCCGTGGTTTATCCAGCTCCTGCAGGAGGCTATAGCGCGTGGGGTGCTCATTATAAATGTAACACAGTGTATGACGGGTTACGTCGATATGTGTCGCTACGAAACGGGGCGCATCCTCTCGACTCTGGGAATCATTAGCGGTATGGATATGACTACCGAGGCAGCGGTAACCAAGCTGATGGTCTTGCTGGGGCAGGGATTTGATGAGGCCAAGCTGAGAGATTTGCTCTCGAGGCCGATTCGTGGTGAGATGAGCCTAGAGCCGGAGTGCGACGACCTACTGTGTTGGGAGATGACTCGCCAGCGCAACGAGTAGAGTGTCGAAGGCCAACAGGCGACCTTTTCTTCTCTCCCTGCTATGAGAGGAGGGGGGAGGGGGCTTTTCGCCCCCAATGAATAGCAAAATAGATAATCGATGATAAAGTTTGTGAGTTTTTCCAGCGGTAGTAGTGGTAACTGCTACTACTTAGAGAGTGCTGATGGAGCCTTGCTCATTGATGCTGGGATACCAGTACGCAGTATCAACAAAGAGTTAAAGGCATTAGGCACCTCACTAGAGAGTGGTCACATCAAAGGAATTATTGTTACGCACGAGCATGCCGACCACATTCGTTCGGTAGGAGTCCTGGGGGCTGTGTACAATATCCCCGTCTATGCTAGTGTGCCTGTCCATAATAGCATTGCTACTAGTCGCTTCGTGTCAGAGGATATCGGAGCCTCTAGGCGTTATCTGCAGTTGGGTGAGCATTTTATGCTCGCAGGCTTCGAGATACAAAGCTTTTTGGTGCCACACGATAGTATCCAAAACTACGGCTACCACCTGCGTCGTGGCGAGTTTAGCTTCACTCTAGCGACAGATGTAGGGCACATCACGAGCGACATTCGCAAGTATGCGGCTGAATCTAAATATCTGGTCATAGAGGCTAACTACGACCACGAGATGCTTACAAGCGGTACTTATCCCGCATTCCTCAAAGAGCGTGTAGCTAGCCCGAGCGGCCACCTGTGCAACAGCGATACAGCGCAGTTACTAGCAGATATATATACTCCTCAGCTCAGGCACGTATGGCTCTGTCATCTGAGCAAGGATAATAATCATCCTGAGCTCTGCTGGAAGACTGTAGAGGCTCAGCTCTATAGCCTAGGCTTGCGTGTCGGGCGTAGCGACGAACAGCACGCTGGTAAGCTATCGGGCAAAGACCTAACGCTAGATGTACTGCCCCGCACCAAAGCTACACCCGTATTCCTACTAGAAGAATAATGATATGGCCAAGCTAACCATCGTCCCCACTCCGATAGGCAACCTAGAGGATATCACCCTAAGAGCCCTCAAGGTGCTACAGCGCGTCCGCCTCATCCTCGCTGAGGATACACGTACCTCTGGCCTCTTGCTACACCACTACGAGATCAAATGTCCGTTGCAGAGCTATCATATGCACAACGAGCATAAGATGCTCGAGCAGATATGCCAACGTATTGAGGCTGCCGAGGATGTCGCTTTGGTGAGTGATGCCGGCACACCGGCTATTAGCGATCCCGGTTTTTTGTTGGTGCGCGAGTGTCTGCGTCGGGGGATAGAGGTAGAGTGTCTACCAGGGGCAACAGCCTTCGTGCCTGCTCTAGTGTCCTCGGGCTTACCTGCAGATCGCTTCGTTTTCGAGGGCTTTTTGCCTCAGAAGAAAGGGCGCCAGACTAGGCTAAATGCCCTCAAGGATGAGGAGCGCACTGTTATACTATATGAGTCGCCCTATAGGGTTCTCAAAACCCTTAGCCAGTTTGCGGAGCTTCGTGGTAGCGACTGCCCAGCTGTAGCTGCACGTGAGTTGAGCAAGATTCACGAGGAGTTTGTTCGCGGTACTCTTGGCGAGCTTATCGAGCATTTTACACGCACAGCACCGAGAGGTGAGTTTGTGCTACTTATTGGGAAATCATTATCTTTGGGATAGATTTACTCTAAATACCTAGAAGTATGAAGAAGATATTAGTAGCCGCATCAGCGGCATTATTGCTGGTCGCATGTAATGATGCCAGCAAGGCAACGCAGGAGCTACAAGCCAAGCTAGACTCGCTAACACTCATCAACGAGGGCTATGAGCATGACCTGGCCGAGACAGACTCTCTAGTGGCAGCTGTGCTGACCAACTTCCAAGACATCAACACCGTAGAGGGTATGATAAATGTGCGTCCAGGGCAGGAGCTGACGGGTACACAGAAGGACCGTATACGTGACAATGTTACGCTCATTAACGAGAAGCTACGTGCTAGCTCTGAGGCGCTAGATGCACTTACGCAGAAGCTAGAGGCTAGCGGTGGGGACAACAAGCGCCTACGCTTTACCATCACAGCTCTCAAAAAAGACCTAGAGCTACAGAAGCAGCGCATCCTAGCCCTTACCGAGGAGCTACAGCGCAAGGATATAGCTATCAATGCGCTTGACTCTATTGTAACAGGTCTCAATAGCGATGTCGAACGCCTCAGCGAGGCTACCTCTCGTCAGGCTGCTACGCTAGCGGCACAGGAGCACGAGCTCAATACAGTGCGCTACTGCATTGGCACTAAGGGCGACCTCAAAGACTATAGACTGCTACAGGGCGGCAATATCGTAACGGATAATGCCGAGCTGAGCTACTTCACTACGGCCGATCAGCGAAAGCTGTCTCAGATACCTCTGCACAGCCGTAAGGCCAAGCTGATGACTACGCACCCTAGTAGCAGCTACGAGCTAATCGCAGACGGTGATAAGAACCTAACCCTTAATATCAAGGACCACAAAGCCTTCTGGTCGGCATCCAAGATGCTCGTCATACAGGTAGACTAAGGGGATGACCAAGAAGCTTATTCTGATTGACCTCGATGACACCCTCTGGGACACGTGGTCAAATAATAAGAAGAGCCTCTACGAACTATATACCGCCCTCGGCTGGGGGCGGTATTTTCGTTCGTTTGAGGACTACTTCGAGACCTATTATTATCCTGTTAATGCTCAGCTCTGGGAACGATACAATCACCAGACGGTAACGAAGGCGGAGCTTTCCTACCAGCGTATGTACCAGCCATTAGCCAATCGCTATGATGAGCTAAAGCGTAGCTCTGCTGAGATAGCATTACTAGAGCCTTTGGGGCAGTTGGTAGATGGCGATAGGCGCTATTGGTTGCAGGCAGACGAGCGCTTTATGGCTTTTATTCGGGAGAAAACGATGCTCTGCAAGGGAGCGCTAGAGCTAATGGCCTATCTGAAATCTAAGTACAAGGTTTGCATTCTCTCCAATGGTTTTGGAGAGGTCCAGTATTCCAAGATAGAGCATAGCGGCCTGCAGCCCTATGTAGATGAGGTGATACTCTCTGATGAGGTCGGCTGCAATAAGCCTAATCCGCTTATCTTTGTACACGCCCTCAACAGAATGGGCTACAAAGTCGAGGAGGCCGTGATGATAGGGGATAGCTGGAGCTCCGATATTCGTGGCGCAGCCCGCGCAGGTATCGATAGCATCTGGTATAACCGTTATCAGCTAGAGACTCCTATTGAGGAAGGAGTAGCTCCTCTCTACCAAGTACAGGAGCTATTAGATATATGCTGTTATCTATAGATGTTAATTGAGACACGTGCTATAGTACTACACCGCAGTGCCTACAACGACCGCTATCAAATAGTACACCTCTATACAGAGTCGCATGGTCGTTTGGGCGTATTGCAACCGTTGCGTCGTTCGCGTCGCTCGGGGGCTACTAGTCTTGCTATGCCTATACTCGCGGAGATAGAGTTGGTCGGGGAGTTGCGTGCGGGACGACAACTTCTGACCTTACGAGAGTTTCGTCTATACCGTCCCAATCAACAGATACAGATACAGCCCAGCAAATGCATGCAGGGTATGTTTATCAGTGAGCTACTCTATCGTGTCCTTTCTCTAGATGCTCCAGATGAGGGTATGTACCGTTATTTGTCCGAGTCTCTACATATACTGGATGTTATAGAGCGAGGGGTAGCCAATTTCTACTTGTGCTTTACCTATCACCTGCTGTACCACTTGGCTATAGAGCCGACCATAGAGTCTCGTCTCGCACATAGAGGTTCGTGGTTCGATTTGCGCGAAGCACAGTTCACCACCGCCCCCAAGCAATCAAGCGAAGCTATCCCTCCAGGATTTTTGCAGGCTTTGCTCTCTTTCTCGCGTATTCATTATGGCAATATGCATCGCTATCGCTATAGCAGAGAAGAGCGTGCATTAATTGTAGACTATATGCTGGCCTACTATCGTCTGCATCTGCCGCCCTTTCCGCAGCTTCGCTCGCTAGAGGTATTGCGCAGTACGAGCCGCCAGCAGCTGAGCGCTAGCTGAGTAAGCACTAATAAGGTCTAGTATTTTCAGATGTATGTATTTCCGTGACGTAGTAGGACAGGATATAGCCAAAGCAGAACTAATCCATAGCTATGCTACCGGGGCGATGCCTCACGCTCGTCTGTTTGTAGGAGGAGACGGTATGGGGGCTCTAGGGCTAGCCTATGCCTATGCACGCTATATCAACTGTGCTAATCCCTCGAGCGATGATGCTTGCGGGGCTTGTGCCTCGTGTCGTAGATACGACAGCTACTCGGTGCAAGATTTGCTATATCTCTTCCCCATTGTTAATGTAGGCTCACGCAATCTGTGTGAGGACGAGCTCCCGGCTTGGCGCCGCTTTTTGCAGCGCGGTCCGCATAGCTTGTATACAGATTGGCTAGAGATGCAGGGTGGGGATGCCAAGCGCCTCTCTATCTTCGCTCGTGAGGGCGAGCAGTTGATGCAGAGGCTAAGCTATCAGATAGCAGAGGCTAAGTACCGCATCCTCTTGATATGGCTACCAGAGCGTATGAATGAAGCCCTAGGGAATAAACTGCTGAAGCTGACGGAGGAGCCTCCGGAGCGCACGCATATCCTCATGGTTAGTCAGAGTGAGGCAGAGGTGCTGGGCACACTACGTAGCCGTATGCAGACCATCCATCTGCGCCCTGTGCCAGAGGTACTAATAGCTCAGCACTTGAGTGGACTAATTAGTCGTAAGGCTAATAGCTCACCGATAGAGTCAGCCCACTTGTCTGGGGGGAACTATCGCTACGCTCTAGACGACTATATGGGCAATGGGCACAGTAACGACGAGCTCTTGGGTTACTTCCGACGTATTCTACGTGCGACGGTAAACGCTCAGCCAGCACAAAATAGACCCCTAGTGGAGGAGATAGCTAAGCTCTCTAGGGAAGAACAGATTGATCTTGTTCGCTATATGGGGCAGCTTTTTAGAGAGATATTTGCTGCTAACTACGACCTTGCTGAGGTATCGTATCTGCGTGCAGAGGAGCTGCCCATAGCCCAGTATATAAAGGAATGTATGACCGTCGAAAATCTTAGTATCATACAGAGTGAGCTAGACCTTGCTATTCGACACGTAGGGCAGAACGTTAATAGCAAGATGGTGTTTTATGATTTGCTACTGCGTCTGACCTCTGCCCTGGCTAGGGACTATAAGCGTGTGGGAATCCGGTAGGTACCTGCATGGCTTGTGCGAAACCTATATGTCTCCTGGTTTGTGGGAGCGTCTAGTATATATTATCTTTGTGCTATTATCACTACTAAGTAAGAAACAATCAATTAGAATAGGAATAAACCATGGTCCAATGGTATGAATGTAAGGTGTCCTACGATAGGGATGCCGGCGAAGGTCTGAGCAAGGTCAATGAGCTCTACCTAGTGAATGCAATGAACTTTACGGAGGCGGAGGCCCGCATCATAGAGTATGTACAACCTTTTGTATCTATGGGAGAGCTAGAGGTTACTAATATACGTCGGGCTTTGTTTGCTGAGCTGTTTTTTTCGGAGGACTCAGCACACGATCGTTATTTCAAAGCTCGTGTCAATAACATCGTCTTCGACGAGCGCAGTGGCAAGGAGAAGAAAAAGGGCTTCAATGTCCTTATACAGCGTGATACTCTTGCGTCAGCCTTGACGCACCTGATAGAGCAATATGGCAAAGGCTCTGAGGACTATGAAGTAGCCTCTATAGCCGAAACACAACTAATGGACGTCGTGCCTTATGAACCCAAGTCTTAGTATAGGCGAACGAATATCGGCCATCAAGCAGACGCTCCCTCAGGGTGTCCGCCTGGTGGCCGTGTCTAAGTTTCACCCCAGCGAAGCCGTTGTAGAGGCGTACGAGGCTGGGCAGCGTGTGTTCGGGGAGAGTCGCGTGCAAGAGCTTGTTACCAAACAAGAGGAGATAGGGGATTTGTACCTAGACCTAGCGTGGCACTTCATCGGGCCTTTGCAGACCAATAAGGTCAAGTATATTGCGCCTTTTATCCAGATGATAGAGAGCGTAACGAGTGAGCGACTGCTTGACGAAATCAACAAGCAAGCCATCAAACATCAGCGTAAGATAAATGTCTTACTAGAGGTACATATAGCACGAGAGGAGAGTAAAAGTGGCTTTAGCCCCGAGGAATTGATGGAGCTATTGGCGCACATCAATAGACAAGCCGATGAATACAGAGGTATTCGTATCTGTGGTCTGATGGCAATGGCCACCAACACGGATGACGAAGAGATTATAGACCAGGAGTTCGCCTTAGTGGCTCAGCTCTTCCAGAATGTAAAAGACAGCGGACTGCTGCTAGAGCCAGATGAATTTGATGAGCTATCGATGGGGATGAGTGGTGATTACCATATTGCCCTCAGGCACGGGGCTACACTCGTGCGTATTGGCTCTGCGATATTTGGCCATAGAGATTAGGATAAGAAAGAATATGAACGTAATGAGATATAGCCTACTTGGTCTTATGCTCTTCGGAGCCGTAGGGCTGGGGCAGGCACAGACGAAGAAGCGACTTATTGATGAGGTGAACCCTTTCATCGGGACTAGTAACTTTGGTACCACCAATCCTGGCGCTGTGCTGCCTAATGGTCTGATGAGTATCACTCCTTTTAACGTAATGGGCGGTGAGGGTGTCAATAAGTGGGAGAAGGATTCACGTTGGTGGAGTACCCCTTATTCCTCGGACAATAAGTTTATGACGGGTTTTGCGCACGTCAATCTGAGCGGTGTGGGTTGCCCAGAGCTTGGGGGCTTTTTGCTTATGGCCTCCGCAGATAGTCTACGTGTAGAGCATCAGCAGTATGGGACGACACTCAGCCAAGAGCATGCCCACCCAGGCTATTACACGGCTTATCTAGACAAACATCATATCAAAGCCGAGGTTACGGCTACAGAGCGTACAGCCCTTACTGCCTTTACTTTTGATAAGGCCGGTCGTGGGAATATCATACTTAACCTCGGTCAGGCTCTTAGCAATGAGACTGGAGCAAGCGTGCGCTTCGTAGACGAAACAACGCTTGTAGGGAGCCGACTTATGGGTACTTTCTGCTATAACCCACAGGCTGTATTTACACAGTACTTCGCCATGCGTGTAAGCCGTAAGGCTCCGGAGAGTGGTTACTACAAGAAGCAGCCACCGATGCAGGGTGTAGAGGCTGAGTGGGACTCTGACCATGGACGTTATAAGATATATCGTAGCTATCGCAAGGAGTTGAGTGGCGATGACCTCGGTGTATGGTTTAGCTACGATGTGTCTGCTGGGGAAACTATCTACGTCCAGACGGCCGTGTCCTTCGTTAGTGCCGAGAATGCACTGATGAATCTAGAGGCTGAGCAGGGTAAGCGAGTAGACTTTGCTACGCTGCGTAGCCGTGCCGAGAATAAGTGGGAGGAGGCATTGAGCAAGATTGAAGTCGAAGGGGGAACGCCAGATCAGCGCACGATCTTCTATACCTCACTTTACCATCTACTGATACATCCCAATATTATGCAGGATGTCAATGGAGAGTATACGCAGAGCGAAAGCTTGCGTGTAGGGAAAACTGCTCACAACCGCTATACTGTGTACTCCCTCTGGGATACTTACCGCAATGTGCACCCACTCTTGAGCATCCTTTACCCACAGATGCAGCTAGATATGGTAAACTCTATGCTCGATATCTATAAAGAGAGCGGCTGGTTACCCAAGTGGGAGCTCTATGGTAGGGAAACTATGACGATGACGGGCGACCCCTCTATCATTGTGCTCAATGATACATGGCAGCGTGGCCTGCGAGACTTCGATACTAAGCTTGCTTACGAAGCTATGATAAAAGGAGCAACGACTGCTAAGGACAATAAGCTTCGCCCTGAGATGGAGGACTATATCAGCTATGGCTACCTACCTTTGCGCAAGCCTTTTGACCACTCTGTGTCGACCTCGCTAGAGTACTACATTGCAGACTGGAATATGGCTCAGTTTGCCCGAGCTATGGGGCAGAAAGCCGTCGCCAAGAGGATGGAGCAGCGCTCATTGGGCTATAAGCGTTTCTACAGTGCGGACTATGGACTGTTGCGCCCCATTACCCCTGATGGTAAATTCTTAAGTCCTTTTGACCCCAAGCTAGGACGTGACTTCGAGCCTAATCCTGGTTTTCACGAAGGTAACTCGTATAACTATTCTTTCTTCGTACCCCATGATATCAAGGGCCTCGCTAAGTTGATGGGAGGGGAGCGTAAGTTTGTAGAGCGTCTACAGAATATCTTCGACAAGGGTAACTACGACCCTGCGAATGAGCCAGACATAGCTTATCCCTACCTCTTCACCTACTTCCCTCGCGAAGCATGGCGTACTCAGGAGCTGACTAAGAGCCTGCTGCGAGACTACTACCACAATGCTCCGAACGGCATACCTGGCAACGATGACACGGGCACTATGAGTGCCTGGGCCATCTTCACGATGCTTGGCTTTTATCCCGACTGTCCTGGTAGCACGGGCTATGCTCTGACGACACCTACCTTCGACCGTGTAACGCTGCACTTAGACAAGAAGTACTACCCAGCAGGTAAACTTGTTATTGAGCGTTCGGGTGCCCCAGGGGATACTTACTTCGACAGCCTCACACTCGGGACTAAGCAAGTACGCAATACCTACCGCATCGACCACGCTACACTGATGAATGCTGGTCGTATCATCTATCATACTAAAGCGAATAAATAAGGACCTAAGCTTAGCATCTAATGTCCTCCGTACGAACGAGATTATATCCACTCCTCGATAGGCTTATTCTCTGGCGAGAGCGCCATATCAGCGAGCGTTACTTCATCCTGCTCTTGGCCTTGGCCATAGGGATAACGATGAGCTTCCTGGGCAATAGCCTGAAGTATTTCATTCACAGCGTAGAGTCTGTTCTGATGTCGGGTATATCAGAGCGTAGCTATCTCTATCTGCTATGGCCTGCTGTAGGTATTCTGCTCAGTGGAGTCTTTGTGCGCTATATTCTCAAAGACGATATTAGTCATGGGGTAACGAAAGTCCTTAGTTCCATCTCGCAGCGCAAGAGCCGAATCAAACTACATAATACTTGGAGTTCACTATTAGCCTCGGGTATTACTATTAGTTTTGGTGGGTCTGTCGGGGCGGAGTCGCCTATCGTTATGACAGGAGCGGCTATAGGCTCCAACTTTGGGAGGCTTTTTCGCCTAGAGCAGCGCAACCTAATGCTATTGATAGGCTGTGGGGTAGCGGGTGCTTTGGGAGGCATCTTCAAAGCGCCCATCACGGGCCTCGTGTTTGTCATCGAGGTACTGCTATTAGACTTGACAATGGCGAGCATACTGCCCCTGCTTATCTCTAGTGTTTCAGCAGCAGCCGTTAGCTATATGATATCTGGGGGGGCTAACCATTTTAGCTTTAGCTTTACCGAGCCCTATTATGTGGAGCGTGTGCCGATGATGGTTCTGCTAGGCGTTATCTGTGGGTTGGTAGCTCTCTATTTCTCTCAGACGATGTTTTACCTAGAGCGTAAACTCAAGGGTATAGAGCGCTATCTCAATCGTTACGTAGCCTCAGTGCTGATGCTTAGTCTATTGATATTTGTCTTCCCCCCACTGTATGGGGAAGGCTATCATATTGTCGATGACTTGCTCAATGGGCAGTATGGCCAGCTACTCGAGAATAGTTTTCTCGAACCCTTTGCTACTAGTTTCTGGACTGTAGCAGTGTTTATGCTCCTCGTGTTGCTTTTCAAGGTATTCGCTTCTGTAGCTACTAACTCTGGTGGTGGTTGTGGGGGACTATTCGCTCCTACCATCTTTGTCGGGGCCATTACGGGATTCCTTTTCTCTTTCGTGGTGAATTACCTACCGTGGGTCAAGATGTATCTGCCGAGCAAGAACTATACCTTGCTCGGTATGGCAGGGTTGATGTCTGCTGTGATGCACGCTCCGTTGACAGGTGTATTTCTGATTGCAGAGCTTAGTGGGGGGTATGACTTGTTCTTGCCTCTAATGCTGGTATCTATGACAGCCTTCGGAACTATTCGAATATTTATGCCCCATAGTATCTATTCTCTGCGTTTGGCTGAGCAGGGTAAGCTCCTGACGCATCAGAAGGATACTGCAGTGCTGACACTGATGAATGTAGAGAATGTCTTAGAGGATGACTTCGAGGTCGTACATCCAGAGATGACGCTTGGTGAGCTTGTACGCGTGGTGTCTATTAGCCATCGCAACTCTTTCCCTGTGGTCAATAAGCGAGGTGTACTCGTTGGTATTGTAGAGCTAGACAACATCCGCAATATCATGTTTCGCCCTGAGCTTTATGACCGCCCTACACATACGGTGCATAAGATTATGATTTCTCCACGTACAGTGGTGCGTCCATCTATGAGTATGCCTCGTATTATGCAGATATTTGATGAGAGTAAAGAGTGGAAGCTACCCGTGGTATCAGATGAAGGTCAATATCTGGGCTTCATCTCCAAGAGTAAAATATTCAATGCCTATCGTTCGGTCCTAAACGATACATTTATCGGAGATTAATGTCAGCAACGATTACGATTATCACAGTATGCTACAATGCCGCAGCTGTGATAGCCCGCACGCTACGCTCTGTGGCCGAGCAGACTTATCCACATATACAATACCTCGTGATTGATGGGGCGAGCAAGGATAATACCTTAGCTCTAGTGTCGGAGCTAGCCCCAAGAGCAGAGGTCTATAGTGCACCAGACCGAGGTATCTATGATGCGATGAATAAGGGGCTCAGACTAGCCACTGGCGATTATGTCTGGTTTCTCAACGCTGGCGATGCTTTGCCAGAGCCTAATACGGTCGAACGGATGTTTGCCCAGGCCTGCACGGATGCTCTACCTGATGTCATCTATGGCGACTGCTTGCTTATCGATGGAGAGGATAGGGTACTAGGGCCTCGTCGCCTACGTCCTCCACAGCAGTTAAGCTGGCAGAGTTTCCGCCGAGGTATGCTTGTTTGCCATCAGAGCTTTGTCGCTAGACGCAGTCTTTGCCCCGAGTATGATATGCGTTATCGCTACTCTGCCGATGTGGACTGGTGCATACGAGTGATGCGCAAGGCTCAGCATTTTGCACGTATTGATGCTCCTCTTTCACTTTACTTACACGAGGGCGCCACTACTGCTAACCATCGCCGTAGCCTACTTGAGCGCTTCGATGTGATGACGAGGCATTACGGGCTATTTACTACGATATTACAGCATATAAGCTTTCTTTTTTGTCGTAACCGTTGAACAAATCTATCCTCCCCAAGCACAATGCAGTCCCAGCAATCTCCTCATATACCCTTCCTCGAGCAGGTAGCCCGTCATTATCTTGATGAGGGCTTGCTAGAGGAACGTGTGTTTATATTCCCCTCCAAGCGTGCTCAGAAGTTCTTTTTGCACTACCTAGAGCAAATAGCCCTCGAGAGAGGGCTTACTATTTTTGCCCCTGAGACGACTACGGTCAATGACTTTATCCTGGCGCAGAAGCCTCAGCTACAGCTCCTAGACAAGACAGAGCTACTCTTTCGTCTCTATGACTGTCGTGTGGCTAGCCAAGCCTATCAGGGCGAGGAACCGGAGCGAGATATTGAGGACTTCCTTTTCTGGGGGAATATTATACTATCAGACTTCGACCTGATAGACCGTAACCTCGTAGACGCCTATCAGCTCTACCGAAACATTGCTGGTCTCAAGGAGCTAGATGACATCCATCTAGACTTCTTAGACGATGACACCAAGGCCTATCTAGCACGCTATTTCAGAGGCTTTGTGGACAATAGCCAGATGAGCGAGGAGGAGAGGGAGAGTTATCGTGCTCGTTTCTTGGCTTTTTGGGAGAGCCTGTACGACCTATACCTAGACTTCCGTGCCAGCCTAGAGTCTAGCGGAGCGCCCTGCTTTACTTACGAAGGGTATATATACCGTGCTGTGGCTGAGGATGCAGAGGTAGTCGAGCATTTGCGCACCCGCTACCACCGAGCCATAGAGGAGCTGGGTATCAACCCTCTTGTTTTCGTAGGCTTGTTTGACCTCTCTGAGAGCGAACGCCTTTTTTACAAACGCCTTACGCAGAGTCGTCTGGCCGAATTCTTCTGGGATGATGAGGTGCATGTAGTGAGTGAGGAGCCCCTTGTAGGGCAGGATAAGGCTCTCACTTATGACCCACGCTTGGCTCATAATGCGGCTAGAATAATGCGCAGTAACAAGAAGCTCTTGGGAGGAGTGCAGAGTTCGTACCACAATAATGCTGAGGCTAGACGTAGGGGCTACCTGCCTAAGTGTGTGGAGGTGTACAAAGCTGCCTCTACTGTTACGCAGGTGAAAGCACTTAGCCAAATTATTACGAGTGAGAACCTCCCTAAGGACATCACCTCTGCAGTAGTCCTACCAGACGAACAGCTACTGATACCTGTGGTTAGCTCCATCCCAGATGAGTACGAGTCCCTAAATATTACACTCGGTTATCCGCTTAATCGTACGAGCGTCTCTACACTTATTAATCGCTGGCTACGTCTGTTGCCTACCTCGTACAAAGGATACTATAGT
>JAXFXP010000086.1:0-25320 GCA_034091595.1 Porphyromonas sp.
AACATATGTTGCAAGGGCGATGAATAGGATGTCACACAATCTATATTTACAGCGGCCTAATACGCGTGGATCTGGGATAGTCTCGAAGTATTTCATGCTTACAAAGATAGCGCTTGTATTTTGATGCGGTTGCCCTGTAAGCAACCTCTGCCCACCGCCCACTAACCACTAAAATACAGTAACTTTGCAGTCTATGACAGAGCAAGCGCCACGCCGACGCTGGAGGAGATGGCTAATAGCACTCATCCTCCTACCGCCCCTCCTAGTGCTACTAGGGGGCGTAGCCTTATACATACCCGCTGTACAAGACTGGGCTAGAGGCCACGTAGAGACAGCTCTCAGCGAGCGCCTCGGCCTTACCACTCGTATCGGTACGCTCAGACTCGTCTTCCCGCTCGACCTCTCGCTGCGCGAAGTAGCCCTGCTGCGGACACCCCAAGACACACTCCTATCGCTCGGGCGCCTAGATTTTGCCCTTAGCCCACGTCCTCTACTGGACAAGCAAGCCGTCATACCGAGTCTCGACCTCCAAAGGCTATACTACCACAATACCGATAGCCTGGGCACAAGCACTCGCATACGCCTAGAGGAAGCTAAACTACGAGGCTTCGCTCTCGATAGCGACCGTCAGCGTATCATCGCCACCAGCCTAGCGGCCAAGGGGCTAGATGTCTTTTACCACAGTACATATACCACAGCTTCGCAGGATACGTCCCGCCTAAAGTGGCAGATTGCCCTCGGAGATCTCAACCTCGGACAGAGCCACGTACACGTAGAGCTACCTCAGGACTCCGTGTACATAAAGACGCAGTTTGACCACCTAGGCCTGCACAACGTGGCAGCCGACCTCGGGACGAATACCTACAAGGCCCTAGGGGCCGAGATAGCCCGAGCGCAGATTGCCTATGCTATCGATACCCTCCCTGCACGTAGCCCCTATATGGACTATGGGCACATCGAGGCCTCAGACCTGAATCTAAGTCTCAGAGGCCTACACAGCGAAGGCAAACGCCTAAGCCTAGAGGTCCTAGAGGGCGCTGCACGCGAACGCTCAGGCCTGGCCATCACCGAGCTACGAGGCAAGTACCATCAGGATAGCCTCAGGATGCTCATCTCTCAGCTCGACCTGCGCACCACCCACTCATCCCTCTCTGGCGAGGTGGACATCCCCTGGCGCATCTTCGACGGGGACAGCACGGCCCTACTGGTCGCCAAGCTCTCCGCAGGTATAGATGCCCACGATGTGCAGAGCATCGCTGGGGCCTATATCGCCACAAGCCCCACCTACCGACATATCAACAAAAGCCTCGCTACCGAGCTACAGGCCCCCGTGCATATAGAGCTGGATGCTCTCGGCACCCTTGCGGATATGGAGGTCGAGCGTAGCTACCTCCGATGGCCACAGGTTATAGAGCTCGAGCTACAGGGCCGTCTGGAGCAACTCCTCGACGCGCATCGCCGTAGGGGCAAGATGAGCCTCCGTAGCGAACTCGGTGCTCGGGCTCAGTCCCTGCTGCGCCTTGCTAGTCCACAGCTAGCGCAGAGCTACCAGTTGCCCCCTGGTACTACGCTCGATGGCGACCTCGATATTAGACGTAATTATTATCAGCTAGATGCCCTCCTGGCCGAGGGCAATGGTAGCCTAGATATTGATGGCTTCTACGATGCAAGGGCACAGCACTACAGCCTAGACCTCGGCTTCGAGGGCCTAGATATCTCTCACTTCATGCCTCGTGGCGACTTCGGCCCCCTGACGGGCAAGCTGACGGCCAGCGGACGTGGCCTCGACGTCCTAGGGACACGGACCAGTACCTCCCTAACAGGGCGTGTGCAAGGGCTTGGTTACAGAGGTATGGACCTCGCCAACATCACCCTAGACGGCAGTCTAGATCAGGGTAAACTCAGCCTCGTAGCCAATAGCTTCAACCAAGGCCTCGACTTCGCCCTTGCCCTCGATGGTATGCTCTCTCGCCAGCAGATAAAGTCAAGCCTACGCCTTAGTAGCATGGGCATAGACCTGCATACACTGGGGCTGAGCGAGCAGACACTAGCAGCGAGCTTCGACCTCGAGGGCGAGCTACGTAGCGACCTAGCGGACCAGCACTACCTCCGTGCCGAGCTCGCCAACGTACAGATAATAGTCGATGAGGATAGCATACGCCCAGAGAAGTTGAGCCTGCGCCTAGAGACAGACCAGAGCCGTAGCCGTGCCAGTATAAACTCGGGCGATATGGCCCTCAGGCTGCACCTAGGCGAGGCCCCTAGCCAGCTAATGAAGCGTAGCGAGCAGCTCGGCCCCCTAACTCAAGCGCTCGTGCAGGAGCTCAAGCGCCCAGAGCCCATGACAAGCCGCCTAGAGAATCTCTACGCAGCTCTACCACAGCTAGACCTAGACCTAGAGCTCGGCAAAAACAATGCCCTGCGTCCCTACCTCGCCCAGGAGCGTATCGCCCTCGAAT
The DNA here is from genome assembly GCA_034091595.1 of Porphyromonas sp. GTDB lineage: Bacteria > Bacteroidota > Bacteroidia > Bacteroidales > Porphyromonadaceae > Porphyromonas. Next base: position 2,460 of record JAXFXP010000086.1, read on the forward strand.
CCTTAGAAGGACATCTGCGCCTACACCCGACCAGCGGCCTAGAGGGACATTTCTCGGCACGAGACATTAGACGAGACACCCTACGCATCAACTGCATCGACCTAGAGCTATCTACCCAACGCATAGCACGGGCCTCGACTGGACATACACAGGCCCTCGACAGCATGCGCCTCCTAGGGACACTACGTATAGACAAACGACGCTTCCGCCAGCAAGAAGGCTTCGCCCTAGCTGCCCATATAGACGCCTCTCTACAAGATGCACACCTCAGCCTAGAGGGTCTCGACGAGCGAGACCAGCCCCAGCACAGAGTAAGCCTCTCAGGGGGATGGTCTGGCGACAGCTATCGCCTAAGCATCTCTGAGCCAACGCTCCTCCTCGGCGGGCATCGCCTAAGCGTCAATCCCGATAACTGGCTGCATCTGCGCAAAGGCGACTACTTCCTAGGGGCCGACCTACGCCTTACGACCCCTGATAGCGCTCGGCTAAGCCTCTCGGCCCAGCACGAGGGCAAAGAGCTACAGGAGGCACGGCTGAGCATCAGCGGCATAGAGCTAGCGGACTACCGTAGTCTAGGCCTGCCCGAGCTATCAGGTAGACTTGTGGGTGAGGTCAACTATCAGCGTGCTGGAGGACTAGAGGTACAGCCCGTGATCAACGGGGATATCGCCATACAACGCCTACACTACGAGGGCAAAGAGCTCGGACACTTTGCCACGGCCTTCTTTTACGAACCCAAAAGTGATGACAGCCACTACGTAACTGCCGATATGAGCCTCCGGGGCGTGCAGGCGCTCAGCATAAACGGCCTGTATAAGCCTAGGGATAAGGAGAACCCTCTCGGGGGTAGCCTTAGCCTCAAGGGCTTCCCGCTAGAGATAGCCAACCCCTTCGTAAGCGAGTATGCTACCTACCTCGGCGGAGCCATCAGCGGAGAGCTAGCACTCTCTGGCAAGCCCTCTAGCCCCGGCCTAACGGGGACCCTCAGCGCAGACAAAGCTACGGTAGAGCTACGACAATATGCTACCACCCTACGCCTAGACAGTCTACCCCTAAGTCTCACAGGAGATGAGCTGAAGCTCGACAACTACAAACTATACTCTAGCGTAGACCGCGAGCACCCCCTGACACTGGATGGCACGATAGGCATTAGTGGCAAACGCCTTATGCAGACCGATCTAAGGCTCACGGCTGACGAGGTTACACTCCTAGACCAAGAGCATCCGCACAGCGAGAGCCAGCTCCTCTACGGACGACTAATAGCCTCGACGAATATGCAGCTACGAGGCAAGCTCAACGCCCTAAAAGTGCGCGGACAGCTCGGTATCAAAAATGGGACTAAGGCGACCTACGTAATGCGTGAGTCTACGCTCGACGCTAGCGACAAGGCTCAGGGGCTAGTATCCTTCGTAGACTTTGCCGATACCGTCTTCGTAGCAGCTCCTGCACACGAGGCCGAGCTAGGCGGTATAGACCTCAGCCTAGGCATCTCTATAGAGCCTACTGTACGCTTCGGTGTAGACCTTACGGCTGACGGACGCGACTATATGCGTATGCAGGGGGGAGGCAACCTACAGCTACGCTACCTACCCTATGGAGAGATGAACCTCCGCGGACGCTACGATATGAGTGGGGGCGGACAACTGCAGTATACACTACCCATCGTCGGGAGCAAGCTCTTCACCATCGACCCCAGCGGATATATAGCCTTTGACGGTAATGTGTACAATCCCTATGTGGACTTCGTAGCGACACAAAAGGTGCGAGCATCCACAGGCGAAGCCTCCGGGGGGAAGACCAACTTCTTGGTAAGCATCAAGATGAAAAACCGTGTGGAGAATATCAATCTGGCCTTCGACCTCTCAGCCCCCGAAAACCTAAATATCCAGAATAGCCTCGCCACCATGTCGGCCGAGGAACGTGGCAAGCAGGCTATCGGACTACTCGCCACAGGGACCTACCTCGGTGGCTCTGCTGGGGGTAATAATCTCAACCTCAACGAGACCTTCGCAGCCCTGCTACAGAATCAGATCAATACCGTGGCGGGCAACCTCCTCTCGGGGACTGACCTCAGCATCGGCATGGAGATGAATGATGGCACTACGGGCAATCAGCACACCAGCTACACCTACAGCTTCAGCCGACGCTTCTACAACGACCGCATACGCCTCGTCATAGGGGGCAAGCTACAGACTGGGCAAAATGTGAGTAATAGCGAGCAGACGCTCATAGACAACGTAGCCCTAGAGTACCAGCTAGATAAGGCTGGGGAGCGCTTCGGACGTGTATATTACAAGCGTGTTACCGACAACGTCATAGAGGGCGAATACAACGAGACTGGTCTCGGACTAATGCTCCGACGTAAGCTCAATAAGCTCGGCGATATATTCCGTTTCCGCCGTCCACAGCCCATCCCACTAGACACGACGAAGAGGCAGCCCGTTATCCGTAGCTTTAGCCTACCTCTGGGCAAGGAGCAGGAAGGAGGTGCGCGATGATATGCCTTTTCTCGGGTTCCTTCAATCCCATCCACTGGGGACACCTAGCCCTCGCCCGTTATGCCTACGAGAGCCTGGGCGCACACGAGGTATGGCTCATCCTTAGCCCCCTCAACCCCCAGAAGGATGCGGCTGAGCAGTGGCCTTACCTCGAGCGTGTACGTCTCATCCATGAGGCCATAGCCCCATACCCCTATATGCGCCTCGTAGAGATCGAGCAGACGCTCCCTCGTCCGCTCTACACATGGCGTACGGTACAAGCTCTGCGCCTGCTGTACCCGAGGGAGGACTTTGCCCTCATCATCGGTAGCGACAATCTACAGCGTTTCCGTTCCTGGAGTCGCTGGCAATACCTGCTCTCGCTCATTAGGCTCTACGTCTACCCCCGCCCGGGCTACGACATCGAGCCCAGCGAATACACAGATATACCACATACCCTCTGCACGGATGCCCCGCTGATGGACATCTCCTCTACGGAGATACGCAGGGGCGGCGGGCAAAGCCCGCAGTGAGCAGCGGCTAGTGGCTAGTATGCAGTGGTCAGTATTCAGTGGCTAGATCCCTAGGACTACTAGGAACTACTAGGGCTACTAGTAAGACCAGCCAGACTAGACCTAGCGCCAGCCACTGCTCACTGCTCACTGACCACTAGCTACCGACCACTCTAAAAAAAACTCTTATGCACCAGCAACCACAATTCCCCAGCACCTCCGCTGGTCACCCACACTACCTAGCCCTAGACGGCCTACGCGGTATAGCCGCCCTTGTAGTCGTATGGTATCACATCTTCGAGGCCTTTGCCGAGAGTCCACTCAGCCAAGAGGTCAATCACGGCTATCTGGCCGTTGATTTCTTCTTCCTCCTCTCGGGCTTCGTCGTGAGCTATGCCTACGACGGACGCTGGGGACAGATGGGCCTCAGCGAATTTATCAAGCGACGCCTCATCCGCCTACATCCGATGCTCATCCTCAGCGCTCTCCTCGGGGGGCTGATGTTTTACACTCAGGCGACGCCTACGCAGCCGCTGCACCTCGTTCCCATAGGGATGGTGCTGCTATCGACGCTGATGAATGCTCTGCTTATCCCCTCTCTGCCGAGCTGGGAGATACGTGGCTATACCGAAATCTTCCCGCTCAATGGCCCTACGTGGTCCTTGTTTTTCGAGTATATCGGCAATATCCTATATGCGCTTGTCCTGCGTCATCTACCGACGTGGGGGCTAACGTTGGCAGTCCTGCTCTGCGGGGCGGGGCTCGCCTATGAGGGCTTTGTCCACTCTCCTTGGGGCTACCTCGGGGCAGGCTGGAGCTTTGCCGATGGGGGCTTCTGGGGTGGTCTGGCACGTGTGTGCTTCTCCTTCGGTGCTGGGGTACTCCTCTCTAGGCTCTACCGCCCAGTGGCCTATCGTCGTGGCTTCTGGCTCTCGGCACTTGTGCTAGTAGCCCTGCTGGTGATGCCACGTATAGGCGATGCTGATACGCTCTGGATGAATGCCTTGTATGAGTGTGTTGTCGTGATGCTTATCTTCCCTGTGCTGCTGTGGCTAGGGGCCTCGGATAGCACGGAGAGCCCTCGCTTGCGGAGGCTGTACACGTTCCTAGGCGAGCTATCCTATCCGCTGTACATCATCCACTACCCCTCTGTATACCTATATATCGCTTGGGTGCGGAGCAATGAATTGACGGTCCTACAGTCGTTGCCTGGAGCGCTAGCGCTCTTTTTCGGCAATATCGTCTTGGCCTACCTACTACTACGCATATACGATCTGCCAGTACGCCGTTGGCTGAGCCGGAGGTTAGTGGCGAGTAGGCAGTGGTCAGTATTCAGTGGCTAGTATCCCTAGGGCTACTCGGGACTACTAGTAAGACCAGCTAGACCAGCCCTAGCGTGCGCACGCCAGCCCACTCCAAAACTCACTACAACACCCCCTGTCCCTACAGCTGAGCCGTAGGGACAGGGGGTGTCTCCTTGTGCTATCGACCTCTATCTAGTAGAGCCCGTGCGGGCGTCTCTAGTAGCGCGAATTGCGTATATCAAACGCTGGGAGCTTGTCCCATGCTTGCTTGGTATTGCCGACATAGCGTCTTACCCCAGGGGAAATCACTTTCTTGGGGAGAGGGATGAGCATACGCTTTGCAGAGCTATCCCAATAAGGCTCTCCCAGATATTCTCTGTTCCCAGAAGTAGTCCCCGTATTTACACGTGCTTGGTACCATTGTCTGTAAGTATGCCAGAAGGCATCTGAGGTAAATTGTACTGCTGTGCGTCCTCGGAAGTGGTTTTCATTAGTCGCTACCCTATCACGATAGTATCCCCAACTACCATACTGTAGGTTCATTAGGTTGTTTAGACTCGTAGCATCTGCACCACGGCGTCTTATCGGATTTTTATGATGCCTCTGCACTAGTGCCAAAGCATCAAGTCTATCCATATTCATTACCCCTGCTTCCGTACTTTTAGGACTATACACATTCTTGGCACTATTGTATGGGTTGTCTACGGCAACGATATATTGGCAGTAGCCCTTCTCAAAGGCTTGGTTGATGTACTCAGGGAATGCTGGTGCGTTAGTATCTCCCGGAACAGGGTCTTGGAGGCTACTATTATTGGCTAGGTGACCACTCATAAGTACGAGCATCGTACGCCCGCCCTCGAGGGTATATTTACCATTGAGCATAGTCTCTCTTTTCTTAACGAAATGAACACGTTCAAGTCTACCATTCCATTGACTTGTCATGGGACTTCTAGGTTTCCCATTCTTAACATCAGCATCGCTATTGATCCCCAGACTATTGGGGTACCAAGGAGAGAGTTGATTGTCTTTGAGTGCTAGAGAGAGGACGAGGGTCTCGTGTGTGCGACCTGTGTTATCTTTAATCGCAGATAGTTGTGGAAATAGAAAGCCTTGAGTAAGTCCATCTGAGCCTTTGGGTAGTCCGTAACTTTCATTATCGATTACTCGGATAAGTCCATAGTTCTCTAGAACGATGGGGTCTACGTTGGGGTTATAGATCTCAACGTAGCCGTAGGTTTTGTTCTTATATTCTTGTATGAAGTACTCCGTGATCGTTAGTTGAGAGCGCAACTTATAGGTAGTCGCATAGTATGTACCGTGCTCAGGCTTCTTGCTGAACGTATAGTCTACGATATAGAAGTCTTGGAACTCTGGGTCTTTGGGCTCTGCCAGAAACTGGTCTTTGGGCTCCAAGCGCGCATCCATCGTACCTCTCTTCTTGCTAGAGAGTGCCAGTGAGACCTCGTGGGTATTAGCGTTGCCTTCATCCTCCGTAGGGTAGAACCATATGTAGATGGGAGAGAAATCGTCCTTAAATGGCTCAAGTGTTAGTATCTCGGGGGCAATAGCCTGCTCTGTTGTCGCCCCTGCAATAAACTTGGGCATCGCCCCGCTTTGCATCTCTTGGTCTTTAACGTTCTCTACAGATAGGTGACCATTAACAGAGAAACCTCTCAGTGCGGCTTTGAAGTTAGCAATCTCCACAGGATATACAGTGCCATTCGTAAGCTTTAGAGAGAGGAGTACGCCTAGTGGCCGAAACCTCAGATCTATATTCGTTAGTGTCTCGCCCCCACTCTGGGTATTGTCGATACGTGTCCAAGGCGCTACTACAGGGACCTCTACCTCTGTCGCATTCTCCATAGATAGCGTACGTGTATTGATCGGTGCTTGTTGTGGTAGCGTATGACGTAGTCGAGCAGGTCCTGTTTCTACACCTTTTCCCCAGATGGCAGAGATGTACCACTGCCCTTGCGAAAACTTATCGCCTGCGTTCTGTAGCTGTATGGGCCCCTTGGCTACTATTCTGTACTTCTTGGTCTGCTGGTTGTAGCTCACCTCGGCAGGCAATAGCGCTGAGGTCGTGGCATTATCCCCCGACTGCCCTAGCTTACGGAGGAAGACACGGAGCTTGGAAGTATTCCCCACTGGGAGCTTGATGTGCGGTACATTGTTGGCATCTTGGCCGATCTGCACAGCCCTGATAGTCTCCTCATCCTGAGATATCTGCAATAAATCGAACTCGGAGTCTATACTAACATTTACCACCTCGCCCTGAGGTGTCTGTACGGTAGGGAGCATTGGCTGCTCGTCAGATTGGGCGCATCCCATCAACGAAGCCAGCACAATAAACATAGAGTTTATATAAAAGTGTACTGTTCTCATCTGCTTGGCTCTAATGTTAAGGTTAAGAAAATTCATCCCATTCATCACTAGTAATAGTGCCAGTGCCTTTGATGATGTCGTCCACATCGCCTCCTGTAGAGAGGAAGTTTAATACACTTGTTTGGTGTTGTAGATACCACACCTCTATTGCTGGAGGTGCATACGTTCGTTTCTGACGTTTCATGGTAATAATTATAAGATAGTTATTGTATTACTTTCGTATTACTTTCGTATTACTTTCTACTTATATAGCTCGTATCTAGTCCACAAAAAGGACCAACTACTAAATGCGAGCCCCCTCTCACAGGCTATTACAATCCGCCTCGAGAACTACTCTGCGTTGTAAAGCGCCACAAAGATAGTTAAAAATATCCAAACTAACACAACAACCTACCACTAATTGTCTATCTAACCTTCTAAGAACAGTCTCAGATTATGCTCGGCAGTGCTTAGGCAACCATCCTAAGGTAGCGCACAGATACTCCATAGCATATCCACACACACATAAGAATATCCCCGCCCCCGGCAACGTATGTGCCGAGGGCGGGGATACTACATCTACATTGCTATGGCTCAATGCCCTGGGGGAAGTTGTCCTCGCTTGGTATTCGCAGGCTGATGAGTCGACACAGGTGCTCCGTTGGGCGTGGGGGGAGCTGTGGTGGCGCTACCAGCCACAGTGGGAGCACTAGGCTCACGCTCCTCTACACGAAAGTCGCCACGGCTCTGGTAAATCGAGTAGCTAGAGAGGTCATCTTTGGCCTCGAAGCGGTCGCCATGGAGCTCGCGCCCATCGGTGTAAAAGTAGGTTGTGTCGTTGGAGAATAGGCGCTTCTCGCTCTGTAGCCAGTGCAGGCGCTGGGTGTATAGCTTCTCCCCCTTGAGACCGTGGATACGTACGTTGCCGATAAGCACCCACTCCTCTCGAGGAACATAAAAGATAGCCGAGTCTGCTGTAACGAGCTGCATAGCTGGCTGGACGCTGTCGACGCTATACATGCGGAGGCTATCGGGGAAAAGCCACTCCTTGCGGTCGGGTCTGTCATAGACAATCCACACGGGGCTAACAAGACGATACTTCGTTTGTCCCGAGTCGCTCACAAGCATATCGACGCCACGCGTCAGCATCATATAGGCCGAATCCAACTCGATACCGAGGTCGCTACGCTCCACCTTGGGCTTGGAGCAGCCTACGAGGCCTACGAGTACAGCTAGCACCATCGCTGCGAGCCAACTCCATGAGCTATATATACGTATGTTATACTGTTCCTTAGTCATCACAGCACAAAGATAGTTATAAAGTGGCTAGCAGGGCGGCCTGCACCCTAGCGGCAGCCATCGGTAGAGGCTTTGCCGAGTCGGCAGATTTATCGTACCTTTGTGCCCAAAATATCACAAGGGGAAACAAATCAGCAATCTGTGTATCCTCAGTCAACTCTCCTAATATCAGGGAGGATATAGGCACTACAGAGCAGAGGGAGCCTCTGAGACTTATTCAATAACACGATTTATTCGATTATGCAGTACATCACAATGATCTTCGTCGCATTCTTTGCTTTGCGACTCGTATCCCTGTCCTTCTCTATCCGTAACGAAAAGCGACTACTACGCCTAGGAGCCAAACAGTACGGGAAACTCAATTCGCTCCTCCTAACCCTAGCCCACATCGCCTACTACTTCGGGGCTCTCTACGAAGCCTATGTGCGGGATGTATCCTTCGATAGCCTCTCGGCACTCGGGTTGGGCATTATGCTCTTCGCCTACGGTGTACTATTCTACGTCATCTACAAGCTGAGGGATATCTGGACGGTCAAGCTCTACATCGCACCGCAGCAGAGACTCGAGCGTAGCTTCCTCTTCCGCACGGTACGTCACCCCAACTACTTCCTCAATATTATGCCCGAGCTAATCGGTGTAGCCCTCCTCTGCCACGCCTGGATAACCCTTATAATCGGATATCCTCTATACCTATGCCTGCTCTTTATCCGCATTAGGCAAGAAGAGGAAGCCATGAGAGAGCTTTGGCAAGCACAAGGCTAAGCCAAGCAGCCCTAGTCGGCACTAGTCCTATGCTACAGCCCGCTCTCTGAGCGGGCTGTAGCCACATAATAGGCAAAGGATTGGCCACATACCGAGTGGACAAGTCGTCCCCTAATAGGCGGCCAAAGGGCTGCCTATTAGGGGAGCGCACAGAGGCCCAATAGTAGGGTCAAAACGCTTAGGGGTAAAACATCCACCGAGCTACTCTTGATAAATTCATCCCGTGCAACTCCCCCACTAGAGGGCGCTACGCATAGCTCCGAAAAAAGCGCACACTCGGGGCAGCCTGCCACTATCTGCAAAAATACCTACCTTTGTAAGTGGATATTAACTTATCCCAATACTGAGAATTATGCACAGACGAGAGCTAATACATAGGCTAAAGGCCAAGTGGCTCCTCGGGATGTATCTATGCGTCCTGAGCCTCCTCGCTGTACATATACAGACACATCCACAGCATAACCGACAGCAGGACCATCACTGCGGCAAAGAACTGCACTACCACAAGGACCACGGACACTGCGAGCTACCAGCACACAACCTCGCCCCTAGTCTCCCTAGCCTTCCGCAGCCTTGCCTCGCCCCAATGGCGCAGTATGCTGTCCTCACCTCGGCCCTGTGCCCTGTACCACCGAGTACAGAGCATCCACGCTTTTTCTCTCTTCGGGCGCCCCCTGCACTGAGTATGTAACCCACGAGTGCCAAGAACATAGCACTCCCATCCCTTGTATTCTGAGGTTTCCTCAGGGAGCAAGCCATTTAGACGTATCCCCATATTCGGATACGACTCGTTACACACCTCTTTGGAGAAAAAACATTCAAAATGAATATCCCAACTAGACAAATACTCAGCAAGCTAAGCCTTGCTGCCCTTATCGCTATAGCCACACTCGGCACAGCCTGTAAGAAAAACGAACCAGTTAAGCCCGAGAACGAGCTAGAGCACAAGCACCACGAGGAACCTACCAAGATCGTTATCTCCCTCACAGAAGCCACGCTAGCCGAAGGTAAGAATTTCGCTTTTGCCAACCTCGCAAGTATCAGCGACAAGGCCCCCGTCAACAAGCAGAGCTTCACTTACGAACAAAAGGCCGATGGCTCGTGGGGCTATGCTGGTAGCACTCAGCCTCAATTTACGGTTAAGACCATCACGCAGAGTCCCCAGACCGTATACCGCCTAGAGCTCAACTACTATGCTCCCGATGGTGATGATATGAACGGAGAATTCATCGAAGAGGGACAGGATCGTCTACACCAACACTTCCTCTGCTACTACAAGGGCACACAGAAGCGTCAGACTAGCAACCTACCCTACGAATATATTTACGCTGACCTAGACGAGAAGGGGCAGCTCCTCGCTGAGCAGAACCCTATCGGACTGCGTGGCTATGTACGCTTCCGAGAGCTTACGAGCCCTCTAGAGCTGCGCATGGAGCTTTTCCACGCCAGCATCAGCAAGTATGTGCCAGGCACGACGGCACATCCATTCTATCACCCTAGCGCAGAGCTCGTAAATACGAGCGAGCTAGACGCCAGTATTCCACTGGTCTTCCGCCCATAGTCGTCGGTAGCTATTCTGCGAGGTCTAGTGTATAGACCTCGCAGACATGCTCCGACCAACTAACCAAAACATAACTAACTGCCCCTCTTGTACCCACTATATGCAGGTACGAGAGGTGGCTCCATAACCACATCAAAACCAAAACGTATGATTCAGCAATTCAAATCGATGGGGCGATTAGCTAGCTTCGCCCTAACGGGCTTGCTAACCTTCGTGGCTTGCGACAAGAGCGAGCCCGTCAAGCCAAAGAATGAAATCGAAAACAAGCTTCACGAGAACCCTAGCAAGGTTATCTACACCCTCCACGAAGCACAGCTCCCTACAGACGCTACCCTAGACTATCAGAGCCTTGCGCAGATAGCCCTAGACGCAAAAAAACAACAGATCGTATGGGAGCAAAAAAGCGATGCCTCCTGGGGCTATGCCGAAGGCTCTGCACAAGAATTCATCGTCAAGACGCAGGCTAAGAGCCCCGGCACAGTCTACAAGCTAGACATTGCCTACTTCTCTCCCAGCGGTCAGCCGATGAACGAACAATTTATCCACAACGGACAGGATAAAATACACCAGCACTTCTTCTCACTATACGAGAATAACCGCATCGTGCGCGAAGCCGAACGTATCCCCTACAGCTACGTGTATGCGGACAAAACTGCTGATAAGTATAGTGGTAAGGAAAACCCTCTAGGCTTCGAAGGTTTCATCAGCTTCCCCAAGGCTATAGGTACGCTGACCATCAAGGCCGAGCTCCTGCATGCCTACAAGAGCAAATACCTCGATGGTGGTATCCTCAGCCCTTTCTATGCCCCAGACCGTAAGCTCAAAAGCCTAAGCGATATGGATATATCCGTTGCGCTCAACTTCCGCGAGGAAGGCGCCACCGCAGGCGATAAACCCAGCGACAGCGACAAGGAGCAAGAGCAACCCACAGAAGACGAAAAAGCCCCAGAGATGGGCGCAACTACGCTCGGGGGTACAAACACAACCTCAGTCCGCAAGATTAAGCTGGAGCTCCTAGAGGGACACTTGCATGGCATGGAGTTCCATTACATCCCTGGCCCTAAAGGCTTCAAGAGCCCCAATCTTGGTATTGAGCAAGAGATGACCCTCGAATGGCGCAATGGCAAGTGGGAGATCACCTCTGGTAGCCTCAAGCAGTTCTTAACAATTCAAGCTCGCGTTTACAAGCAAGGGGAACTTGGCATGCCTGTATATGGGCTCTTTACACGATTCTATAATGGACAAGACCAAGAAATAACTGGGGAGTTTGCCAATGGGCAGCATCAGATATTTTATCGCCCCGAGCATATCCGAAGCTTCGGAACAAATACGTCTGTAAGCGATAAACCAGAGGAACTCATCAGCTACTACTATCGAGATACAAAAACTTGGAACGAGTCCGCACACAGCAAGCGTACACAGCTATCAGGAGATACAGACCCCGTAGGCCATAAGGGCTTTTTCCTATTCAATAAGGGGGACAGGAAGTTTGTACTCAATTTGCAACTTTGGACAACACCCAAGGGGAAAAAGGGAAGTGACAACAAACTTTCGCCCGCACACACACCCTCAGAGTTTATCACGAAGAATGGTCAAAGACTGCTCAGCATACCCATCCCTTGCTATACTTGGCTAGACACCGAGGAAACGAGTAATATCGAGTCGGGCTTTGACTTAAGCTCAATGACAGACACACAACAATCTGTCATACGAGCCCTAATGAAGCTTCTTGGCATTAGTCAAGGTGATCTCGAAGCAGATATGGACCTCCGCCTAGAAGGTGGACGTGGAGACGAAAACACCGGTCGTTGGTTCTAAACTCTGCGCTTGGTACATATCGTAGATAATCCGCAGATCTATGCTATAGCTCCCCGAAGGTAAGCAGCACGCTAGACTACCGGAGGAGGCTACAAGCTTCTTACTTAGAGACGCCAGACCACTGAGTCATTCAGCGGGCTGGCGTCTACCTTTCCCTCGCAATACTATTACGCTTTGGCAATACATCAACTAAAACGAGACCTTTGCACGGCCTCAAGCTACCAGGCAACTTACCCCTGCCTCAAGCAAATGACTAGCCTAAAGTAGTAGTCGCTCAGCCTTTCTAGCGAACTACAAAAATTTACATCGATAGCTAATCACATGTATTTTCGTGCTTTACAACATTGATTAACCCTTAAGTGAAAATTTTTTCTTCACTCGGTTAAACCTCTTAACACCTACGGACTCTAAAGTATAAACAGAGACAAAGTAGTAGTACTTTCGACCTAAGACTGAAATAATACCGAGTTTATTATTGCTCGACCGAGTAGTATTAAGCGAACACAATGATATGGTGTTATGATTTGAGATGATGATTGATGATGGGAACATCCTCGCTCCGCAAGGGGCGGGGATTGTTCTTTTTATGATCAGTCCTCCAAAAGCTAAAGCCTCTAGACTATCTGCTTAATACCAGATGGCCTAGAGGCTTACTTTAGGGCGAAAAGAGGCTACGTCTTGCAGTAGACACAGTCCAACAGAAAGCGAGAGAGCGCTCTATCGGAGACTATGCACAGCATACTACGGTTCTATCGCTAGCTCTATACGAAAGGTCGTCCCCTGCCCTTCGCGGCTCTCACGCACATAGATACGCCCTCGATGGTAGTCTTCCACAATACGTCTGGCGAGCGAAAGACCTAAGCCCCAGCCACGCTTGCGTGTCGTATAACCAGGGCGAAAGATAGCTTCGTACTGACTACGTGGCATACCGCGACCCGTATCTCGCAGATCGATATGCGCCTCGCTGCCTCGCCGGCAGTAGCGGATGGTGATATCTCCCTTGCCCTTCATGGCATCGACGGCATTCTTCACAAGATTCTCAAAGACCCAAGCGATAAGAGTCTCCGACAGGGGCACGATGACGGCCTCTGTGGGCTCGTCTACAAGCTCTATACGGACCTGCTGAGAGATACGTGGCCGGAGGTAATCGACACTCTTATGGATTAGCTCACCAAGATCTACGGGTAGGAGCTTCGGCATAGAGCCTACCTTCTGGAAGCGGTCGGCAATGACCTCTAGGCGCTCAATGTCTTTGCCCATCTCACCCAGAATGCTGGGGTCTACCCCTTGCATAGAGAGCAGCTCGCGCCAGGCTATTAGTGAGGAGATAGGCGTACCTAGCTGATGGGCAGTTTCGCGACTCATACCCTCCCAGATATGGTTCTGGTCTGCACGCTTCATACTCGTGATGGCCAGGACGCTGATGCCGAGGATAACGAGGAAGACGGCTACCTGCACATAGGGGAAGAGGAGCAGCTGCTGTAGCGTAGAGCTATCCGAATAGTAGAGGTATTCGGTTGTTACATTCTCTATCTTGATCGGGGGATAGCCCTCACGAAACTCCGCTAAGCGCTGGTATAGGTACTTCTCGGGGTTACTACGAGGTAAGTCGATGTTGTTGTAGCTAAGGATGCGCCCCTGCCCATCGACAAGTATCATGGGGATGGTAGTATTACTCTCTAGGATACGGCTAGCGAAGTATAGAGACTGCTCGTAGTCGTTACTAGCGACAGCCTGTGTGGCTGCGGCCCATATCTCCATCTTACGACGCTCTTCCTGCCCCATAAGGCGGACAAGACGCTCCGATACGAGGAGCGATATCACGGCGAAGAGCACTGCACCCACCACGAGGGCGATGCGCAGTAGACTCTGTTTATTTGCCCAGAATATCCCCCCATAAATAGGGCGCATTAGGTCTCGCCAATGTATTCGTTTCATTTAGTGTCCTCTATAACTGTGGTAGCGATCACGTACCTCGCGCACATAGTTGTAGGTTTCTTTGCCACGCAGGTAGCCATGCTTGCAGACAGGGTCAGTGTAGTACTTGCGCTCACTCTTGAGGAGTATGTATTGCTCTACATCGGCCCAGCTCCTAGGGTTGCCACCATATTTCTCGGCCAGACGCTGAGCGTCCTGCACGTGTCCGGCACCAGCGTTGTAGCTCGCCAGCGTAAAGCATAGCCTTTCCTCGAGGTTGCCTATAGAGCGATATATGGCTGCATTGTCGACGAGACAACGCACAGATATGCGTATCGATACAGCTGGCGAGAGCAAGTCCTCCACCTCGGCTCCGTAGTTGCGCCCTGTAGCAGGCATAATGCCCATCAGTCCACGGGCTCCACTCCAGGCTACGACCTCGGGACGAAAGCTCGACTCCTGATGCGCAATGGCTGCTAGCAGGTGCCAAGACCAAGGCAAGGGACCAGCTGAGCTGCGAAACAAGTCATCAAAAGGCGAGATAGCTCCGCGAGGCGTTGCAGGACGATAATCAGGCCTGCCCTCAGGCGGACTCGGCTCTTCCTTAGGAGCCTCTATAATCGGCACTTTGTAGACCTCGAAGTATTTCTTGTAGATGCCCTTCGCTCGCTCGAGGCTCGGCATATTTTCGCTCCATGAGTCGATGCTACGGGCTAAGCCTTCGTAATCAGAAGTCGTTGTCCAACGCAAGCGCTGAGAGAATCCTACCTCCAGCTTGTAATCAATATTAGGATAATAAGTATGCGCTAGCCTTGCCAGCTCACTATCCACGATAGCGTAGTCGATGCTGTCAGTGGCCACCAGAGCTATGAGGTCCTCAGCATTGGTGGTAGCATCCTCTACAGTGTGTACATCTAGGGCACGCCCTAGCTGAGCGCCTAAGTTCGCAAGGCGTTGCTCGTAATGTGTCCCCGAGAGGATGTACAGAGGCTTATCGATAAGCTCCGTAACGTTGTGCACATAGCTACTATCTTGTGGGCTCACGGCCTTACGCTGCACAAGCACCATCCCACGCTCTATACTCGGCCCCGTGAAGCGCCATTCGCTCTGCCCAGCCTTGGTAATCGGCTCGGGGGTAATGCTCAGATTGTAGCTACCACTGCGTAGCAAGGTATGCAGGCTATCGAGCGTAGGCACAATACGAATGCTATAGGGTAAGCCTACCTCCTCGGCATATAGACGGAGCAGCTCGTACTGATAACCCATCTGCTCCTGCTGGATGGTAAAGTAGGTCGTGGCCCCCGAGAGGGTGAGTACCCTAAGCGTGTCGGGTAGAGCCATGCGCTGTGCCTCAGCAGCAGCTCGCTCGGCAGAGGCACGACGACGCTCCCCGAGCACAAGCGCTCCACCCGCTAGGATAAGTCCTATGACGAGGCAGAGCGCTAGACGTAGCCAAGAAGAGCTTAGGAGCTTACGCACATCCATAGGCCTTAGCTAAGGGCATATACCCCTCGACGAACATCCTCACTAACCTCAGCGCCAACCAACTCGGTAGCGATAGCCAATGCAAAGTCCATCGTATAGGCCGGCCCCTTGGCGGTAATGATGCCAGGGGTAACGACGACGGTATCAGCCGTAGGCACATAGCCCCCGAGCTCAGACTCGAAACCAGGGTAACACGTGGCAGGGCGTCCCTCTAGAAAGCCTAGACGGCCCAATATACTCGGAGCTGCACAGATAGCCGCCAGTAGCTTGCCCTCGGCATGGCCACGCTGTAGGATATCCATGAGCTCGGGGCTAGCAGCTAGGTTTGTCATGCCTGGCATCCCGCCAGGGAGTACGAAAGCGTCAGCCGTCTCAGGCTCGGCATTGCTGATATGTCTGTCTGCTATGATCGGCAAATGATGAGCGCCAGCGACCTCTAGGCTAGAGCCTACAGCGATGGTCTGTACAGCGAGGCCGGCACGGCGCAGGAGGTCGATAGTCGTAACGGCTTCGATTTCTTCGAAGCCCTCTGCTAGGAATACGAATACAGTCTTCATAGGATTTATGCTTATCTATATGGGACAAAGATAGGTATTTATAGTGGTTAGTGGCTAGTGGGCGGGCTTGAGCCCGCCAGCCTAGCGCTAGCATTCCTAGTGAGACTAGGGACACTAGGGCTACTAGATCTACTAGGGACACTAGACCTAGCCTGCGCCAGCCACCGCCCACTAAAAACCAATCCTCCCCATACTCTTGCGGTTGAGCACTTCTTTTCGGCAGTGCTTATGTAGACGTGTGAGGATATCGCCATCCGCACCATAGAGGATACTATCGATAGTGTAGTGCCTAGCGATATTCTCGATCTGTCCTCCAGTGAAAGGATAAGCTTCGGCCAGCTCTCGGACTTCCGCTTTTGGGAGTGAGGGCAACATCTCTCGCCAAATAGCCATACGGGTCTCAAGCGTGGGCTTACTGAACTCTATTTTATACAAAAAGCGACGCTCGAAGGCCTTGTCTAGATTGCTCGCTAGATTGGTCGTAGCAATCAGGATACCCTCCAAGTTCTCCATCTCCTGCAAGATGATATCCTGTATGCTGTTCTCCATTTTGTCTACGGCACTATTAGCTTGCTCTTGACGCATATTGATAATGGCATCAGCCTCGTTAAAAAGTAGGATGGGAGCCAAGGGCCTTTTGGCCACTAGCGTACGGTAGCTATCGAATACCTTCTTGATATTCTGCTCACTCTCCCCCACCCACTTGCTCTTAATCTCTGAGATATTCACCTGAATAAGGTCTCTGCCCGTACGGCGAGCTATCTGTAGGACCGTCTCCGTCTTCCCCGTCCCGGGCTGGCCATAGAGCAGGCAGGTAAAGCCTGTACGATAGCCCTCGGCTCGGAGGCGTGCTCTGACGGCCTGATAGTTCTCATCCCTGAGTAAGCGCTCCAGGTTGCTTACCTGCTCCTCTACCTCGAGGGGGTAATACAGAGTCTTGGGGTTGATACTCTCGGATTGTATAATATCCTTGCTCTTGATAATGTCCGCAGCGTCTATGTAAGACAGCTCAGACAGAAACGATTGCTTGGCCAGGGCCGTGAGAGACCACTCCTCTTTGTTGGCAAAGCCATCTTCGAAGCAAAAGGCTACAAGGCCATGCTCTACAAGCCCCGAATAGCCTTGCTTGAGCGAATTGGCCACGGAGGCTAGCTCATAGATCTCGGGGAAGATATCATCCAGATCGTACCTTATCGATATCTGTGCGTCCCCTAAATTGACCAACCTATGCGCCATAAAGACAAACAAGAGAGTGTCGTAGGTACTCAGCTTAAGGTCTAGCAAATCGCGGCAGAATGCTAGCTGTGTGTTCTCAGCCAAGATATCCATCACACGGTTTTTGAGGTCATAGCATTCGGTCTCCCCGTTGCCGATTAACTCGAATAGGTGTTTGAAGGCCGAGAATAGCTCCACGAGCGTCAAGCCTATCGTAGCAGGGAGTGTGTAGACTTCATCTCGGCGGATAGCGTCTATAAACTCGCTCGGCATACGATAGTGGACTTCTTTGTGCCGAGTAGATCTGTAGATGTACTCGCGCTCTACGAGCGTATCTACCGCATTGAGTAGGCCGAACATCTGCGTCATACGGCAGTCGAGATAGCCCTGAAAGTCGCTAAACTGTATCGCCCTAGAGTGTGAGTTGTTTACAAACAAAGCGAGTACGACACTCTCCTCAGGCGAGAGCTCCAGCCGCTCCGCTATATAGTTTGTATAGCGCTTGACCTTGCGATAAAAAGGGGCTTTTAGCTGTGAACCTTTGGCATGCTCTAGGATCTTGTCTAGGGCCTCTATCAGCGTCAGTGTGGCCCTCTGTCTTTTCTTCGTTTCCATACGTTCTTCTCTGTACTATTCCGATCACGTGCAAAGGTAGATAGCCCCTGTGCCAGATCATGGCACAGGGGCTATAGTGGCTGGTGGCAGTGGTCAGTGGCGTGCGCCAGACCTACTAGGGACACTAGACCCACTAGGCACACTAGCCCTCGCTAGCCTGCTCTAGGCGGGCCTGCAGGCGGGCGAGCTGACTACGCAGGGCTGAGACCTCGGCACGCAAGGCCGACAGCTCGTCTGTCTGCTCTGGCTTGGGGGCGCTCTGCACCTGGCGCTGAGCTACGCGGGCGGCATACATGCGCTCCTTGATACCGCCCTCGGCTAGAAACTCCCGCTCCGTCACCTCTAGGTAGCTCTGTAGCATGCGGTCTACCATATGGCAGAGCGTCAGGGCAATGTTGCAGAACTCCTCCGCTTGGCAACGCTGTAGCAACTCGGCATAATCCTCATAGACGTTATGCTTCCGACAAAACTGCAATAGCCCATCATATCGGGGGTGTTCCCGCGTCCAGGTCTCGAGGCCACGTGTTTTGAGGTAGTCGAGGTAGTCTTCCCGTAGCTCTCTGAGGCTAGCTCGGGCTACATTGAGGAGTCGTATCTCCATCTCGATAGAGGCCTTGCCATCCTCGAGCCCTTCGACGATATTCTGTTTGCCCGAGCGGGCAGCCTGCTTCATCTGGTCCACGGTACGGTCGCCATGGGCGGGCAAGAAGCGTTCGCAGAAGGTGTAGGTCATCCTGTACAGACTCTCGGCCTTTTGATAGCAGTATAGCTCCTCGTAGTGTATGTGTGGGCGTAGTATCTGCTTCATGGTGCTTTGGGATTCGTTGAGTGATAGTATAGCACAAAGATAATGATAATCAGTGGCTAGTGAGGTGGGCTAGCCGTACTATCTAGAGGGCACTAGGGACACTAGCCTCCCTAGCCCCAGGGGCATATGCAGACAGGGCCACAGCAGAACAAGTCTGCTGTGGCCCTGTGCGCTGTTCAGTGGGCAGTGTTCAGTGGGCGGGCTCAAGCCCGCCATACTAGCGCTAGTATTCCTAGTGAGGCTAAGACTAGACCTAGCGTGCGCCAGCCTCTAGCCACCGACCACTCCTAAACCCTTACTTCACTTCTTCGAAGTCGGCGTCGGTGATGTCTGCGCCACCCTGCTGAGCGTTGCCACCCTGAGCGCCAGCGTTAGGCTGAGCGTTTTGGGCATTCTGCTGAGCATAGATGTCTGCGCTAGCAGCCTGGAAGGCAGCGTTCAGCTCGGCCTGAGCGGCCTCGATAGCCTCGATGTTCTGCTCCTTGTGGGCTGTGCGTAGCTTCTCGAGGGCGGCCTCGATAGGCGCCTTCTTGTCGGCAGGTATCTTGTCGCCTAGCTCGCTGAGCTGCTTCTCGGTCTGGAAGATAGTGCTGTCAGCCTGATTGAGCTTCTGTATGCGCTCGCTCTCACGCTTGTCGGCCTCGGCATTAGCCTCGGCTTCGGCCTTCATACGCTTGATTTCGTCTTCGCTCAGACCGCTAGAGGCTTCGATGCGGATGTTCTGCTGCTTGCCCGTAGCCTTGTCCACAGCCGTTACGTTGAGGATACCGTTGGCGTCGATGTCGAAGGTTACCTCGATCTGTGGCGTCTGACGAGGAGCGGGAGCGATGCCGTCTAGGTTGAAGCGGCCAATGCTCTTATTATCCTTAGCAAGCGAACGCTCACCCTGTAGCACGTGAATCTCTACCGAGGGCTGATTGTCTACAGCCGTCGTGAAGATCTCGCTCTTCTTCGTAGGGATGGTCGTATTCGCCTCGATGAGCTTGGTCATCACACCGCCCATAGTCTCGATACCGAGTGATAGAGGAGTAACGTCTAGGAGTAGTACGTCCTTGATTTCGCCCGTGAGTACACCGCCCTGGATGGCAGCACCTACGGCCACTACTTCGTCGGGGTTCACGCCCTTGCTTGGGGTCTTGCCGAAGATCTTCTCCACAATAGCCTGAATGGCAGGGATACGTGTAGAGCCACCCACGAGGATCACCTCGTCGATATCGCTCTTGGAGAGCTTAGCATCGCGTAGAGCCTGTTCGCAGGGGGCAACGCAGGCCTGGATAAGGCGGTCGGCCAGCTGCTCAAACTTAGCACGCGTTAGCGTACGTACTAGGTGCTTGGGCACTCCGTTTACAGGGAATATGTAGGGGAGGTTGATCTCCGTAGAGGTAGAGCTTGATAGCTCGATCTTGGCCTTCTCGGCAGCCTCCTTGAGGCGCTGCATCGCCATAGGGTCTTGGCGGAGGTCTACGCCCTCGTCGCTCTTGAACTCATCGGCGAGCCAGTCGATAATCACGTGGTCGAAGTCGTCCCCCCCGAGGTGCGTGTCCCCGTTGGTAGAGCGTACCTCAAAGACGCCGTCCCCGAGCTCGAGGATAGAGATATCGAAGGTACCACCACCGAGGTCAAAGACAGCGATCTTCATATCACGGTCCGACTTATCGAGACCATAGGCGAGCGAAGCTGCTGTAGGCTCATTGACGATACGGCGTACGTTGAGGCCTGCGATTTCGCCTGCTTCCTTGGTAGCCTGACGCTGTGCGTCATTGAAGTATGCAGGTACGGTGATTACTGCATCCGTTACCTCTGCACCGAGGTAGTCTTCGGCCGTCTTTTTCATCTTCTGTAGGATGATAGCCGAGATTTCCTGTGGCGTATAGAGACGTCCGTCGATATCTACACGGGGCGTGTTGTTATCGCCCTTAACGACCGAGTAAGGCACGCGGTCTAGCTCGCCGCTCACTTGGTCGAAGTTCTCGCCCATGAAGCGCTTGATCGAGTAGATCGTCTTCGTGGGGTTGGTGATAGCCTGACGCTTAGCGGGGTCGCCCACTTTGCGCTCACCGCCCTCGATGAAGGCTACGATAGATGGGGTAGTGCGCTTACCTTCGCTGTTAGCGATTACGATAGGCTCGTTACCCTCGAGTACTGATACACACGAATTCGTTGTACCTAGGTCAATACCAATTATCTTTCCCATTTCTTTGTATGTTTTTATTTATTCCTTTATTCTATCTAAATACTTTGCAGGCGAACAGGCTTATACGAGGCCCAGCCTCTATATAAATAATGCCTTACAGGAGCCGCTCGCCCTACGCCCTTAGTTAAGACAAAGGACGTGCCACAGACCGACACGACTGACAAACCCTGCCATAGTGGCAGTAGAGAATCGATATACCGTAGCTTACTCTGGCTAGATGTCGTGTCCCCCCCCCTCTAAGAGCCCCTCTGTTAGGGGCCCGTAGCCACCTATTAGGCAGAGCATCGCCCACCTAATAGGCGGACAAGTGTTCACCTACTAGGCGAACAAACACGCCCCTAGTAAGCAGACAAAAAAGAAGCAAGCACTCGTAAGTACTTGCTTCTCGTGGGTGGGCCCAATAGGATTCGAACCTATGACCCCCTGCTTGTAAGGCAGGTGCTCTAAACCAGCTGAGCTATAGGCCCCTTTTGTTCTTTTGCACTGCAAAGGTAATACAAGTATTCGACATACACAAGAGCCTGGTGAAACTTTTTTACGTCCCTCTAAGCCTTCCCCCAACTAAGAGACTCTGCCTGAGCGTTTACCTCCAATATATTCGATGATAAAACAATCTTTATAATACTTAGCTATCTGCTTACGGAGCGTTCGTGCCTCACTCAGGCTCTTCGTACCCCCTACCATATAGACCCAGACCTTGCCAAGACGCTCACGGCGTACAGGCATCCCCAAACGTGCGAAACGACGGTCCTTGGTATCTATCTTCTCCCTATCCGTAGTAATCTGTACACGGTAGAGGCTCTTGCCTGTAGCTTTGCGCTCTGTCGTCTTATCCCCTCGGCTCCGTATCCGGGCTGAGGTCTCACGACTACTAGACGCATCGAGCTCCTCGGCCGTCTCTCGGCTCTCCTGGCTAGCCTCACGCCCCTCTACATCACGACCGAGATAAAACTTGGTGAAGGCACGAGCTAAAGCATCAGCGATCTCGCTCTGTCCGCTACTACTACCCATATACTCGGCATCGCGCCTGTTACTAATGAAGCCCACCTCGGTGAGGATGCTCGGCATTGCGCTCTGACTCAGCACCCAGAAGGCATCCTGACGCACGCCACGGCTCTTGATGCCTTTGCGACGATACTGCGCCTCTACGAAGCTCGCCATATCTATGCTACGCTGCAGATAGGCCTCCTGCATCACATCAAACATAATGTAGCTCTCTGCGCTGCTGGGGTCGAAGCCCTTGTAAATAGTCTGATAGTTATCCTCTAGAAGCATCGCTTTATTCTCGCGCATAGCTACGCTGAGGTTGTTGCTCTGCTTGCTAAGCCCTAGCACAAAGGTCTCGGTGCCCGAGGCACTCCCTCCGCTACCAGTGCTGTTGGCGTGTATGCTGACAAAGAGCGAAGCCTTGTGCCTATTAGCGAAGTCGGCACGTGCCTGTAGACCAACGAAGACATCCCGCTCTCGGGTATAGAGGACGCGCACACTCGGGTGCTCGTCCCGAATACGCTGGCCGAGTTTTTTGGCGATAGCTAGGACGACATCTTTCTCCTTATATCCGTGTCCGATAGCACCTGGGTCTTTGCCTCCGTGCCCGGGATCTATCACAACGGTGAAGCGCCCACCGCGGGCCCATAGCTCGTTGCTTGCTCCTAGGCATAGTAGGAGTATCAAGAGTCGGAATATCGTCTGTCGCATCATTACTTTGGTATATCTATTGTATCTTCTTAGTCCCTACAAAGTTAATCAATAGATGGTAAAGATAGTGTTCAATGGCTAGTGGGCGGTGGCTAGTAGGCTGGCGCCAACAACTGATCACCAACCACTAACCACCGCCCACTAGCCACTAATCACTATCTTTGTAGTACTATGAGTAGCATACTATTGATTATCGACCCGCAGGTAGACTTCGTTACAGGGAGTCTAGCCGTGCCAGGAGCAAGACAGGCTATGCAATGGCTAGCCCAGTGGAT